>DDJS01000054.1:6142-7979 GCA_002339165.1 Cellvibrionales bacterium UBA2618 | reverse complement strand
AAGGATGTCTAAAAGGTTTGCAATGGGTGCACTTAGGGCGGTAAGCCTGGTGCTTGCTCTACTCTTGAGTGCGAGTATAAGTATAGGTTTAGGCGCCCAGACTTTGGCACCTGTGTCTGACCTCAGTTCGCCGGCGCAGGAGAGCCCGGCGAGCATTCAACAACCCTCGTTCGATCCAACGGGCTTTAACCCCCCCGAAAAACTCGCCAGTGCGGTGCCGGTGATTCAGTCGGACGCATTTTCTGAATTGCAATTACTGCGCGCTGAGGTTCAGGAGTTACGCGGTCTGGTAGAGACTCTGAACTTTCGTTTGCAACAGGTTAAGCAGCAGCAACTCGACGATTATCTCGACCTGGATCGACGGATTGTAATAACGTCGGAAAATCGAACCGATGTCGCCACAGCCCAGACAGGTCGATTGACGCAGGGTCAGCGAGTGCAACCCGTGCAGACATCGAGCAGCACTGATGACGAGGCCATCAAGTTGGATTATGACAGGGCATCGACACTGTTGCTTAAGCAGCGAGATATGGAAGGTGCGGTGGCTGCGTTTAACGCGCACATAGAGCGGTACCCCGCTAGCCCCTATTTGGCGAACGCGAGTTACTGGTTAGGCGAAATCTATTTATTAAAAGGCCTCGACGAAGAAGCCAGACAAGAGTTTTCGCGTATCGTCGAGCAGCATTCCGGACACAGCAAAGAGATGGACGCGCGATTTAAACTTGGTAAAATCTATCACCAGTTGGGCGAAAGCTCGCGGGCAAGAGAATTACTCGAGGTGGCCGCCGCTAGCAGCGGTGCAGTGTCGTCGAAAGCCAAGAGTTATTTAGAAGATAACTTCTAGCATAAAAATATTTTCTCATCGACCCACCCCGTGGTCTTATCGCGCAATGCGCGGTAGGATTTTTATGTTTATGGCGTCGCCGGACGTGTCGCTGTTATAACGCGCGATCAGTCGGCGTTAGGTAAAATTTAAGCTGACAACCAAGCGAGATCTGATGCGGCCAGCTAAGCAGGTGCTGCTCTGGGTTGTTGCTGTTTGTTGTAATCGAGAACGGAGGTGTGCAATGTCGTCAATCGAAAATCCTAAGGCGGTGGTGTTGGTCTCTGGGGGCCTAGATTCGACGACCGTATTGGCCATGGCGATCGACAACGGCTATGAATGTTACACGCTAAGTTTTGATTATGGGCAGCGTCATCGCTCCGAGTTGGTCGCCGCTGAGCTGCTGTCTAAATCTCTCGGTGCTATTCAACATAAAGTCATTCAATTGGATTTAGGCGCGATTGGTGGGTCGGCCTTAACTGACATGACGATCGACGTACCAGAGCCTCAAGAGACCACTGAAAATGGCGTGATACCGATCACTTATGTGCCGGCACGAAATACCATCTTTCTATCCATTGCGGTGGGATGGGCCGAGGTGTTGGAGGCGCGCGAAATCTTTATTGGCGTGAATGCGGTTGACTATTCCGGCTACCCAGACTGTCGACCAGAGTATATTCAAGCCTATCAGGCGATGGCCAATATGGCGACGCGCGCCGGCGTTGAGGGATGTAAATTAACCATTCAGACACCGCTGATCGATATGACCAAGGCTCAGATCATCGCTCGCGGGATTGCTTTGGGCGTCGATTACCGTGCTACCGTGTCCTGCTACCAAGCATCGCCAGAGGGTCTTGCTTGCGGTCTTTGTGATAGTTGTCAGTTGCGTAAAATGGGCTTTAAAAATGCTGGTGTTGTGGATCCGACAGAATACCAAAAATAGTACTTGAAATTTGTCTTCCTGCCAGTATCATACGCCTTCCTCTGGGGGCCGTTAGCTCAGTTGGTAGAGCA
>DDJS01000054.1:1193-5814 GCA_002339165.1 Cellvibrionales bacterium UBA2618 | reverse complement strand
GTTGGCTTTTAACCAATTGGTCGCTGGTTCGAGCCCAGCACGGCCCACCATTCTTACAGTACTCAAGCAATAATAGATTGTTATTAGTTGGCAGTTAGCGACTGTCGTTGCGCGAGTGTCGCAAACCCCAGTTTGTTGGCGGCGATGATCGTTTCAATGTCGGGTTCTTGGGCACTAATATCGCCAAGTCGTGTCAGGCAGGCATGCACGTCGTTATGTCCCTCGATCTGCGCCATATCGTGCATCCAACGTCTTGTGTTGGGGAATGGCTCGAAGTCAAATAGGTTAGTGAACTGCGGTTGCAGTTGTCCTATCTCTACATAACTAGCGAGGTCAGCGATTGTCATTTCATTGCCGATAAGGAAACGAGACTGATTTAACTGGTTATCTTCTATTACCCGCAGAGCTCGGCTGAAGGTTTTGTGGGCTATATCTACAACCGGTTCTGGGAAATGCAGATCCTTGCGAACATTGGGCGCAAAAAATCCCACAGATGCGTTGCGTAAACCCCGATGATGAGAGTGGAGGATCGCATCTATTTTAGCGCACCCGGCTGGATTCTCCGGGTAGAGGTCGTACCAGCCATTTTTACGGCAGAGATAAACCAAGATAGCATGCGCTTCTGCGATGGCTACGCCGGTGTCGGGGTCTTCCATAAAAGGAATCATCCCGTTTGGGTTTATTGCTAAAAAAATGGGGTGGCGGGTGCCATTGGCTCGCGTTGACCCAGGATTCGCCAATATGAATTCAAAGGGCTCGCGTTTATAAAGAAGAAGCCAGAGAACCACTCGAACTGGCTGGGATAGCGGAACGCCGTAGATTTTTAAAGTTTTTTCAGGTCGGGCCATAGTCATCCTGCCGCTCTTTTTGGGACCCTTTTTAGGGCTCGTTTAAGGTCTGGGAAGTTTAATATAGCCGGCAAATAATTTTTCAACGTCGTCAATAACCCCAATACTTTCGTCTATGACGCTTTGGTTATCACCCAAGATATTTTTAGCGGTGTCGAACCCAGCGCATCGCTTTATTGCGGCTTTGTTACCCGACCATAACATGCAGGCAACCAAGCGCGGAAGCCGATGCTTTTTTTGTCCATCATAAAATCACGAGCAAGGTATTCGGCCAGCAGCTTTTCATAACCCGCATAAACAATCAGTAGATAACTGTCATTCATTAGTGAAGACGCAGAACATAGCTGCTTTTTTTGGACCCCCGAAGGCCCAGACATGTAAGGTATGTAACCGAATTTTTAATCCATTCTCGCCAAATTACGAAGGTGGAATGGCTTGTAAATTTGTCTTCAAACCATGCCCTGCAATAACGATCTCCGCCGAGGCGGTTACCAGCTCTTCTTTAGTTTTAAAGTGTTTATATAGCGCCTGTACGTGAACGCCGGCCTTTCACACCACTTCATCAAGAGTCGCGCTCTGATGGCGGTTACGAGAAAAAAGCAGCGTTGCCGCGACTGTCAGTTTTTCGCGCTTCAAATTCTTTTTTAGCGTACGTTTTGGGTATTCTGTCGGCATAAAAACTGTCTATAAATAGTTGATAACGGGACTTGGATTGTCGCTAGAGCCCTATGTTTATCGCCAGATTGGTCGCTGCCGCTTTGGCCGACCGATTATATTAAAAGTTCCGAGTCATGGACAGCATTGAAGTTTTAACCATGCATCAAGGTTAGCGATAACCCCGACCATATAAATGTAGCCGGCTACACTAATTGCGTAATTGTACTATCAACTCAAACGAGATTTTAATAGGGTAAAGAGGATGGATTCGATCGGCCAAGACAATGATTCAGTTAAGCTGAGTGATATAGGCTTACTGTTATTTTTGACGTTACTTAATGTTATCGATCGCCAACTGCTTGTGAGCTTATCAAACTGGAGAAAACCTGAGTTAAACCTATCTAATTTTAATTTGGATTGTTAGTAGGGTTTGTCTTCATGTTTTTCTATGCCGTCATGGGACTCTTTATGGGAGTCATCGCCGATTGTAATCCCCCCGGAAATTAGTCGCGGTTATAAGTAGAGACTTTATGATGATGCTACGATGAGTGGCGTATGAAAAAGTCTCGATTTGCCGAGAGTCAAATAGTTGCGATATTTACGGCAAGCCGAGGCGGGCGCATCAGCGACCGACCTCTGCCGAGAACGCGGCATGAGTATGGCCAGTTTTTACTAGTAGCGCTCGAAGTACGGAGCAATGGATGCCTCGTTGATGAAGCGCCTCAAGGAGCTGGAAGCCGTAAATTCACGCCTTAAAAAGATGTATGCCGAGGAGCGGCTCAAAGCCGATCTTAGGCGGGAGGCTCTTGAGGGAAAGCTTTTTTGGCCATCTCCGCGACGCGAGATGGCCAAAAAAGGCGTCGAGAAGCATGGAATCAGTATACGCTTTGCCTGCGTTGCCTATGGTATTAGCGAGAGCTGCTATCGCTACCAGCCCAAGCTCAGCGGATAGAATATGGTCATTGCTAACTGGCTGTTGCAACTCACCGATCGCCATAAGCGCTGGGGGTTTGGTCTGTGTTACTGGCACCTTTCTAACGTCCGACGCTGTGCTTGAAATCACAAACGGGTCTACCGTATCTATCGCGAGTTAGAGCTTTATTTGCGCATTAAACCCCGCAGCCGTATTGTTCGTGACCACTCTGGCGTTCTGGATGCCCCTACAGCGCCCAAGCAATGCTGTCCCATGGACTTTGTGTCCGATTCTTTGGGTGATGTAGGAAAACAAGAACCTTTAACGTCATTGACGACTACAACCGCAAAGGGCTGGATATCGAGGTCGATTTGTCACTGCCCGCCGCGCGGGTTGCGCGCTCGTTAGAGCAGATCATTGCGTGGCGAGGTAAGCCTAGCGCCATTCGTTGCGATAACGGGTCTAAATATATATCAGCGACGCTAGTAAACTGGGCTAATGGCCAGGGAATAACGTTGATATACATACAGCCCGGCAAGCCAACGCAAAACGCTTATATCGAGCGGTTCAACCGTACCGAGCGGCATGAATGGCTCGATCTTCATGTTTTCGATTCTTTAGAACAGGCCCGCCAATTAGCTACTGAATGGCTTTGGTAATACAATAATCAACGCCCGAATACTGCTATAGGCGGCGTTCCAGCCCGCTGGCTAATGATGGCAGCTTTACCCTCTACTTTAGCCACGGTTAATAATGGGGGGATTACAGATTGTTAAGCACTATTTATCCTGCTCCAGAGAAGTTAAAGCAACAGATGCATCTTGAGGAAGGCAGCGATGGCCATCATAAAGCTCTGCCGTATGGGGGATGTATCTGATTTTTATAGGGTATTGGCTTAGAAAAATGGCGTTGGTGGCGTGGCGCTAAGGTTCTTGATACTGACTGTCAGTATCAAGAACCTGTGAGATATGCAAAGTGGGAGGAGTTTGACCTAGATAAGAAGGTTTGCACTGTACGCGCAAAGAATATGAAGGATCGTAAAGAGTTCAAATGTGCTTTGAGTGACGATGCTCCAGAGCTTCTGGAGGGTATGGAGAGATTGGATGATTTTGTGTTCGTTGGAGGTTCTTTAAAGAACTTAGGCAAGCCCTTGAGTGATGCAGGGATGTCTTCGGCGCTTAAGCGTACGGACGTTTCTAATGCGACTGTTCATGGCTTTGGGAGTACTTTTAGGGATTACATTGGTGAGGAGACAAATTTAGATGATCGTAGTGCTGAAATGGCTTTGGCGCATACGGTTGATAGTCAGTTTGAAATAGCTTACGTGAGAGGTGATTAGCTACAGAAGAGGTTTAGTATGATGACGGTCTGGGCTGATTATCTTAGGGGTGCTTATGCATGCTTGGAGGGAATAGGTGTGCTTATCAACCTGATCCCCCCCTAAAGCGCAGGCAAGAGACCTTTTTTCATGCAACAGACTTCTCAATGTAATTATTTATGTGTGATTGAGCGATAGTGTTTTGTTTAATTTTAGTGGATGAAGTTCTCGGATTATAGAGTACTTGAATGAGTTGTTTTCCTTTGCTTTTTAAATAGGATTCCACATTAATATTATGAGATTTTTTACCCCAGTCTTCTCCCACCACAAATATGTCGATATTTAGTTCTTCACACCCAGAAACATACTCAAGTTCATGGTAGGGCCTTACAATATCAACACACCGCATAGCTTTTAACATGTCCATTCGTTGATCAAGGGGAATTACAGGCACATTGGGTTTATAAGAATTCACTACTCGATCAGATGCAACACCAACGGCTACGACATCGGCTAGTGTTCTGCAATACTCTAGCAACGCAATGTGTCCCACATGCAATAAATCAAACGTGCCAACGGTATATACGATCATTATTTCATTTAACCCCTACAGGTAATTTTATTGAATTGGTTCTATCTTAAAAAATTTGCCATGCGTAAATGGCGGTAATGCTTAGTGTGTAGATTCCGAGAATATAAACATTGAGCGGCTTGCCCGAAAGTTTGGGCGTCTTTATTTGAGATACATTTAAGATGGAAATCCCCATACAGCAGGTATAGAGAACGATGGCAAACGCGTCGTGACTGAAAAAACCTTCAAAGAGAAAGATAAACACCAAAAGAATACTATTATTATCCAGCGCTAGGCCTGTATATTTCGATGCG
>DDJS01000054.1:0-780 GCA_002339165.1 Cellvibrionales bacterium UBA2618 | reverse complement strand
TAAATCGCCATAACACAATAACAGTACAGCCGGAGCTACGCCGTAGCTTACTATGTCTATTAACAAATCTAGTTGTGCACCGAACATGCGATGGTGCCCAGTACGGCCTTTCATTCTTCTAGCTAAAAGTCCGTCCCCCCAGTCAAAAGCAACTGCCCAAATCATGCCAATCATAGCGGCTGAGTAGAGGCCAGTAATACTGAAGTAGATGGATGAAACAGTGCAAGCTAAACCAGCAAGCGAGCATATATTAGGGTAGTCTTTTACAAAAGACAGAATGGTTGGTTGAAAAATTCGACGGTCCGTGTTGTCTTTAGTCATAGCGCCTCAAAGTTGATGTCTAATATGCGTCCACGTATCGTAAAAGCAGTCTTTCGCAGGCACAAAACTGCGGTCAGCAGGTGTCGAGACAATGCCAAAAAACATCAAAGTTACAATGTTAAAATAAAAAATTTATATATTTTCGGGGGCCGCAAAGAAGGCAGTCAGGCGTAGAAAATCTTGTCTGGATATCTAACTAAAATATTCTTGGTATACAACCACGTATGTATGATACCACGACTTTAATTTTTTAAAATACTGTTTTTTTAATCAGTATAAAAGGCGTGTGTGACCTTGACGTGTTTAGGTATGCTTGGGTAAGCACGAGAATAGCCAAGGGAAGCTGAGAAACACTGCTACGGGGATACTTGAGCGTGAGTACTTTGATGTTAAAGGTGCCGCTGAGTTCTTAGCTTGCACTTTAGGTGATGTCTGGTACTACGTTAGGCACAGAGTTGG
>DDJS01000005.1 GCA_002339165.1 Cellvibrionales bacterium UBA2618 | reverse complement strand
GCTCTAGTAATTCCCGTGATTGGGTATAGAGTACGCAGTGAATTTTGATTGATCGAGTCACGCTATTTATGGCTGTAAAAAGGCAATTCTGTTGGGCGTTAATCGGGTCGGTGTCGACGTTAATAGCGGTGCATCTGAACGCCGCCATCACCATCGATGGCGTGCTCGATGAAGCCGAATGGCGCGACGCCGAGGTCTACAGCGATTTTGTCAGTGTTGAACCGCTCACCGGCGAGCCCGCTAAATACGCCACCGAAGTACGCATGGTCACCTCAGACGAGGGCATTTACGTCGGCTTCATCAATTATCAACCAGCCTCGGTAAAACGCGTAATGCGGCGCTTTGCGCGCGATGCAAAAATTGAAGCGGACCGCAATATCGTCAGCATCGATTTTGATCGAACCGCCTTGGCGGGCTACGATTTTACCGTGGGCTCGGCCAATTCCCGCCAAGACGGTATAGTAACGCCCGGCGATTATTCGGGTGAATGGGATGGCATTTGGTATTCGCAGACCTCCGCCGATGGCGATTACTGGTACAGCGAAATGCACATTCCGTGGACCGTCGCACCCATGTCAACCGCCGCCGATGGCCGCAAATCGATGGGCATATGGTTTTCGCGGGTGGTTTACAACGAATCGCTGCGCTTTGCCTATCCGAATGCCTTTTACAGTCGCCCAACCTTTATGGAAGACTGGCACCCGATCGAAGTCGATCAGGTGGCCACTTCGAGTTTCGATTGGTTTCCCTATATCAGCTACAGTCAGGACCTCTACAGGGACGGCGCCTCATCGTCGGCCAGCGAGTTCAATACCGGCGTGGATTTTATCTGGCGGCCGAATAGCAATACCCAAATAACCGGCGCGCTCGACCCAGATTTTGGGCAGGTTGAAAGCGACGACTTGGTGGTGAATTTTTCGGCATTTGAAACCGTGGTGGGTGAGAAACGGCCATTTTTCACCGAAAACCAGTCGTTGTTTAGTAGCCAGATTCCGAATGACGACCAGATGTTGTATACCCGGCGTATCGGCTCGGGCGCGAACGGCGGCGGGTTGATCGACGTCGATATGGGGTTAAAATTCAGCCGTTTTGGCGACAATACCGACGTTGGATTGTTTGTGGTGCGCGAAGATGACGCGTCGGCAGATGGGGCGGGTGATTTTATTGCCTCGCGTCTGCAGCGCAAGGTGGCTGGTCTGTCACTCGGGCATCGGCTGACCCGGGTGACGCGCGATGCCATAGATCGGCAGGCGACGGTGCATGCGCTCGATTTGGATTGGCAACCGAACGAGCGCATCCGGTTAAAAGCAGAACTTTTGCACAGCGACGTGCGCGATCGCGATCAGCGCGGGCAGTTGACGCAGAATGATCGCGATCTTGCAGGTTGGCTGCGGTGGTCGTACACCCCGAGCGACGAGTGGCAGCAAGTGCTGTATTTATCCGACTATGGCGATCAGTTTGACATCAATGACATGGGTTATATGCGCCGTAATGGCTTTCGCGAATTTTATGGTCATACGCGCCGCGACCGCCTGCAATATGGGGCTGAGTCGGCGCTGTTATCCAGCTCTACGCAGGTCGAATATGGCTACACCGAAAATAGCCACGGCGATCGGCTGTCGTTATGGGCGCATTGGGGCCACAGTCAGATTTTTAAGTCGACGCGCGAATTATTATACGAGTTAAATATTGCAACCTCGGCTTGGGACGACCGCATCAGTCGCGGTAACGGCCTGTACGCAAAGCCTACTGACTACAGTGCCGTTGGCGTGTATGCGAGCCCAAGGGGCGATAAGTTTGCCTACTATGCCGAGCTTGAAGTGCGTTACAACGACACCGAAAAGGGCCGCGTTTCGCTGCGCTTTAAACCGCAGTTTTACCTTAGCGAGACCATCACCGTGGGGGGCGAGTTGGGTTATGATCGAAAGCAAGCATGGCTAATTTGGGATGACGATCTGCAACAATTGGCCGGTTATAACTCACAACACTATTCGGCAGATTTGCGCTTTGACTGGTACCCGTCGACCCGCTCCGAATTTCGTCTCAAGTTTCAATGGGTCGCTATCGACGCCGAGGTGATCAGTGGCTACCAACTCGGCCCGCGTGGCGATCTACTGGTATCGTCGTCGCCGTCGTCAAACTTTAGCTTGAGCGATACCGCGCTGCAACTGCGTTATCGCTACCAACTGGCACCCTTGTCAGACGTGTTTTTGGTCTACAGTCGCGGCGGTTACTTCGATAGCGACAGCGGTGATCAGGGCCCACAGGCACTGTTTGATGCCGGCTGGAGCGGTCGGCAGGTCGAGTCGTTGATCGCCAAAATCCGCTATCGGTTTTAGCCGCTTGGTGTTGCTGGCGAATCATTGCGTCCATAGCTGTGGTAACCGATCGCGAGACAACTCGTTCAAGAGACGGCTCGGTTGCGAGGCAACTCGATCAAGCGATCATTTGATTGCGACCTGAACTATGACGGGCTAGTTATCATGGGCCGACTGGTTAGGGGTTACGTCGTTAACGGGCTATTGGCCGTTGCAATGATG
>DDJS01000100.1:21044-52321 GCA_002339165.1 Cellvibrionales bacterium UBA2618 | reverse complement strand
TAGGATATGCGTTTTAGAGTCGACTTCACAGTACGATGGAGCTAGAGTCAAAGGAGGTCAGCGCCGCCGCTATGCCACGTTGTTCGGCACTCGTCCCTGTGCCTTTGGTGGACGCGATAGCCGCGCGGCTGAGGCATTTTTCAAGCGCTGAATTTTTCTGATTTGATGCCCATCGATGTGGCTCTTATCGCCGTCTAATTAACCCGAAAAATCCCGCTGTGCGTGGCCTTGGCGCTATCGCCAATAGTCAAAATATGATTAAATTAAATCGCTTTCAAGCTTGGCTCGCAGTCCTGTTGGTGGCCTTTTAGTTGCCGCCGTTGACCGCGGATAGAACTTGATTGCTGCGCAAATTGTCGGCCAGCGTGAAGCGCGCATGGTTGCGCTAGACAGACCGTCGCGTCGGGCGCATTGTAACCAACATAATTTAAATTCGTGGGATCAACTGATCGACGTGCAACAATTAAAAGGGGTAGTAAACGATGTCATTTTCGGACCGCGATGGTTACATTTGGATGGATGGTGAGTTGGTTGATTGGCGCGATGCCAAGGTGCATCTGCTCACTCACACCTTGCACTATGGTAGCGGTGTTTTCGAAGGTGTGCGCGCTTACCATGGTGACGCTCGGGGTACCTGTATCTTTCGCCTCGCAGAACACACGCGGCGGTTGTTCAACTCGGCTAAAATCATGCATATGAGCATACCTTTTACCGAACAACAGATTAGCGATGCTCACTGCCAAGTGGTGCGCGCCAACAACCTCAAAGAGGCGTATATACGCCCATTAGTTTACTACGGGGCCGAGGGCATGGGCTTGCGCGCCGAAAACCTTCAGGTGCACGTGGGTATTGCCGCTTGGGAATGGCCGTCTTATCTGGCCCCAGAGGCGATGACCGCAGGTCTTAAAGTGCGCACCTCATCGTACACCCGCTATCACGTCAACAGCACCATGTGCAAAGCCAAGGCCAGCGGAAATTATTTGAATTCTATGTTGGCATTGCGCGAGGCGCTAGACTCCGGTTGTGACGAGGCGATGCTGATGGACACCGAGGGATTTGTCGCAGAGGGCAGCGCGGAGAATTTTTTCATGGTGCGCGACGGCGTTATCTATACGCCAGATTTGACCTCCTGTCTGGACGGTATCACGCGCAACACGGTATTTAGACTGGCCGCCGATAACGGTATCGAGGTGCGAGAAAAGCGTATTACGCGGGACGAGGTGTACATTTGTGACGAGGCTTTTTTCACCGGCACTGCCGCTGAGGTGATGCCGATTCGAGAGTACGATGGGCGAGTTGTCGGCAATGGCCAGCGTGGGCCGATAGCCGAAAAGTTACAGGCGGCGTACATCGATCTGGTTCACGGGGGTACGCAAGCCTATGCCAAATGGTTGCAACCGGTCGGTTAGCACATCTGTTGCGACATTGGCTTGCGGTGGTTGGCGTAGGCCGTTGTCGCCTTAACGCGGCGAACATCTAGGGCCATGATTGTCGATGAAATGCCACACCAGTGGCGGTTTAATAAGGAGCAGGTGCTTGCAACGTTGCACTCCCTTTTCTGTTTGCGCGACGATCGCCCAGAAGACCGTCGCTTCCATGTCACTGGCTTCATTGTCAGTGGTTGTGACGTTTCTGGTTTTGGCGACGCCAACCAGCGCCGACGAGGGCATGTGGCGGCCGCAACAATTGTTGGAACTGCGCGCCACGCTAAAGGCCAAGGGCTTAAAGATGCCCGCCGAGGCAATTTCGGAGCTCACTGATTTTCCGATGAGCGCGGTGATCAGTCTCGGTGGTTGCACGGCATCGTTTGTCTCACCAAAAGGCCTGATCGTCACCAATCATCACTGCGCGTACAGTAGTATTCAACACAACAGTACGGTCGATAATAACCTTTTGGAACGTGGTTTTCTGGCCGAGACACTCGGACGAGAACTCCGCGCAGCGCCCGGTTCTCGAGTCTATGTGACCGAGTCGTTGGATCGTGTGACCGCGCAAATCACCGCCAATTTGGCAGCCGACCTGAGCCCACTGGAACGCTATCGAGCGATACAAACCGAGAAAAAGGCGCTGGTGTCTGAATGCGAAAAACCCACCGGTTACCGCTGTGATATATACAGTTTTCACGGCGGGTTGGAGTACTATTTAATCAAGCAGTTAGCGATCAGAGATGTTCGCCTCGCGTATGCGCCGGCATCGAGTATCGGTCGATTTGGTGGCGATACGGACAACTGGATGTGGCCGCGCCATACCGGTGATTGGTCGTTTTACCGCGCCTACGTCGACGGCGATGGCAAACCCGCGGACTACAGCGCGGACAACGTACCTTACGCACCCAAAAACCATCTTAGCGTTGCGGCAAAAGGGGTTGCCAACGGGGATTTTGTGATGGTTGCGGGTTATCCCGGTCGAACCAACCGCTATCGAATTGCCGACGAAGTTGCGACGATGTTTTCTTGGAGTTACCCGACCGCAAAGCGCTATCGCGAGGAGATGATTCGGGTCATCGAAGTTACAGCGCCTGCCGATAGCGAGGCGCGGATCAAGTATCAGAGCACCCTCGCCTCGCTGGCAAATTATGCAAAAAATTATGGTTCGATGATAGAAAGCTCTAAGCGCGGTGATATGTTGCACAAAAAACGTCGGCAAGAGGCTTCACTGCGGCAGTGGATCGACGCTGACCGCAGTCGAAGCCAAAGGTTTTCATCGACTATCGATACCCTGCAAGCGCTGATTACACGCCAACAAAAACACCGGCAAAGAGATCTTTTGATGGCTTATATCGGCCGTAATTCGATGTTGTCATCGGCGCGTCGGTTGCTGCGTTTAGCCCATGAGCGCACGCTGCCCGATAGCCAGCGAGAACCGGGTTATCAAGCCCGCGATATGGCGCGGTTCCGAGATGCGATGACACGGGTGAGTGGACGCTACAATGGGTCGGTCGACGCCGAATTACTGATTCACTTCATGCCAGAGTACGTCGGGCTCGATCCGGCGGAGAGAATTGTGCCGTTCGATGGCTTTTTTGCTATCGCAGAGGACTTCGATGCCGACCGCGTGGCCACCCAAATACGCGCTATGCATGCGACCACACAATTGGCTGACGAGCAGGTACGTCTGGCGTGGATGGAGCGGCCTTTTGGCGACTTCGAACGCAGCGAAGATCCGTTTATCCAATTGGCCTTAGCTCTGTTCGAACACGACCTAGCACAAGAAACTAAGCAAAATACGCTGACCGGTGCGCTACAGGAGGCCAGGCCCGCTTACATGCAGGCGTTGATTGCGTTTTACCAGAGCCTCGGCAAGGCGATTTACGCGGATGCCAACGGTTCATTGCGGGTAAGTTTTGGTAAGGTCCAGGGTTACGCGCCCAAGGATGGCTTATTGGCGACGCCATTCACCACGCTGGCCGGCATCGCGGCCAAGCATATCGACGGCGATGACGAGTTTGATGCTTCCAGTGGATTGCTTGCGGCAATCGAAAATGGCGAGTTTGGCGGTTTTGATCCGCAGGGGTTTGGATCGGTGCCGGTCAATTTTTTGGCGACGCTCGACAGTACCGGCGGCAACTCAGGTTCACCGGTAATGAACGATCAGGCACAACTGGTGGGTCTTCTGTTCGATGGCGTTTACGAGAGTATTATTGGCGATTGGGACTATGATCCTAGCTTAAATCGATCAATTCAGGTGGATGCTCGTTACATGCTCTGGGTGATGAAGTACGTCGATGGTGCCGACAACTTGCTCGACGAAATGGATGTGGTGCGCTGATATTAGCGTTTTTCTGGTTCGCCTCAACCGCCGACCGCTATTCAGAGAGTCCAATCTCCGGCTGCGGCTGGCAGATATGGATTTCAAATATCTCGCGTTGAGGTAGTATGTCAGGTATCGGGAGCCATCGGCTCGCAACCTGGATTTTTTGGTGTCTATCGCTCGCCTTGCCTACACGGTGCTGTTTTATCTTTTCACGCCGTTAATTGCGCTCAAGCTGTTGTGGCGTGCGCTCAGAGCGCCAGCCTATGCCCAGCGCTGGAGTGAGCGCTGGGGTTTTATCGACCAGCAACCCGAGACGCAACCGCTGATCTGGCTGCACGCGGTGTCGGTGGGCGAGAGCGTGGCGGCGATGCCGCTGGTTGCTGCTTTGCGCGGGCGCTATCCGCAGGCGCGGATTTTCATCACGTGCATGACGCCTACCGGATCGCAGCGCATACGCGCAGCAACCGGTGATGATCCGGCCGTTGGTCACAGCTATGCACCCTACGATAGCCCCACCGCGATCGCTCGATTTTTGCGCCGCACTGCGCCGCAACTGCTGATTATTATGGAGACCGAACTCTGGCCGAATACCATTGCCGCCTGCGCAGCGCGGGATATTCCGGTGGTGCTGGCGAATGCGCGACTTTCGGCGGGGTCGGCGCGAGGTTATGGACGGCTGCCGCTGTTGGTGCGCCCAATGCTGGCGCAACTGTCTTGTGTTGCAGCGCAAACCGACGCCGATGCGGCGCGTTTTTCGGCGCTGGGGGTTGGTCAGGCGGCGCTGCAAGTGACCGGTAATATCAAGTTTGATCTCGAACTTGATACTGCGGTCAGAGTCCGGGCCGAACATTTACAACGCCGCTGGCGCGGTCCCAAAGATCGCCCTATATGGCTGGTGGCGAGTACCCACGCAGGCGAAGATAGCATCGTTTTGGGGGCGCTGGCGTTGATTAAGCGGCACATCCCAGACCTACTGCTGGTGTTGACGCCGCGCCATCCCGAACGTTTCGATAGCGTCGCTGCAGACTGCACGCAAGCGGGGTTTAGGCTGCATAGGTTGAGCCAATCGGAGTCGCCGACGGCGTCGGTGGATATTCTTCTTGGCGATACTATGGGCGAGTTAATGGCCTACTACGGCACCTGCGACATGGCGTTTGTCGGCGGTAGTCTGGTGCCCGTTGGCGGTCACAACATGATCGAGCCGGCGGCCTGGGGTCGGCCGATTCTCTGCGGTCCAGAGGTACACAATTTTGCCGAGGTGGCGCGGTTGCTCGAAGCGGCTGGTGCTATGGTGTACTGCGCGTCTGAAGAGACGCTGGCCGCCGAGGTTATTGCGCTGGTGCAAGACAACCGTCGCCGAGAGGCGATGGGTACGGCGGCGCTGGCGGTGGCAACCGCCAATCGGGGGGCCTTGGCGCGCCTATTACAAGCGCTCGACCGACTCGAAATTGGCGGCTTGTCGAGCGCCGATTAAGAACTGCCCATGATGCTGCTGCGCTTTACCACTAGTTCCGGTTGCAGCCAGGCGTTGAGCTGGTAGATGTCGTCTGGCGATAGTTGCCCGGCGACCTGTTTCAGACGCATCATCGACAATATGTAATCGTAACGCGTATTGGCGAAGTTCCGTCGGGCGCGATAGACCGCTTGTTGCGCAACCAATACGTCGACGATGTTGCGGGTGCCAACTTCATAACCTGCCTGGGTAGCCTTGAGCGCGCTCTGCGCCGAGACGATCGATTGCTGGCGTGCGTCGACGCGCGCTGCATTAGTCATCACGCTCTGATGGGCCGAGCGCGCTGATTGAATCGTATTGCGCCGCGCAGCGATGAGGTTTTGCTGGGCGAAGTCGGCGCGATGCGCCGACTGACGCCGTTGCGAATGCAGGATTCCACCGGAATAAATCGGCATGCTCAGATTTAATTGCACCGACGACCCGTTGCTATCCCTGTCAATATCTCTAGAAGAAGCGGTTAGGGGAACTCCGGGCAAGACGACGCCACTGACGCCGTTTTGAATTCCCTCGCTATTACTTTTTTGGTAGCCCATGGACAGGCTCAACTTGGGTAAATGCTGGTATTTTTGCGCCTTGGCCTTGTTACCGGCGGCCTGTTTGGTGAGCATCGCGACTTTTAAGCGAAAGTTGTTGTCCAGCGAAAAATCCACCCAGCCATCACTCTCGGCGGGTTGCGGGGCACTGGCGGTGAACTGCGCGCCGAGCCCGGCGAGCACCTGGTGGCGGCGACCTGTGAGCACCTGCAGTTGCTCAAAGGCAATCCGCAGCGCACCGCGGCTCTCGAGGCTGTTGACCGCCGCCTCGTCGAACACTGCGCGGGCCTCGTGGACGTCGGTGATCGGCACTAGGCCGACCTCGTAGCGCTCGCGAGTTTGCTCTAGCTGGCGTTGTATGGCGCGCTGTTCGGCGTCGCGGGTCTCGGTGTTGTCGAAGGCCCGGAGCACGTTGAAGTAGGCCTCGCTAACGCGCAATATCAGGTTTTGTTGGTCGGCAGCAAACTGCGCCTTGGCGCTGTCGGTGAGGTCCTTGCCGCGCTGAAAACTGTACCAGGCCGGCAGGTCGAACAGCGCCTGCGATAAATTAATTGCGTAGCTCTTAGAGTCGGTTTTGGTCTCGTTGTCTTGAACGAAAAATGAACTAAGATCGCTCACTTCATTGGTGCTGTCGCTGTAGCTTGCGCTGGCTGAAATTTGCGGCAACAATCCGGCGCGGCCCTGATTACGCGCCTCGGAGTCGGCGCGATAGGTTGCCCGCGCCGCGGCGATTACCGGATCTTGGATCACCGCGATCTCGTAGATGTCCTGGAGGCTTTCCGCGCCACAGGGAGCGGCAATCACGGCGGCAATCAGCGCCGCAGAGGCCAGAAGGGGCGATTTTACGGTGCGTTGAGCGGGTTTGGTAGATTTCATGTGGCTGTCGAATCCTTTAGGCGAATGAGCAGAGTCTAGAGTTTAGTCTAGCAGAATGTTGAGTCCGCATCTCGCGTAGGTTTGCACAGATTTTGCAATCTCGATTTCTGTGTCTGTACGTGAGTGCAGCAACAATGTTATGGTCGGTTTTTGGCGTTGCGGCGATCAATATCAGCGAGGGGGCGAGGTGCGTAAACATAGTTTTGGCCGTGATGATGTGCGTATCGAAACTACTGATATAGTTTATCGGGGTTTTTTTAAAATGCTACGCTACAGCCTTCGCCATCGGTTATTTGGCGGTGGTTGGAGCCGCTTGCTCAAGCGCGAACTGTTTCAGCGCGGCGATGCGGTCGGTGTTTTGCTTTACGATCCGCAAAACGATACGCTGGGTCTGGTCGAGCAATTTCGTATCGGTGCGTTGCAACATGCCGAGGGGCCATGGCAGTACGAAGTGGTTGCCGGTATGGTCGATGTGGGTGAGTGCCCAGCTGAAGTCGCCAGACGCGAGTTACAGGAGGAGGCCGGAATCGACGTCGAGCGCCTAGTGCCGATATGCGATTATTTGGTCAGCGCGGGCGGTAGCGACGAAAAAATGTACCTGTTCTGTGGGCTGACTGATTTGACTGCTCGTGGTGGCGTGTTTGGATTGCCCACCGAAGCCGAAGATATCTTTTTTCAGGTGTGGTCGTACCCTGAAGTTGAGGCGGCTTTTGCCGGTGGTCAGATGAACAGTGCGGCGATGACCATCGCTTGGTTGTGGCTGCAACAAAACCGAGTGCGGTTGCGTGGAGATCATGCCCCGCTCGATGTGTATATGACGTAATAATTGACGGAGTTGGCGATTGTTTTTATTGAACGCGCGCAAAAAGACCCACGATTTGGCCCTCTTGCATGAGGAGTGCGAGTTAAATTATCGACGCTTGTTGCGGGTATTGTCTAACACTCGACAGGTGGGGTCCACCGCTTGGTTATTCGCCGCCCCCGGCGATAAGTCCAGCGTCGCACTGCGGATCGTCGAGGTCACTCGCTATACCAGTCTGGTACAAATTTCAGCCGCTCGGTCGGGTCCCATATGGCTCGACGGCATAGATATCAAAGTGCGTCTTTACCGCGACGCACAGATGGTCGAGGTGGTCGAGTGGAATCGCGATCGCACTATTCCCTTTGTGCTCAGCGAAGCATCGGCGATGTACGCGCGGGATGAGAAGTGGCAGTGGAATTTATTTTTGAGCGAGTTGTTATCCCACGGATTGCGCTGCAGCAGTCGTCAACTAAAAGCTCCTCTTTGATCTGTCGTTAAGGTCGGCGATGCCGCGGTGGCTGGCGATGAATTTCCCACATCATTGGTTTCGTCGGGCAGGGCAACCGCAAAACTGCGCTGTTTATGAGGGCATTAAAATGCCTGAAAAGGGACGCCAGTTGCTGCGTGGAGGTTCGTCGAAAGGGCCGATAAATTGGTCGCTGGGGGGTGTCTTGTTCCGTTATACTAGCGTCTAATAAAACGGTGCGCGATCTATGTCACTCCTGTTATATCTGCACGGTTTTAATAGTTCACCGGACTCGCAAAAAGCGCGCATCAGTGCCGATTGGTTTGCGGAATATGTTCCCGATATCGAATTTTTTTGTCCTCAGCTACCGCCGTTTGCGAATGCCGCCATGCATCAGTTACGGGCATTGATGGAGGACAATCGAGATCGTTCGATCTATTTAATTGGTAGTTCTATGGGTGGTTTTTTTGCCACCTACTTGATTGAGCACTACGGACATCGCGGGGTTTTAATCAACCCGGCGGTCAATCCGGCGCTTGGGATGGATCGCTACATCGGTACCAATATCCATTTCCACAGCGGCGATGAGTGGCGATTTGAACCGCACCACGTCGAAGAGTACCGTCGCTGGGATCGTCCGATTATCGTCGATAAGCGGCGCTACCATGTATTGCTACAGACTGGCGACGAGGTGTTGGATTATCGTCATGCCGAGGCGCGTTACCGGGGGTGTTCGATGATCGTCGAGCAGGGTGGCGATCACAGTTTTATCAATTTTGCCGATCATCTCGGCGATATTTATCGATTTTTAATGGCATAATCAGATGACCTTAACCAGTATGAAAACACACCACTATGAGTAACTATAGCGCCAAAGATATCGAGGTGCTGACGGGCCTAGACCCAGTTCGGAAGCGCCCGGGCATGTACACCGATACCACTCGGCCGAACCATTTGGCGCAGGAAGTGATAGACAACAGCGTCGACGAAGCCCTCGCCGGGCATGCCAAGCGGATCGATGTGGTGTTGTACAAGGACGGTTCGCTGTCGGTCGGCGACGATGGCCGCGGCATGCCGGTGGACATTCATCCAGAACAGGGTATACCCGGTGTCGAAGTGATTCTGTCGACGCTCCACGCCGGCGGCAAATTCTCCAACGACAACTATCAGTTTTCCGGCGGTTTGCACGGTGTTGGTGTCTCGGTGGTGAATGCGTTATCCGAGAAGTTAGAGGTCACGGTAAAACGCCAGAGCAATGTCTATCAAATCGATTTTGCCGACGGTGAAAAGACCGCAGATTTGCGGGTTATCGATAGTTGCGGAGCGCGCAATACCGGCACCCTACTGAGGTTTTGGCCGAATGCCGGTTATTTTGATTCGGTTAAATTCTCGCTTTCGCGACTGCGCCACGTATTGCGTGCTAAAGCCGTCCTGTGTGGTGGATTGACGGTCAACTTTGAAGATCAGCAATCGGGGCAATCCGACACTTGGTATTACGAGGACGGTTTACAGGATTACCTGTTGGGTGCCTTGCAGGGTTGGGAACTATTGCCGCCACTACCTTTTGTTGGGGTTTTTAGCGCGCAACACGAGGCTGCTGAATGGGCGCTACAGTGGCTACCCGAAGGTGGCGATTTGGTGCAGGAAAGCTACGTGAACCTGATCCCGACTCCCCACGGAGGCACCCATGTCAACGGCTTGCGAACGGGTCTGTTGGAGGCAATTCGAGAGTTTTGTGAATTTAGAAATTTGTTGCCTCGCGGGGTTAAATTGGCGCCCGACGATATTTGGGAGCGCTGTAGCTTCGTGCTCTCGATCAAGCTGGCAGATCCGCAATTTTCTGGGCAAACCAAGGATCGATTGTCGTCGCGAGAGGTCGCTAGCTTTGTCTCTGGGGTGGTCAAAGACAGCTTTAGTCTATGGCTTAACCAGCATACTGAGGAAGCGGGGAAAATTGCTGAGTTGTGCATTTTTACGGCACAGCGGCGAATGCGCGCAAGCAAAAAAGTCGTCCGCAAAAAAATTACCCAGGGGCCGGCGCTCCCCGGCAAGTTGGCCGACTGCTCGAGCGCTGAAGCCGAGCGCTGTGAGTTGTTTTTGGTTGAAGGTGATTCGGCGGGTGGGTCTGCAAAGCAGGCGAGAAATCGTGAAAACCAAGCGATTATGCCGCTGCGCGGAAAGATACTCAATACTTGGGAGGTCGACTCACAAGAGATCTTGGCGTCCCAAGAAGTTCACGATATCTCAGTGGCTTTGGGAGTCGATCCGGCGACGGACAATATCGACGCACTGCGCTATCACAAGGTTTGTATTTTAGCGGATGCCGATTCTGACGGACTGCATATTGCGACCCTGTTATGCGCCCTGTTCGTGCGCCATTTTCGCGCCCTCGTGAGCGCGGGCAATATCTACGTCGCGATGCCGCCGTTGTTTCGGATCGACGTCGGTAAGGAGGTCTACTACGCGCTCGACGAGGCCGAAAAACAAGGTATGTTGGATCGAATAGAGGCCGAGGGTGTCCGCGGTAAAGTCAACGTTCAGCGGTTTAAAGGGCTGGGCGAGATGAACCCGTTGCAGTTGCGCGAGACGACCATGGACCCAGATACCCGCAGATTGGTGCAATTGACGTTGCAAGCAGGCGATGATACCGATGCTACGCTGGATATGTTGCTGGCAAAAAAACGCGCACCGGATCGTCGACAGTGGCTCGAGGTCAAAGGCAATTTGGCCGACGTTGGCAATCTGTAAGATTTAACTCAGAGAGAGTTCACTATGAACGATATGGTCACCTTTAACGAGCGCGGTGAAGAGAGCCGATCGCTTCGCCAGTATGCGGAGCAAGCGTACTTGGATTATTCCATGTACGTCATTTTGGATCGCGCGCTGCCGCATATCGGCGATGGGCTAAAACCGGTTCAGCGCCGGATCGTCTATGCCATGAGCGAATTGGGTCTAAAGGCGACTGCGAAATACAAAAAATCGGCGCGCACGGTGGGCGATGTTATCGGCAAATTCCATCCCCACGGCGATGGCGCTGCGTATGAGGCGATGGTGTTGATGGCGCAGCCCTTTTCATATCGCTATCCGCTGGTTGATGGGCAGGGTAACTGGGGGTCTTCGGACGATCCAAAATCGTTTGCTGCAATGCGCTACACAGAGTCCAAATTATCCAAGTACGCCGAAGTACTGTTGTCCGAATTGGCTCAAGGTACAGTTGATTGGCGGCCGAATTTTGACGCAACCATGGATGAGCCGGAGATACTGCCAGCGCGGGTACCCAATGTGTTACTCAACGGTACTACCGGTATTGCCGTGGGTATGGCGACCGATATTCCGCCGCATAATCTACGCGAGGTGGTCGCCGCCTGCTTGCATATGCTGGAGCACCCAAAGGCGACAGTGGCTGATTTGATGGTTCATGTGAAGGCGCCCGACTTTCCGACTGATGCCGAAATTATTACCGCGCAGAGCGATTTGCAGGCGGTTTATGAGACCGGTCGTGGTTCGGTTAAAATGCGCGCGGTTTGGCACCGTGAAGACACCGATATCATCGTCACTGCGTTGCCGTTTCAGGCCTCGGGGTCGAAGATTCTTGAACAGATCGCGGCGCAGATGCGAAATAAAAAATTGCCGATGATCGAAGATTTACGTGACGAGTCGGACCACGAAAATCCGACGCGATTGGTGATATCACCACGGTCTAACCGGGTCGATGTGAATGCCGCCATGGACCATCTCTTTGCAACCACTGATTTGGAGCGCAGTTACCGCATCAATTTAAACATTATCGGTGTCGACGGCCGTCCGACGGTGATGAACTTGCCGACTATCCTGCGCGAGTGGATCCAATTTCGAATTGCTACCACCAGGCGTCGTTTGACCTACCGCTTGGAGCGTGTCGATCGTCGCCTGCATTTACTCGATGGCTTGTTGATTGCCTTTTTGAATCTCGATCAGGTGATCCATATTATTCGTACAGAAGAGCATCCAAAGACTACGTTGATCGCCACATTTGGATTGTTAGAGGCTCAAGCCGAGTACGTATTAGACACTAAGTTGCGCCAACTCGCGCGTCTTGAAGAAGTTAAAATCCGCGCCGAGCAGACCGCGTTAGCAAACGAAAAAACTGAGCTAGAGCGTCTGTTAGGTTCCGATGCTCGGCTTAAGACCCTGGTAAAAAACGAACTCAAAGTAACCGCCGACGAGTACGGTGATGCGCGTCGATCGCCGTTAATTGAACGCGGCGAAGCTCAGGCCTTCAGCGAGAAAGACCTGTTAACGGCGGAGCCAATCACCGCAGTTTTGTCGGAGCGCGGCTGGATTCGCGCGGCCAAGGGGCACGACGTCGACGCTACCCTGTTGAGCTACAAATCTGGCGATAGCTTTCTGGCCATGACCCGAGGGCGCAGCAATCAGAGCGTTTTTCTGCAGGACACTAGCGGTCGATTTTATGCATTGCCCGGCCATACACTCCCGTCTGCCCGAGGGCAGGGTGAACCAGCCACCGGGCGTCTCAGTCCTCCAAGCGGGGCACAGTTTTGCGGTATTTTAATGGCTGCTGACGAGCAAAAAATACTTCTTGGCAGCGATGCAGGCTATGGTTTTATTACCCAGGTTGGCAGTTTGTACACCAAGAACCGTGCCGGCAAAGCGGTGGTATCGATTCCCAGTGGAGGTCGTGTTTTCAGACCGAAATTGATCGATGATGCGGATGCCTTGATAGCGGCAATAAGCAACGAGGGTCGCATGCTGGTGTTTGCGGTTGCCGACTTGCCGGAATTATCGCGCGGCAAGGGCAATAAGATTATCAATATTCCAGCATCGCGTCTGGCAAATCGTGAGGAGTACGTGATCGACTATGCGATTATTGGTCGCGACGAATCGTTGGTGGTGCACTCGGGCAAGCGTTACTTGGTGATGAAACCGAAAGATCTAGCGCACTATCGCGGCGAGCGCGGCAGGCGCGGGCACAAACTGCCCCGCGGTTTTCAAAAAGTCGATCGACTGGTGCTCAACATCACTTAAGCACCGCGGATGGTTTCTGGTTGCCACCGAGCAGGTGGAAACCTTTGAGAATGATGACGGCTTCTTGGAGTTGATTGTCGTCGCTGATGTCTTCGACCTTCGGTGCTGGCTTGGCGTCGTCAATGTTCGGTAGATGCCCCTGTAGGTCCTCTTCACGCAATTCAGGCGCGGCGTCGATCAAGCGGATTTCAGCTCTGGGAACGACGATATCTGGAGCGATTCCCAACGCTTGTATCGACCGTCCACTGGGGGTGAAATAGCGTGCTGTGGTCAGTTTGACGGCTCGACCATCGCCGAGGGGCATGATAGTTTGCACCGATCCCTTGCCGAAGCTCTGAGTTCCCACGATCGCTGCTCGATTGTGGTCTTGAAGGGCACCGGCAACGATTTCCGAGGCCGATGCGCTGCCGCCATTGATCAATACCACGACTGGTACGGAGGTCAGCATATCGCCCGGTGTGGCCTCAAATTTTTGGTTGGAGCTGGCGATGCGGCCCTCGGTGTAGACGATGGTGCCGCTATCGAGCAGGGCATCGGCGATCTGCACCGCCGCGGGAACTAGGCCCCCCGGATTATTGCGGAGATCGATAACCAGTCCGCGAATCGGTTGATCCGGCGATGTCTGCGTTTCTAATTCCTCGATGGCGGCGACGAAATCGCTGCCCGATTTTTCCTGGAATTGTGCGATTCTCACGTAACCGATGCCCGGTTCTAAGAACCGACTGCGCACCGCGCTGTTGTAAATGATGTCGCGGACGATGGTAAAGGGCAGGGGGCCGTCTTCGCCCTCGCGGTAGATTTCGAGATCGATAGAACTGCCCTTCTCGCCACGCAATTTATCGATCGCCTTTGGCAGTGCCATGCTGCGCACCGGTTGACCGTTGATTTCGACGATTAAATCGCCTGATTCGATGCCGATTTTTTTAGCTGGGCTACCGTCGATCGGGGCAATAACTTTGATCAGGCCGCGCTCGGCGCTGACTTCAATGCCCAGACCGCCATATTTTCCTGAGGCACTTTCTTGTAGATCTTCGTAATCGCTAAAATCCAAATAGGCAGAGTGCGGGTCGAGTTCGAGTAACAGGCCGACAATGGCGTTTTCGAGAAGCTGTGTGTCGTCGACTTCATCCACGTAACCGCGGCGAATTTGCTCGAACACCTGGGTAAATGCACGCAGTTCTCGCAGCGGCAAGCGGCTTTCTGCGACAGCGGCTTCCGGCTTTTGATCCTGACCGTCGACCTCGTCGGCAAACGCCGTTGAGCAGACTGCTAGGATGAGGCCGATTTGCAGAAATATGACAAGGCTGTTCATTTTCTTGATCTCCTTGGGCCGACTCGGCTGGGTGCGAGGACTAGGTCCACAGTATAGCGTTTATGGTTGGCGTTTCAGTCGCTAAGTGTGCGGCACTGGCGATCGCCGCGCCTGTTATTTGGCTTTCAACCAGGCTTTGGGGTTGCGCGGTTTCCCCTGCTTACGGATTTCGAAATACAGCGCTGGATTATCCAAGCCGCCGCTGTCTCCGGAATGGGCTAAAATGTCGCCGGTTTCAACCCAGTCTCCGGTATCTTTTAACAGCTCTTGGTTGTGGGCATAGAGCGACATAAAGCTATCGCCATGATCGACGATGATTAGCAAACCAAATCCCCGTAGGTAGTTGGAAAACACAATTCGCCCCTGATGCACAGTGTTTACCGGTGTGCCGGCGCGGCTGTCGATCAACCAACCCTCCCAGCGCAATGACCCGCTACGGGTATTGCCAAAACGCTTGAGCAGACGCCCTTTGAGCGGCCAATTGAGGGTTCCTTTGCGGGAGGCGATCGGAACATAGTCATCAGGCAGAGTCAACTCGCGCGAAGCCTGCTCCACCTTGTTTAACACCTGCTGTAAGCGCGCCCGTTGGCGTTTCCACTGGCCGAGCTTTTTTTGGTCACTGGCGAGTGAAAGTTGCAATTTATCGAGGGTTTTTTGGCGCTGTTGTTTGCGCGATAGCAACTCGTTCTGATTATTGGCAAGGGATGCCCGAGAGTTGTCGATATCGGCGCGTTCTCGCTGGATGGTTGTCAGTAAGTCGTCGAGCGCCTCAACGCTGGTCTGGTGAGCGGCAATTTGTTCGGTTCGCGACTGCGAAAAATAGTTGTAATAGCTAAAAACGCGTGAAAATTTACTTGGATCTCGCTGGTTGAGGAGCAATTTTATTGGTTCTTGAGCGCCCATTTTGTAGGCTGCATTTAGGTGTTGAGAAAGCGCTTCGCGCTGCTCTTCAATGCCCTCTTGAAAGCGATTTTTTTGCTGCAAAAGTTGCCCTTGGCGCTGCTCTAACGTAGTGATTTTATCCCCCAGTTCGCGCAGTGAGCCGTTTAATGCAGATACTTTTAGTTCAACCGACATCAATTCGTTTTGCAGAAGATTTTTTTCTTGCCCGCCCTTTTGCAAGGTCTTTTGTAATTCTGATATCGAGCGCTGTAGGGCTTCGAGTTGCTCGCGATCTTCGGCCTGCAGATCGCTACAAAGGCATAACCCGATCATTAGGGCGGAGGCTTTAACCGAGGCCCAGATCGTTTTCATTGTTCGACGAGCGACCGACCGGTCATCTCTTCCGGTTGTTCGAGGCCCAGTAACGCCAGCATGGTCGGCGCTACGTCGGCCAAGCTGCCGCCGCTCGCGAGGTGAAGATCGCGTTCGCCGACGAACACAAAGGGCACCGGCAATGTGGTGTGCTGGGTATGCGGTTGGTTAATTTTGTCGTCAAACATGGTTTCGACATTGCCATGATCGGCAGTCACCAAGGCTTCGCCGCCGACGTCCGCAAGCGCGCGAAGGACCTCGTCGAGCGCGCTATCTATCGTTTCAACCGCTTTTATCGCAGCGCTGTAACTCCCGGTATGACCGACCATATCGCAGTTGGCATAGTTGCAGATAATCACGTCAAATGTCTCCGACCGGATGGCCTTGACCAAACTTGCGGTGACTTCGTGTGCGCTCATCTGCGGTTGAAGATCATAGGTTGCGACGTTAGGCGAGGGTTTTAATATGCGCTCTTCGCCGTCGTAAAGCGTCTCTTGGCCACCGCTAAAAAAGAACGTTACGTGGGCGTATTTTTCAGTTTCAGCAATCCGCAATTGACGCTTTTGGTGGTTGGACAAATACTCGCCGAGAGAATTGATGATCGGTACTGGTGGAAAAGCGCAGCGCTGGGTCAGCGAAGCCTCGTATTCGGTGGTCATCACGAAGTGGGGCAGATCTCTTACCACGCTGCGCTCGAAACCGTCAAAACCGTCCCCGTCGACCAACGCGTGTGTCAGTTCTCGCGCTCGATCGGGCCTAAAATTCATGAATATAACCGCATCGCCGTCGTTAATTTGAACGCTGTCCGAATGCATATCGCCGATGCAGGTGGCGCTGACGAACTCATCATTTTCGCCACGCTGATAAGCGGCTTCGAGGCCGCTGATAGCGTCGCCGGCGTTGTAGGGGGCCGAAGCTTGGGTGAGGAGTTTATAGGCCATGGCAACGCGATCCCAGCGGTTGTCGCGATCGAGCGCATAAAAACGCCCAATGATCGAGGCTATGCGTCCAACGCCGAGAGCTTCAAACAGGGCTTGGGTCTTTTCCAATGAGGGCTTGGCGCTGCGTGGAGGGCAGTCCCGACCGTCTAAAAATGCGTGCAGATAGACTCGGCTGGCGCCACGTTGCGCCGCCAGTTCGATGGCGGCATTGATGTGATCTTCGTGAGAGTGCACACCGCCCTGCGACAGAAGGCCGAGGATATGCACCGCGCCGCCGGCCTGGATGGCGCCATCGATGGCATAGCAGTAGGCTGCGTTGGTCTGAAAATCGCCGTCGTCAATGGCCTTATTGATTCGGGTGAAGTTTTGGTATAACACCCTGCCCGCCCCCAAGGTGATGTGACCGACCTCAGAGTTTCCCATCTGACCTTCGGGTAATCCGACCGCCAACCCCGAGGTCTCGATCAACGTTCGTGGTCGCGTCGTCCACAGCTCGTCCCAGACCGGCGTGTGGGCATTTTGAATGGCATTGTGCTGGGCCTCTTCGCGGTAGCCAAAGCCGTCAAGGATCAATAATACTAAGGGTTTTTTACGCATAGTTATCCGTTGTCTTGCGCCTTAAGAGCGTAAGTTTAAGCCTAAAGCCATTATTTCGCCACGCTAGACGAATAAATAAAGCGTGGGTTAGAGGACTATTACTAACCCTGATCGAGCACCTCCCAACGGCTGTAACAGACGTCTAGCGCTTGCTGCGCGCGCTTCAATTCGCCGCCAAGTTGTTCGCCTTGAGTGCGATTATGGCTGTGATATTGAGGATCACAGAGCTGCTCGGATAACCCTGCAATCTGCAATTCTAGACTTTCGATCTCTGCCGGTAGGGAATCTAACTCGCGCTGATCGCGATACGATAGCTTGGCGACAGCGGGGGACGCCAAACTTTTTGGCGTGACCGCTGTGGCGGTTTTGGGTGCTACTCTGGGGGTTTGCCGCTGGCGCAACCAATCGTCATAGCCGCCGACATAGGCGTTGATTTTGCCGTCGCCCTCAAAAACTAGCGTGCTGGTGACTACATTGTTGAGGAAGCTACGATCGTGACTGACCAGCAATAGCGTGCCCTTATAATCGATCAATAGTTCCTCGAGTAGATCGAGGGTGTCAATATCCAGATCGTTGGTCGGTTCATCGAGCACCAGCACATTAGCGGGCTGAAGAAATAGCTTGGCCAGTAAAAGTCGGTTCCGCTCGCCGCCCGAGAGCACCGAGACCGGTTGTCGGCAGCGCTCGGGTGCAAACAAAAAATCCTGCAAATAGCTGATCACGTGGCGAGATTTATCGCCGATTTGCAACATATCGCGCCCGCCGGAGAGGTTATCTTGAACTGACTTGTGCGAATCGAGCACCGTTCTGTACTGATCAAAATACGCAATATTTAGGTTGGTGCCGGTTTTTATATGCCCGGTTTGCGGCTGTAACTGACCCAGTAACAGTTTTAATACGGTGGTCTTACCGACGCCATTGCGGCCAATCAGGCCGATTTTTTCACCGCGTTGGATCAGCGTAGAAAACTCTCTGACGATCTGTTCTTCGCCATATCGAAAATTGATGGCTCGTGCTTCGGCTACGATCTTGCCAGATTTTTCTGCCTGCTGAATATCCATTTTAGCGGTACCCAATTGCACCCGCCGGTCGGCATAGTCGCGGCGCATGGCTTCGAGAGATCTGACCCGACCCTCGTTGCGGGTGCGCCGCGCTTTGATACCCTGCCTAATCCAGCGCTCCTCCTGCGAGAGCCGCTTGTCGAACAGCGCATTGTGTCGATCTTCGGTTTCTTGCATGTCGCGCTTGCGTTGCAGGTATTCGCTGTAGGTACAGGCAAACTCGGCTAGCTGGCCTCTGTCGATTTCGATAAAGCGCGTCGCCAGAGCCTCCATAAAGCTGCGGTCGTGGCTGACAAATAACAGCGCGCCATCCCATTTTTTGAGGAATTGTTCCAACCATTGGATTGATTCAATGTCGAGATGATTGGTGGGTTCGTCGAGCAGTAATAAATCGGGTTGGCAGACCAGCGCGCGCGCCAACAACACGCGGCGTTTGTAGCCACCGGAGAGGCTACTAAGCTGCGCATCGGTGTCCAACTCCATCTTGGTAATGATCGCTTCGACCCGTTGATTAATGTCCCATCCGTCGACCCGTTCTAGCTCGGTTTGACAGCTCTCCAACTCGTTGAGCAGCTGTTGACTGGTATCTGTAGCGACCGCTTGAACGAGTTGATGAAAGCGTTTTATTAGCGCTCCCTGCGCGCCAAGCCCCTCGGAAATGACTTCGAACACAGTGCCTTCAACATTCTCCGGAACGGTTTGTTCAAGCTGTGCAATTTTGACCCCACTACTGACCTTAAAAAAGCCTTCATCGGCGGTGACTTGGCCACCGAGAATTTTCAGTAAAGTGGATTTCCCGGCGCCATTGCGCCCTATTAAGCAGGCTCTTTCGCCAGAATAGATCGACAAATCGACGGCGTCTAGCAGCGGAGGCTGCCCATAGCTCAGGGTAATGCCCTGTAGATTGACCAACTGCATGATTTATTAGAACGCCTTAGAGTCGTGGGCTGAATGGATGCCTGGGGGGCCAAATGGCTGGGTTATCAGGATTAACTTGGGTAACAGGGTCATCGATCCCAGTAGCGCCGCTGTCATTGCTAAACCGGTGAGCAAACCAAAATAAATCGACGGTATAAAGTTCGATAATGCGAGGATTGAAAAGCCGACGATAATGGTTGAGGCGGTGTAAAAAAGCGCGCGCCCGATGCTCGCGTGGGAGCGGTACATCGCGGCGATATAATCGCCATCGACGGCGACTTCTCGCCGAAAGCGAGTGAGGTAGTGAATCGCGTGATCGACACCGATACCGACTGTAATAGCGGCGATGGTGATCGTCATCATGTCGAGGGGTATGCCCATTATGCCCATTCCGCCGAGTACCACAGCGGCGGCTAAAAAATTCGGGATAACCGCGATCAATGAAATGGTCAGCGAGCGAAAAAGCACCAAAAACATTGCCATGATACCGACAAAAACAGCCCCCAGCGTGACAATTTGTGATTGGTATAGGCTCTGCAACATGTTGTTGTAGAGCACCAGTAGGCCGCCTAGGCGGATGTCTTGGTCGGCGATGGCTAGTTCATCGGTGGCGTAAAGGCGAATTTTTTCGAGTAATTCAGAGCGCTGCAAATCGCCGCTGGTTTCCTTGGTACGCAGTTGAATTCGCGTCTCGTCGAGCTCTTCGATTAAATACGGCGCGACCAGTTGTCGATAGATCTCCGGACTCAGGCTCTGACGTAAAAAAGCCAGCTCAAAGTCGTTTAATTGATGGCCGCTCAGGTCATTGGCGACCTGATAGATTTGCACCAGTGAACTGACTTTTCCGATCTCCGGTTGCGCCTCCAAAAAGGCCTGCAGTTTGCTTAAATCCTCAAGGCCTGCAGTCGACATCCAGTAACTTTGCGGTGGGCTTTCGCTATCGTCGTTCGAGTCAAAGCCACCGTCGTCAGCGTAGTCATCATCACCGTAATCGTCATATTCATCAAACCCGTCTGCACTGGCGCTCTCATTCGTGGTTTGCTCGGTTTCTGCGGATATCCTGTCGACGACCGTCGCCGCTTGGCTCGGCGCCTGTATCACAATGTCGAGTGGCGTTGTGCCACCCAGAGCTGTGTCGATGGTCTCCATACCGCGGTATATTTCGGTGTCGCTGTGGAAGTAATCTATGAACCGATTTTCGACCTCAAGGCGCAGGATACCGATGCCGGACGCGACGCCTATAAGCAGCGAGATGGCAATAACCAGTCCGCCGTGTCGCTCGGTAAACCTTGCAAATACGTGGGTGATGGACACTGAATCGCTAAACGAGATATCACTTCGGCGACCTATTAACATCATGCCGGCGGGGATAACGGTAAAGGTGACTGCCAGCGCGACCATAATGCCGAGCGTCATCATCCAACCGAAGTCGATGACCGGCCGAATATTGCTCACCACCAGCGAGATGAAGGCGACCGCCGTGGTCAAGACGGTGTACAGGCAGGGCTTGCTCATCGATATCACCGTCTCGCTGACCAGTTGCAGTTGACTGGCGTCAGTTTGTCGACTCGACAATTCTCGATAGCGGACGATCAGGTGAATCGTCAGCGCCAGGGTAATGATCAGTAGCAGCGAAACAAAATTTGACGATATCACCGTCAGTCGCCAGTCTATCCAACTAAACCAACCGAGCATAATTGTCAGGCTGGTAAAGCAAGTAACTAAGGGCAGCACAACCCATTGCAGTCGTCGAAAAATTACCGCCAAAGTCGCTACGATAAACAGCAAAATGCCGTTGCCAAAAAGGATCAAATCACCCTTTAAATAATCCACCATGTCGGCAGTAATCATATCCGGGCCGCCGAGGTAGAGTGTGCCGCGATCGCGAAACTCTGCGGTGATCGATCTAACCTCAACAATCATTTGCCGACTCTTTGCTGTCTGTTCGGTGCGATGATCGAGAAATTCTTTGCTTACGCGCTGCAATTGCGTGCTTTGATCGTCGTCTAGGCCGTCCCGGTCACGCTTTAAGCGCAGAGCATCGCGCTCCTTAACGAGTCGCAGAAAGGTCTCGTCGAGTTCTAGATCGAGCATGATTCCGGTGGTCTGGCCATCGGCGCTCAGCAGGGTATCTTTATAGATTGGGCTGGTTAAAAATTCGGTTTTCGCCAATTGCCGATCGACGTTAGGGCTGAGGAGTTGGCGCAGCTCTCCGGAAAAGTCGGCAACAGTAATTTTTGGGCTATACAGCAGCGGAACGTCGAGCAGCGAAAGTACGCCAGTGACGCCTTTGACGGCGATCAGGCGGTCTCTCAGGGCTTTTAAATGTTGCAGGTTGTGATCATCGAACAGATCTCCTTCGCGCGGTGTGTACGTGATCACTAAGTAGTTTGAACTGCCGTAACGACCGACCAATTCTCGGTAGTAGTTGAGGTCTTCGTCGTTTTCTAGCGTCAGCGAATCGGCCGACGCATCAATTTTGAAATGTTGCAACCCGACGGCCATGCTCGCGGTCACCGCAAACAGGGCTATCAAAGACAGCAGCGGGCGGTGGAGAACGCAGCGCGCATAGATTTGGAAAAATTTTGCTGACATAAAAATGTGTTCCCTCAAGTGCTAATCCGGCAGACAGTGTCGCTGGGTTAATTATAAACCACAGATTTTCCCGCTCCTAGTGTTTGCGATTAGCGTTATAAATCGAAGTCTGTATTGAGTTTTTTAGCGACTAGAGCGTTTTTCAGTTTGGCGTATTTGGGCAGTCCATTGGCGTAGGGTGGGTAGTTTTCACCAGCGATCAGTGGTGCTAAGTACTCGCGTGCCTTTTGCGTGATGCCAAACCCGTCGGCGCTGATAAAATCTGCCGGCATGAATTTCTCCATATTGGCGACCTCGGAGAGTGACGCAGATCCCAGTGACCAATTATATGCTGGTCCAGCACCACGCTCGATTGAAATCATGATCGAGGTCTCTCCCTCCACCGCGCGATCCACCGCGGCGCGGCCTACGGCATAGGCCTGTTCGACGTCGACATTCGACGCGATATGGCGCGCAGAACGTTGTAGATAGTCTGCTAGCGCCCAGTGGTATTTGTGGCCGAGGGCATGTTTTATCATACTGGCCAGTGTCGGGGCGACCCCGCCGAGTTGTTGGTGTCCAAAAGCATCGCGGTTTAAAGACCCAGAAATATGTCCTCCATCGGCGTATTTGGCACCCTCAGAGGCGACCACCACGCAGTAGCCTTCGCGGTCTATCGTCGCTTGCACCTTGGCAATGAAGCGCTCGCGATTAAAGGCGATTTCAGGAAACAGGATAATATGCGGTGGGTCGCCCTCGCGTTCGGCGGCTAGGCCACCGCTGGCGGCGATCCAACCGGCATGTCGACCCATGACCTCGAGGATGAACACTTTGGTCGACGAATCGCACATCGATGCAATATCTAGGCTTGCTTCGCGGGTTGAAATAGCGACGTATTTGGCCACCGAACCGAACCCCGGTGAGCAATCAGTGAGTGGCAGGTCGTTGTCGATGGTTTTGGGGATGTGGATAGCGCGGATCGGATAGCCCATCAGTTCTGATATCTGCGCGACTTTTAGGCAAGTATCTGCCGAATCACCGCCACCGTTGTAGAAAAAATAACCGATGTCATGCGCGGCGAAGACTTCGACGAGGCGTTGGTATTCGTTATCGCTGGCGGCTGGATCTTGCATTTTATACCGACATGAGCCAAAGGCTCCGCCGGGGGTGTGCATTAACTCGGCGATGCTCTGCGTGGACTCCATGCCGGTGTCGTATAGCTCTTCGCGAAGAGCGCCAAGGATGCCATTGCGACCGGCATACAGGTTGCCGATGTGGTCGCTGTGATGGCGTGCAGCTTGAATAACGCCGCAGGCTGAAGCGTTGATCACTGCTGTGACACCGCCAGATTGGGCATAAAATGCATTTCTTTTTACGTTAAACATAGTTTTCTCTGCTGCTGCCGATAGACTAGACCGCACGCCGAAAGCGCTGGCCAGATGGCCAGCGATAATGAGGGTCTCGAGATCCGACAACTATACGCTATGCACGGCTGGCTGGGGCGATTGACGAGATATTTTATCGGCTCCAAGCGCCGTTTTTTGATTGCTAGGGGCGAGCGCCAGGTGCGATACTCGCAGCCAGAGGAGTTTTATGCACATTCATATTCTTGGAATTTGCGGTACCTTTATGGGTAGTGTTGCCCAGTTGGCCAAACAATTGGGTCATCGAGTCACCGGTTGCGATGCCCGGGTCTATCCGCCGATGAGCGATCAACTGGAGTCAGCTGGCATCGAATTAATCGAGGGCTACGACCCACAGCAATTGTCACCGGCACCGGACTTGACGCTGATCGGTAATGCCCTATCGCGGGGTAATCCCTGCGTCGAGTATCTGCTCGATCATCGCTTGAGCTACATGTCCGGGCCGCAGTGGCTGGGTCAGACCCTGTTGGTCGACCGCCACGTGCTCGCAGTGTCGGGTACGCACGGTAAGACCTCCACCAGCAGCATGCTGACTGCGGTTTTACAAGGGGCCGGGCTACAGCCGGGTTATTTGATTGGCGGCGTGCCCCTCGATGGAGGTATCTCGGCGAGCCTCGGCGGCGGTGAGTTCTTCGTGGTCGAGGCGGACGAATACGACAGCGCGTTTTTTGATAAGCGCTCCAAATTTGTGCACTATCACAGTGACACCTTGCTGATCAACAATATCGAATTTGATCACGCCGATATCTTTGCCGATTTGGCGGCTATTCAGCGCCAGTTTCACCATCTGGTACGCACCGTGCCGGGCTGTGGGACGATTATCTATCCCAGCGCTGACGAGGCGATTGAGACGGTCTTGGCTGCCGGCTGCTGGAGCGATAGGGTGACCTTTGGCGACGCCGACGCCGACGGCGATTGGCAGTATCGTCTCCTGGCGCGGGATGGATCGTCCTTTGAAGTGTTGCGGAATTGCGCCGGCGAACTAATTGAATACGGTCGCGTTAGCTGGCGTCTGACCGGTCGTCACAACGTTAGTAACGCGATGGGCGCGATTATTGCGGCGCGTGGCGTTGGCGTGATCCTTGCCGAGAGCTGCGGTATTTTAAGCACTTTTGCCGGCGTTAAAAGGCGCATGGAAGTACTCTATGAGAACCGGGACTTCACCTTGTACGATGACTTTGCACATCACCCAACGGCGATTGCCACCACCCTCGAGGGGTTGCGGAGCAAAGTCGGCGATGCAGCCATTGTCGCAGTGATTGAGCCGCGGTCTGCGACGATGCGTCAGGGTATTCATGGCGACGCACTGGCGCAGTCACTAGCCCATGCCGATCATGTTGTTTGGTATCGATCGGTGGATATGACTTGGGATATCGAGGCGATTATGGCTGGTTCTGCGATCGCCTGGGAAATTGTCGACAATATCGATGCGATGGTTCAGCGCTGCGTTGATCTCGCAGATCCCGGCAGCCATATGGTGATGATGAGCAATGGGGGGTTTGATGGGCTAGCCCAAAAACTGCTCTTCCGACTCGATCGCTAGCCGCGCAAAATAAAACTCACCGGGCCGTCGTTGCAAAGCGTGACTTGCATGTCGGCGCCGAAAACGCCGGTTGCCACTGGGCCATGCAGAGCGCGTGCTCGAAACACAAAGGCGTCGTATAGTGGTTTTGCGAGTTGCGCTGGAGCAGCCGGGGTGTAGCTCGCTCTTAGACCGCTGTCGGTATCGGCGGCGAGGGTGAATTGCGATACGATCAAAACGCCCGCCTGAATATCGGTTACCGAGTGATTCATCTGCCCGTTATCGTCGGCAAACACTCGATAGCCTAGAGTGCGGTTTACTAGGCGCTCCATGTTGGCGTCGCAATCGTCTTGTTGAACGCCGACAAAAACGCAAATGCCGTGGTCAATGCGACCGACAATTTGATCGTCAACCTCTACCCTTGCGGCGCTGACACGCTGGATTAGAGCTATCATTACGATCCTTTTGATAAATGTTTTAAGTATCTCGGGAACTGCTTATCCACGGCTGTAATCGAGATCTTTAATCATAGCGCGCGGTGCGGTCATGTTGCATCCGTTAAATTTAAAATGAGTGTGTAAAGGCATTGTTGAATGCGCACTTGATCGAAGCACGATGCTCTGGAGTTTTTATCGATGGACCAACAGCGGTGTCAGTGGCCGGGAGAGGACGCTCTCTACCGGCGGTATCACGACCAAGAATGGGGGCTGCCCTGTCGCAGCGATGCTCTGATGTTTGAATTTTTGATTCTCGAGGGCGCCCAGGCGGGGTTGTCGTGGATCACTATACTGCGCCGTCGAGAGCAGTATCGAGCGGCGTTTGCCGGGTTCGATGTGCTGCGGGTGAGCTGCTTTACCGATCGTGATATTGAGCGATTGATGCGCGATAGCGGTATCGTCCGACACCGCGCTAAAATTTGCAGTGCGATTGATAATGCGCGGTGTTTTTTGTGCGTTCAAGAGGAGTTTGGTAGTTTTAGTGACTATCTTTGGGGCTTTGTCGATGGCGCCCCGATTGTTAATTGCTGGTCGAATGCTGCAGAGGTACCCACGAAAACCGCGCTGTCGAAGTGTATTAGCGAGGATATGCGTGGCCGCGGCTTTAGATTTTTTGGGCCGACCATCTGCTACGCGTACCTGCAGTCAATGGGCCTGGTCAATGATCACCTCGCGCGCTGCTTCAGGCGCGCGGAGTGCTTGGCAGTTTCGCCGTCCGATTGAATTATCGCGGCGCGCGCTTGCGGGCGTTTTCGGTTAGCAGTTTTTTCCTGATGCGCACCGACTCTGGGGTGACTTCGACCAGTTCATCGTCTTCAATAAACTCTAGTGCTTGCTCCAGCGTGTGCTTTATCCGCGGGGACAGGATTAAATTTTCATCGGTGCCGGCGGCGCGAATATTGTTGAGTTGCTTCGCCTTTGTGGGGTTGACGGGGAGGTCGTTGTTGCGTGAATGCAGTCCGACAATCTGCCCCTCGTAAATATCCAATCCATGACCGACGAACAATCGACCGCGTTCTTGCAGCGTGAAAAGCGCGTAAGCGAGGGTTTTTCCGGACATCATAGACACCAGAACGCCGTTTTGGCGTTGCCCCATCTTCCCACTTTTGGCGATACCATAGTGATCGAAAATGCTAGTCATAATGCCCGAACCGCTGGTCATGGTAAGAAACTGTGAGCGAAATCCGATCATGCCACGCGACGGGGCGATAAATTCGAGCTTAATGCGCCCCTTACTATCCGGCTCCATGTTGACAATCTCTGCCTTGCGCAGGCCCATCTCCTCCATAACAGAGCCCTGATGTCGATCTTCGATGTCGATGACGATCTGTTCGTAGGGTTCATGGATTTCTCCGTCCACTTCGCGCTGGATGACCTCGGGTCTGGATACGCCGAGTTCGAAACCCTCGCGCCGCATGTTCTCAATTAGCACTGAGAGGTGCAGTTCGCCGCGGCCTGAGACAACAAATTTATCCGGAGTTTCGCCTTGTTCGACGCGCAGCGCGACGTTGTGAATCAACTCCTGCTCGAGTCGATCCTTGATGTTGCGCGAGGTGATATATTTACCTTCACGACCGGCAAACGGCGAGTCATTGACCTGAAACGTCATGCTTACTGTGGGCTCGTCGACCGACAGCGATGGCATCGCCTCAATCATTTCTGGGTCGCAGAGAGTGTCCGAAATGTTGAGTTTTTCGACGCCGGTAATGCACACAATGTCGCCCGCTTGCGCCTTGTCTACCTCGACGCGTTCAAGTCCGTTGTAACCCATCACCGTCAGTACTCGCGCCTTGCGCTTGTGACCGCTGCGATCGACTACCACGACCTGGCAGTTGGGCATCATTACGCCACGGGTAATCCGGCCAATACCAATAACCCCGACATAACTGTTGTAGTCGAGCGCACTAATCTGCATTTGCAGCGGTCCGCTGGTATCGACATTTGGCGGATTGACCTTATCGGCGATAATTTCTAACAGTGGGGTCATATCGTCGGCCAGTTGATCGGCCTCGTATCCGGCCACGCCGTTCAGCGCAGATGCGTAAATTACTGGGAAGTCAAGTTGTTGGTCAGTGCCGCCGAGGCGATCAAAAAGGTCGAACACCTGATCTAGAACCCAGTCGGGTCGGGCGCCGGGGCGATCGACCTTGTTGACCACCAATATTGGGTTCAAGCCCTTCTCAAAGGCCTTTTGGGTAACGAAACGGGTTTGAGGCATTGGTCCATCAACCGCATCGACTAACAATAGTACGCAGTCCACCATTGATAGCACGCGTTCGACTTCGCCACCAAAGTCGGCGTGCCCTGGGGTGTCAACTATATTGATGCGATAGTCGCGCCAGGTGATGGCGGTATTTTTGGCGAGGATCGTAATGCCACGTTCGCGCTCTTGGTCGTTAGAATCCATAATCCGTTCGGTGGTCATGCTTTTGCGGTCCAAGGTGCCAGTCTGCTGCAGCAGTTTGTCGACGAGGGTAGTTTTTCCGTGGTCGACGTGAGCTATGATGGCGATGTTACGTAAGTTTTCGATGGACATGGGTTGCTGGCCGTATTTATTTGAGCGAAGTGCATTCGGGGTTCAAGCCGCAGAGTAAAGGGCGCGCGATGCTGAAAAGCCGCGATTATACGAGAATTGAGAAAAACTGCTATGAATCTTTTTCTTGACGCGTGCTGCGTGAGGTTTAATGCCTAAATATCGTGGGTTCAATATGCCTAGCTGCTAGCACATTTGCGCCAATTTGGTGCAATTTATAAAAATACGCACTTCTTTGGTGCGATCTTGCACGACACACCGAGTTAGGTAAGCAGTGTCTGATCGCTGTTGTGGCGACGTTATGGGCTGGTACGGCTGTTCGTGTTGCTTGGCATGGCAATTGCTTCCCATTAACCGCTACAATAGCTCGCCCCACGATCTGGTTGCGCGATGCTCCGCACTAAGGCCGATGCTCTGGGTAAGAGCGCATTTGGCGGCATTCGCTACCGCACCAACAACGACATACATTTCGGAGACTGATCAATAATGAAAGCAAAATTAGAATATATCTGGTTAGATGGCTACGCGCCAACGCAGAGCCTGCGCAGTAAGACGCAGGTTAGAAGTAACTTTGGCGGAACACTCGAGGAGTGCCCGATGTGGTCGTTCGACGGAAGCTCAACTGAGCAGGCGGAGGGTAATGCCTCTGATTGTCTGTTGAAGCCCGTGGCTATTTTTCCAGACCCCGACAGAAGCAATGCCTACCTCGTCATGACGGAAGTGTTGAACGCCGACGGCACGCCACACGAGAGCAATGGTCGGGCGACCATCGACGACGACGACGATGATTTTTGGTTTGGGTTTGAGCAAGAATATTTTCTCTGGGATGTGGATACGCAACGTCCTCCAGGATTCCCTGTGGGCGGCTACCCAGCTCCCCAAGGTCAGTACTACTGTTCGGTAGGCGCGGGTAACGCGTTTGGTCGTGACTGCATTGAAGAGCACTTTGACATCTGCCTAGAGGCAGAAGTTAACATCGAGGGTATCAACGCCGAGGTGGCCGCTGGGCAGTGGGAATTTCAAGTTTTTGCCAAGGGCGCTAAGCGCGCTGGAGATGAGACTTGGGTAGCGCGCTATCTGCTAGAGCGAACCGGAGAGAAGTACGGTTATTCGATTAATTATCATCCCAAACCGTTTGGCGAGATGGATTGGAATGGCTCGGGTATGCACGCAAACTTTTCTAATGGGCCCATGCGCGAGGACGGCGACGAGGCAGTTTTTACCAAGATTTGTGAAAACTTTGGGCGTCACATCGACCGGCATATGAGCGTCTATGGTGCGGATAATGATCAGCGATTGACCGGTAAGCATGAAACCCAATCAATCGACGAGTACAGCTATGGCGTGTCCGATCGTGGCGCCTCGATTCGCGTTCCAATTGGTACCGTTGAGGATGGATGGAAAGGGCGTCTAGAAGATCGTCGCACAGCGTCAAATGCCGATCCGTACAAGGTGGCAGCAGCGATTATTAAAACCACTAAAGAGGCGTTGGTCTAGCCGTTAGAGGTAGGGTATTACACCCAAAAAAACCCGCAAGCGTTTATTGCTTGCGGGTTTTTTTATGCCCCAAAGACACCTATGCGTTCGCGCTTGACTAGCTGCTGGGCAGCGCAGCACTATTGTTGACGAGGATCTTATGCATGCTGGTTAACATACGCAAATCTGCGGCGCACCAATTTGGTGCGAATTAGCAACTTTTCAGATATGATCATAGCCGCAACATCGGCTGTTTGCGTGGGATGCACGCTAGCGCTTGCGCCGATGAACGTTGGCTCGCATCTTGCTACATCTTAGCCATAGCTGTCGCCACAGCGAGTCTATCCATTGAGCTTTTATCCATTAAGGTCTACGCATCGCCGATATGACATTAGAGACGCAGTATCAGACGCTACTCGACAACCTCAACACATCGGTTTTGCTGGTCGACGAGTGGTTGGCCATTAGTTATGCCAATCCGGCAGCTGAGGCGCTGCTAAAAATTGGTTTGGTTAAACTGCGCGGAACTCAGGTGTGCGCCTTGTTTACCGATGTTGTGGCGTCCCAATGCGCGATGCGCGCGTCATTAAAAACCAATCAAGCCTTTACTAAACGTCACGAGCCAATTTTGCCACAGACCGCCGAATCTTGTCTGATCGACTATTCGGTGACCCCAGTGCAGCACGATGGCAAGCTGGCGTTGATCGTCGAAATGCAGGCGATTGATCGTTTTGTACAGATCAATCGGGAGGCTGCGCTGACGTCGTTTCAAGATAGTTCGAAAAGTCTTATTCGAGGTTTGGCTCACGAGATTAAAAACCCTCTTGGGGGTATTCGTGGCGCTGCCCAACTACTCCACCAAGCGCTGCAGGATGGAGAGATTGACGATGAATCGCATGAGGTCTGCCAAATTATTGTCACCGAGGTGGACCGATTGCGCAATTTGGTCGATCGATTGTTGGGCCCCAACCAATTGCCGGTGCTCGAGCGTTTAAACGTGCATGAAGTCGTTGATTATGTTGCCGCGCTGGTCGAGGCCGAAACTCAGGGTAGCATCGCGTTGACGCGCGACTATGATCCTAGTATCCCAGATATTCAGGGCGATCGAGAACAGTTGATACAGGCGCTGTTGAACATCGCCAGAAACGCTATGCAGGCGCTTCAACGAGGCAGTCAGTTGCACTCAGAAATACGCTTTAAAACCCGTATTCAGCAGAGCCTTACGATTGGCGGATTGCGCTGTCGAATGGTCTGTCGGATCGATATTTTGGATAATGGCCCAGGTGTTCAATCGGCGATTAAGGAAGGGATTTTTTTACCCATGATTAGCGGGCATGTCGAGGGTACTGGTCTTGGACTGACGATCGCTCAGACTGCGATCAATTTTCACGACGGTATGATCGACTGCAAGTCGATCCCCGGAGAGACGTGTTTTTCTATCTATTTACCAATAAAGGCCTAATATGGATAACTCTTCAAGAATTTGGATCGCCGAAGACGATCGGTCAATGCGCTGGGTGATGGAAAAGGCACTAACGCGCGCCGGTATCGGCGTGCGCTGTTTTGAAAAGGGCGATGACTTGTTGACTGCCTTGCAGACCTCAAGGCCACAGGTGATTATCTCTGATATCCGTATGCCCGGTATCGATGGTTTGGAGCTGCTGCGCCAAATACAAAAAAGTTATCCAGATCTGCCAATAATTATTACCACTGCCCACTCTGATTTAGACAGTGCCGTATCCGCCTATCAGGGAGGCGCTTTCGAATATCTACCGAAGCCCTTTGATCTTGATGAATTGGTGGCAGTCACCAAGCGCGGCGTTGCTGTCGCCAAGGAGCAGTCGGTCACTAAAGGTGAGGATGATCGACCCGAGACTCAGGAAATTATTGGCGAAGCCCCAGCGATGCAAGAGGTATTTCGGGCTATCGGACGGCTCGCGAGTTCTAATATCACGGTGCTGATCAACGGTGAGTCGGGGACCGGCAAAGAGCTGGTGGCTCGTGCTTTACATAATCACGGCCCCAGATCTGGGCGTGAATTTATCGCCTTAAACATGGCTGCGATCCCGAACGAGTTGATTGAGTCGGAGCTATTTGGCCACGAGAAAGGCGCTTTTACGGGTGCGGGCCAGCGGCGTGAAGGGCGATTCGAACAGTCCAATGGCGGTACCTTGTTTTTGGATGAGATTGGCGATATGCC
>DDJS01000100.1:20033-20775 GCA_002339165.1 Cellvibrionales bacterium UBA2618 | reverse complement strand
GGCGGTACCTTGTTTTTGGATGAGATTGGCGATATGCCCGCCGAGGCGCAAACGCGATTACTTCGGGTACTTTCGGACGGGGAATTTTACCGTGTTGGAGGCCATACATCGATCAAGGTGGACGTACGCATTATCGCCGCAACCCATCAACATTTGGAGCAATTAGTCGAGAACAACCGTTTTCGAGAAGATCTCTTTCACCGCCTTAACGTGATCCGTATTCATCTGCCTCGGCTGTCCGAGAGGCGCGAGGATATACCTCGGCTGATGAAACATTTTTTTACTCGCGCCGCGCTGGAGCTCAACGTTGAGTCAAAAGTATTGTCGGATGAAGCTACAGCCCTTTGTTGCGATCTACCTTGGCCGGGCAACGTGCGGCAGTTGGAGAATACCTGCCGTTGGTTAACCGTCATGGCCGCTGGTCGCGAGGTGCTCCTGACGGATCTCCCTCCCGAGTTGCGGTCCGATGAATTGGTTGGGGTCGCTGCAGAAGCCGAAAACTGGCAGGCGCAACTGCGCGCGTGGGGGGAGTCGCAACTGCGCGCCGGGGGCACAGGAATCATGGTCACAGCATTGGAAGATATGGAGCGAGTGATGATCGATACAGCTTTATCGCATACCGGTGGTCGAAAGAGGCATGCGGCTCAATTACTTGGTTGGGGACGCAACACCTTGACCAGAAAATTGCAGGACTATGGTATCGATGACAGTCCCTCGGTTTAATCTGATACCCTAAACCCTA
>DDJS01000100.1:0-19718 GCA_002339165.1 Cellvibrionales bacterium UBA2618 | reverse complement strand
ACCCTAAACCCTAGTGCTGAGTGTCGTTGCTCTCGTTGCTGCTCTGTTCTTCTCGGGCTTGGTTGGCAGCCATTGCCGAGGCAAAGAGACCGTCAAAATTGACCGGTGGTATCATCAACGGAGGTAACGAACCCTTGGTGAGGACGTTATCTATGGCTTCTCTGGCGTAGGGAAAGAGCATGGCCGCGCAGGTCGTATTGAGTACCTGTGCTAGTTGCTGATCATCTAGTCCCTCGATCTTAAAGATCCCAGCTTGTTCCACTTCGACCAAATAAAGCGTCTCTTCATCATCTTTCACGGTGATGGTAATTCTCAGCGACACTTCAAAGATGCTCTCGTCGAGCCTTGCGGTATGCGTGCTTAGATCTTGATTGACCTTCGGGTTCCACTGTTTTTGGAATAGTTCGGGCCCCTTGGGAGTTTCGAATGACATATCTTTTAAGTAGATGCGCTGTGCCGAGAAACTCGCTGCCGGTTTTTCACTGCCTTCCGTGGCTGCCGTCGCTTGGCCTTGAGTTTCGTCGGACATGGATACCTCTTTAACGTCTGTGAGCGGTCATTTTACTCCGCCTTGTTGGTGGTGTCGGCTGTTACGACGGATTGGCCATAGACTCAAGCTCACCGCGCATATCGAGCGCGCGCAAGTCACTGTAACCGCCCACATGCTGGTCATCAATCCAAATCTGGGGAACTGTATCTCGCTTACTTTGTGAACGAATGTCGTTCCTAAGTGCAACATCTCCATCCAGAGTGACATCTTCGAATTCGATACCCCGTTCCCTGAGTAACTTCCTAGCTGCGATGCAAAAAGGTCCCGCTCGCGTTCCGTATATTACCGTTCCTGCCATTTCCTATCCCATTATTTGTCTGTATTCCGGGGATTACGATCCTTTAACCACGGGTAAGTTTTGACCTCGCCACTCCACCATGCCGCCGCTTAATCGACGCACATCGTAACCTTCCGACGAGAGCAGTTTGCCGGCGCTTCCGGCGTGTTGCCCATACTGGTCTACCACTACCAGCACCTTATCTTTTTGTCTGCCCAATTCAACATGTCTGGAAGACAGTTTGGTGTGAGGTATGTTGATGGCACCATGAATGTGGCCATCAGTGAAGTCCCCGCTGGGTCGCACATCAACCAGCGCGGCGTGCTCCGAATTTAATAACGCGACCAACTCATTTTGCCCGATCGACTTGCCGCCTCTATCTCGCTCATACAGTATGTATACGTATACAAGTAACAATAAGGTGCTCACGAGGAGCCACTGTTCGCCGATAAATAAAAAGAATTTCAAGACGTCCGCCGAATCTGAGTTAAGTCGCCTTCTCTGCGATCAGCGAGATAGTATACACAGGATTTACGCGCCGGCGATAGCGATTATTTTATCGCTGTTACCAGCGACTCCAAATTTTAATACAGTTGTCGGGTAACTCGGTGACCCTGCCCAGTGCCGCCCATGGAGTGTGGTGCCGGTGGAAGTCAGAGCCGCAGGATGCTAGCAGTTGATGTTTTACACTGAGCGACGCGAGATCGACCGTCAACGCGGGGGTTTGTTGTCCAGAAATTACCTCCATCGCCTCTCCACCGGCATCTTTAAAATCGCCGATTAGGGCGGTTAATTTGGCCCGTGTCAGGCCATATTTACTTGGATGAGCCAGTACAGCGATTCCGCCCGCAGCTTTGATCCAACCGATCACCGTTTCGATGTCCGCCCAGCAGGCTTTGATGTCGGCGATCTTCCCAGCCCCAAGGTATTTTTTAAACGCCTGTTGGCTCGATTTGACGGCACCGATAGCGACTAGATGTTCGGCGAAATGGGGGCGTCCAATCTGTCCCCCGAGGGCGCGTTCACGCGCGGCATCAAGGGTATTTTTAAAGCCCAGTCCAGCGAGTTTTTCAGCTATTTTTTCAGCGCGCTCACGGCGCGTTTTGGTCTGCAGGGCAGCGCCGGCAACAATCGTCGGATGTTGAAGGTCAATATTTAGCCCAACAATATGCACGCCCATTTTACGCCACTTTGAAGAAAATTCTATACCCGGAATCAAACGCAGCGGCAGGTCGGATAAATTCACCTGTGAATAGGCATCTAGAGTGTCATGGTCGGTGATTGAAAGCATTGAGATATTGCGTTGCTCGGCCAATTGCAGCAGTTCCAAGGGCGTAAGTAAGCCATCGGAAGCCGTGGTGTGGCAGTGCAGATCAACGTTCATAATAAATTGCCAGATCATTGTGTCTCGCTATTGTAGCAGTCCTGTGTGCGATTATACTGGGCTCATGATCGAGCCTATTTCCCCGCAACAGCAACAGCAGGTGCGCGCAGCGACCGATGCTGCGATTGACCTTGCCGGACGATACTTGTCAGCGTCTTTTGACTACCTGCCGGTAGATTTTGATCTCAGCGGCCGCTGCGCTGGAATGTACCAAGTTCGTCGCGGTCATCGACGCATTCGTTACAATCCCTGGATATTTGCCAAGTTCTATGTCGATAGTCTCAAAAATACCGTAATTCATGAGGTGGCCCACTATGTGGTCGATTGTTGTCATGGTCATCGATCGGTAAGGCCCCATGGAGCGGAGTGGCGTGGGGTGATGCGCACTTTGGGCGCGGAACCGGAGGTGCGTGGCGATTATGACCTCGAGGATATTCCGCAGCGTAATTACCGCAAGTTTGACTACACGTGCATTTGCCGCAGCCACTTGCTGACATCTATCCGGCATCGTCGCATCCAGCAGCAGGGCGCCGAGTACCGTTGTCGACGCTGTTCAGCGCCTTTGCGCTTGGTCGCCCAAAGCCCGTGAATAGTTGGTTTGTATACATGGTTGAGGCCAGTGATAGTAGTTTGTACACCGGTATTACCACGGATGTTGAACGCCGCCTTAAGCAGCATCAAAGTGGTCGTGCCGGCGCCAAGTACTTTCGTGGTCGCAGAGCGCTGGCGATGGTTTACGTGGAGGGCGGCCACAATAGAAGTTCTGCCAGTCGCCGCGAATCGCAGATCAAGAAGCTCAGTCGAGATGAGAAGCTTGCGCTGATAGAAGATTAAACCGTCGGGCCCAAGCGCTGCGCATTTGAGTCGCGTAACATCTCCCAAATAAAACGTAGCCGACTACCGCTGAGTGGATTTTTGCAGGCGTGATTTCTTAGGTTATAATACCGCTGCTATTGCCTTGCCCTGGCACCACAATTTGCGATGCCTGTTCGCGGCGCATTCGCTCTAGCTCCTGCGAGGCCTCTTGGATAGAGACTTGGGCTTTTGCGGCAAAGTCTTCCGCCGCCTCGCCGATGGTATTGCCGGCCAGTTCAAAATTTAGCGGAATGGGACCCATTGGACTCATGATTTGCGCAGAACCCATGTACTGGATTTCGCGGTCCGGGTCGTCAGCGCCATTCGCTGTCACCGGCACAAGTTTACGAATGGCACCAATTTTTTGATCGGTAAAGTTTTCCTCGCGAAATAGCGCGTTGGGATCCATAGCATTTTCGTTGGCGTCTTGCATAGAGATTATTAATACCCTTCGATTACAGTCGTTACATTATCAAATTGTTGTTGGTAATAAAAGGCTATAAAGCCGCGCTAACAATGCCGTTGATTTTTCGATTACCAATACTCTAGCTCGTCAGGCTATTATTGTGCAATGGATCAATGTTCATGCCCCCCGGGGCCGTGAACATGGCCATGCTCAAGCTCTTCTTCAGTAGCGTCGCGAACTTCCTCAACAGATACGTCAAAGTTGAGCGTTTTTCCGGCCAGCGGATGGTTGCCGTCTACCGTGACGGTGTCGTCGGAGACCGCGGTCACCGTGACCGCGACTGTGTCACCTTTCTCGGTCTGGGCTTCAAACTGCATGCCGACCTCAATCGTGTCTACGTCGCGGAAAGAGTCGCGTGGAACCTCTTCAATCATCTGCGGGTCAACCACACCGTAGCCGTCTTCTGGAGCGATTGATACGTTGAGTGAGGCCCCAACCACCTGACCTTCAAGGGCTTGTTCAAGGCCTGGTATGATCATTCCCAAGCCGTGTATGTAGGTCATTGTATCGCGCCCCGACGAGCTGTCCAACTCGGTGCCTGTGTCATCAGTCAAGGTATAGTGAAAACCGACTGCGCGGTGCAATTGAATTGTCATATCAGGCTCCATGGCTTTTTTTTGGTTTTATTATGGGCTAACGGTCGATAAATATCGACCCAGAAATAGTTTGAGGGTTGTTTAAATAGCCTTCTAACTGAGCTTTAGCAGATTGTGAGTGGATTGTTTAAAACTATCATATTTCTGCCATCAAAAAGACATTTAATAGTAATATTCAGTGCGTACCGATGCCGTTTAAGAGGATTAAGGGTGCCAAAACAAACCATACTTGTAGTCGATGATGAACCCGCCATTCGCGAAATGCTGTGCATGGCACTCGAGGCCGCGTCCTTTTCGGTGATTCAGGCTAAAAACGCTCAGCAGGCCCATGCCTTGATCATAGATCGCAGTCCAAACTTGGTACTTCTCGATTGGATGATGCCGGGAACGTCGGGATTAGAGCTTCTTCGGCGCCTGCGTCGCGACCCCCTGACAGAAACGACACCGGTGATTATGTTAACCGCAAAAGCCGAGGAGGGTGGCAAAGTAGCCGGTCTTGATTCAGGCGCCGACGATTACGTCTTAAAGCCGTTTTCACCACGCGAGTTAATAGCTCGGATTAAGGCGGTGCTGCGCCGTGTCGAACGCGATGAGTTGCAAGAACTGATCGAGGTGGGCGAGTTGATGTTTGACCCCATCGGTCATCGCATCAGTATCGCAGGGGCGGAAATTAATTTAGGGCCAACAGAGTATCGATTGTTGCAGTTTTTTTTAACCCACCAAGAGCGCGTTTACTCGCGCGATCAAATTTTGGACTACGTCTGGGGCGGCAATGTCTACCTCGATGAGCGCACTGTCGACGTACATATTCGACGTTTGCGAAAAGCGATATCGGTTGCAGGCCACGATAACTACGTGCAGACTGTTCGCGGCGCTGGGTATCGTTTTTCAACTCAGTTACCCAACAGTTAACTGAGGGCTGAAATCGCGTGCGACCGGGCATGTCTAGCGAACTGCGGCGAATTGCCGCGGTCACTTGTTTTTGTCTGGTGCTCGGGGTCAGTATGGAAGCGCCGCTCGAGATCATGATACTGGGTTTTGGGGGCTATCTTTTTTGGTCGCTGCGCATGGTCATCGCCCTATTTGCTTGGGTGGACCGAGGTATGCGTGGGTCGCCGCCCGCGACTGACGGCATATGGGGCGAGATTAGCGATACCCTCAATCGGCAAAAACGTCGGCACCGGCGCGCCAAAGAAAAAATGCGCCACACCATCAACCGCACCACGCGTATGACTGAAGCTCTGGACGAGGGCATGCTGGTCTTAAAGAGCGATTTGTCCCTAGATTGGTGGAATAACGCGGCTGAGGGACTCGTAGGGCTGCGTGCTTCGGATCGAGGCAGTGCGATTTTCAATCTTGTTCGCGACCCTAAATTCGTAGAATATATGACCGTTGCGGAGTTTGCGGAGCCGATACAACTGCCGTCGAGTATTTACGCCGAGCGGTTATTAGAATTTTCTGGCTCGCAATTTGGGCACGGTGAAATTGTATTGATTGTCACCGATATCACGCGCTTGGATAGCCTCGAGCAATTGCGCAAAGAATTTGTCGCCAACGTATCCCACGAATTGCGCACGCCATTGACGGTGATCAAAGGCTACATCGAGACCCTGCGACAAATTTCTACCCCCACGCCATCTATCGATCGCGCGTTTGATAATATCAGCGCGCAGGCCAACAAGATGCAAGCGCTGGCTGACGATTTGATCCTGCTGTCTAAACTTGAGTCCGAGGCGCAGCCAAAGACGTTCGAATGTTTTGATTTAAAGCCGTTATTGGATGAAATTATTGTCGATGCCGAGCAGTTGAGCGGCGGTAAACACCAATTTGACATCGATTGCGACGAGGGATTGCGGATGCAGGCTCGGCCCAAGGATATGCGCAGTGCGATGGGCAATATTGTGTTTAATGCGGTGCGCCATAATCCCGCGGGCGCCCGCATATCGATTCACGCACGCGAAGACGATGAAAGCTGGCATATTGCCATTCGAGATGATGGCGTCGGTATCGACCCCTCTGAAATCCCGAGAATTACCGAACGCTTTTACCGCGTCGATAGCAGTCGCAATTCCCACTCCGGTGGTACCGGTCTGGGATTGGCTATCGTCAAGCACACGCTAAATATTTATGGCGGCAGTTTATTGATCAACAGTCGTGCCGGCGATGGAGCTGAGTTTATCTGTCGCGTGCCAAGGGCCTAGAGGCAGGCGGTGTGTTTTGCTAACCGGCGGCTATTAAAACGCCCACTGTGTGCGCAGAGTAAAGGTGTCTATGTTGTCTGCGTCGTCGCCGTTTACGCGCGTTACCGGACCGTTATCGAGGCTGTAAACTCGCGAGTAATCGGCCATCACTCGGAGGTTGTAATTGAGGTACCAGTTGAGTGCCAGCGTATAGCGATCGCCGAACCCGCCAGAGGTCGCTAGTCCGTCATCGAGGTCGAGGTGGTCGAGTCGAGCGGCCACTTCCCAAGCTCCCCAGGTACCTTTTTCGAGGCTGAACTCGGTCGCGGGTTTCAAGCGTTTAAACTCACCGTCCGAGCCTTTATAGCTGCGCGACTCACCGGTCAGGGTATAGCCCGATTGGAGGTACCAGGCGTTAAAATCTAAATCAGCTGCCATATCGCGTTGCGCACTGGCTTGGATAAATTCACTCTGAAAGGAAAACGGCCCCCGCATAGCTGCCAATTCTAGCGAGTTGATGGTGATCTTATCGAGGCCATCTATGCTTGGTGTATCGAGTAATTTCAAGTTTGAGCCATTGGTCGTTTCATACTTGAAATCTGACTTACCATTGGTGGCATTGTTGCTGTCTGTCGAACGCATACCGTAGCTGGCCCCGATGTGAAATACTCGGTCTTTTTGATTGATCAGTGCCCAACTCCCGCGCGCTGCGATACCATAGCCTTCATCGTTGTCGCCAGACGATTCAGGCGCAATCTGATCGCCGTAGAGGCCGACCTGAATGTTCCAGTTGCGCGCGTATCGCTTGGTGTTTATACCTAGCGCGCGGTCGAAATAGGGCGTGCTGAGGGCCACGGTCATACCGCGTTCGGTAAACATAATGTCGTTGGAACTCTCTTGCACTTCCATGCTCAGGGCATGCTTCTGTGCGCCAACGGTGAAGTCCCAGTTCTCAATCCCCGTGTACACCCAAAAGACGTCTTTTATACTGACTTTGTTGCCAGCCAGATCGGCTTCTATGGCGTATTTCCAATCGGTGTTTGCGTGGCCCTTGAGGTAGATACGCGCGCGTCGGATATCAGTTCCGTCGGTTGCAGATTTTGTCAGATCTTGATCATTGCTGTGACTCATAAGTTCGGCGTGCAAGCGGCCACCGATTGCCATCGAGTAACGGTCGTCATGACTATTAACAACCAACCCCTTTTTGCCCACTTCGACGCGGGCGGTCTGTTGTGAAATGACACTCTCGGAGATCGCCGGTGGTGTATTCTCTCGCCGCTGCAATAGCAGTGCGCCCTCGGCCTCTGTTAAGATTCCCTTGGTGATTAGTGTCTGCACAAGATCGTCTATTGCGCTGGCCGACGCACTGCCGGCAAGGCTCAACAGCAAGGTTGCGATTAAAGGGGCATTGCTGACTTTTTTGAGGTTCATTTGAACTCCTTAAATGTAAAACCATTCGGTGATGGAAACTGTGTGCGTACTTCAAGGTGAATTGATGTCCCGCAATTTGGGGGTCATGCAAAATCTTGCTTTGGTCGCGAACCACGTTGGCAATATATTTTAAAAATATTACAAATATATGACAAATACCCAAGCTGTCATTTAATTGTCATATATTTTTTATATAGTGCGCACTAGACCTGATCTCGACGTTTAGGGGAATTTTTTTACGTAGGATAAATGGAGAGTTATATGTTCGATTACAAATGGCTTCACGTTGCGACGGTCAGTCTTTGCCTGGTTGTTGGCAGCGGGGTCTCTGCGCGCGAGACAGTTGAGGTCGTCGGGTCGTCGACCGTCTATCCATTTTCAACGGTTGTTGCCGAGCGCTACGGGCGCAGCAGCGGTAAGCCGACTCCAAAGATTGAATCGACCGGTTCTGGTGGCGGCATGAAACTGTTTTGCTCGGGCGTGGGTACCAACTACCCCGACATCACCAATTCGTCCCGGCGCATGAAGCAGTCGGAGTTCGCGCAGTGCCAGCGTAACGGCGTCGAGGAAATTATCGAGGTTCAGGTGGGATTTGACGGCATTGTCTTGGCTAATTCGATCAATGTTTCGGTCATGAACCTGTCGCGCAAAGACATCTTTCTAGCATTAGCTGCGCGTGTTCCGGGAATCCGCGACGGCGAATTGATTGAAAACCCTTACACCACTTGGCAGCAGGTCAATCCCAGCCTGCCAGATGATCCTATTGAGGTCTTGGGCCCACCGCCAACATCTGGCACCCGCGATGCCTTCGTCGAGCTTGCGATGGAGGGTGGATGTAAAAAAATCCCATGGTTGGCGGCGATGAAAAATTCGGATAAACAAGCTTTTAAAGCGATTTGCCACACCGTCCGCGAAGATGGTCTGTACATTGAGGCTGGCGAAAACGACAACCTTATCGTGCAAAAATTGCAGGCAAATCCACGCGCTTTGGGAATTTTTGGATTTAGTTTTCTCGATCAAAATGCCGACACCGTGCATGGCGCGAGTATTGAGTCGGTGGGGCCCGATTTCGAATCAATTGCCGATAAGTCGTATCCGATCTCGCGGCCACTGTATTTCTATGTTAAAAAGGCGCACGTCGGTGTGGTTCCGGGTATTCAGGATTTTATCAACGAATTCACCAGCGAAAAAGCATGGGGCGAAGAAGGTTATCTAGCTGATAAGGGTATGATCCCGCTGCCGATTACGCGGCGCAAGGTCACTGCGAAAAATATCCGAGCGCTGGTGTCGATGACTGGAGATGAGCCATTGAAATAACCGGCAGAAGTTGTCACAGTGGCGCCCTGTGTTTGCCCTGATGTGCCGATGATACGAGGTTTGATTATTCTCCATGCAAGCGAGTAATGTTTTTTTCTTGTTGATGGGCTTGGCAACCCTAGGATTTTATCTTGGTAGAGGGCGCTCGCTTGCACTCGCAAAAGACTTGCGTGGCATCCGCGATTTACACTCACTACCCAACTACTATGGCTACTACACGGCGCTGTGGTGTGGATTGCCGGCCCTTTTACTGCTGTGCATTTGGGTGGTTGCCGATGGCTCGGTGATGACCGGACTGGTGATGGAGTCGTTGCCCAGCGCTGAACACCCCAGCGATTCGGTTGAATACACTCTGCTGGCCAACAAGATTAGCAATTTGTCGATCGGTGTGCTGCCAAGCGCCGGCCAACCCGATTTCCTTCTTGATGCTGCGCAGCAACTTCGCGATCTAATTCAGTTGTCCAATTGGATAATGGCGGTGGCAGTGCTTGCGCTTGCGATGGTCGGTCTGATCTGGGGGCGCGCGGCGGTATCGGCAAACTTTAGGGCCCGGCAAAGGGTTGAGAAAGTCGTCCAATATGCGCTGTTTGCCAGTGCGTGTCTGGCAATCTTTACCACCCTCGGCATTGTGTTGTCGGTGCTTTTTGAGTCGTTGCAGTTTTTCAAGTCGGTGCCGGTTGCGGATTTTGTATTGGGCCTCGACTGGAGCCCACAGACTGCGATTCGTGCCGATCAGGTGGGTTCGTCGGGTAGCTTTGGCGCCGTGCCCCTATTTGCCGGTACCTTACTGGTATCGGTAGTGGCGATGTTCATTGCAGTGCCCATCGGGTTGATGTCGGCGATTTATTTGGCGGAATACGCCAACCGATCAGTACGCGCCTACGCCAAGCCGGCGCTGGAAATTTTGGCGGGCATACCCACGGTTGTCTATGGCTTCTTTGCGGCACTCACCGTAGCGCCCTATATTCGCGACGTCGGTGAGGGATGGGGCCTGTCGGTCTCCTCTGAAAGCGCCTTGGCCGCGGGAGCGGTGATGGGGGTGATGATTATACCGTTTATTTCATCGCTGGCCGATGACGTTATTTCTGCGGTGCCACAGGCAATGCGCGACGGCTCTTTGGCGATGGGTGCAACGCACTCCGAGACGATCCGGCGGGTGGTCATTCCGGCGGCTTTACCGGGGATTGTTGCCGGTATCATGCTGGCCGTATCGAGAGCCATTGGCGAGACTATGATCGTGGTGATGGCGTCGGGAATGGCGGCCAATTTGACCTTTAATCCGCTCGATTCTGTGACTACGGTAACGGTGCAAATCGTCACCTTGCTAACCGGAGATCAGGAGTTTGACAGCCCCAAAACACTGGCGGCGTTCGCCCTTGGCTTGATGTTGTTTATTGTCACACTGATACTCAATATAGTGGCACTGCAAGTGGTAAAACGCTTCCGGGAGCAGTATGAGTAACTCGAGCAAAAATTTAAAAAAAATCCAAGATTCTTTGGTCTGGCGCTACCGTGCCGAAAAGGCCTTCCGATGGTGCGGTATTATCGCGGTGACCCTCGGCTTACTCGCGGTGTTGGCACTATTTTTGGATATCATTTTTAAGGGTAAGGGTGCCTTTTCCGCGACCTACATGCAGCTCGAAGTGACCTATGACCAACAGCTGTTGGACATCGATAATTTCGCCGACCAGAAGCAATTGATCGTCGCTGACTGGGGAGCACTGTATAAATCCGCGCTTAGAGCCGAGTTTTCGGATGTTCGTAAGCGCGCCGACAAACGTAAATTGTACGCGCTGGTTAGCAATGGCGCCGGTTATGATTTGCGCGAGCGCCTGTTGGCCAACCCCAGTCTGTTGGGTCAGAGTGAATCGGTCTGGCTTTTGGCCGACGACGATATTGACACCTATTTTAAGGGCTGGCTGGACGGCGACCCCTATACCGCTCGGTTGGTAGATAACCAAGTTAAATGGTTGCAGCAACTGATCGACACGCAGCGTATGGAACTGCGCTTTAACGCCAACTTTTTTAATCGCGGTGATTCGCGAGAGCCTGAGCAGGCAGGCATTAGGGGCGCGATGATCGGCTCCGTGCTGACGTTGGTGCTGACGTTGGTCTTATCATTTCCAATTGGTATCGCTGCAGCTATCTATCTCGAAGAGTTCGCTCCGAAAAACCGTTGGACCGAATTTATTGAGGTCAATATCAATAATTTGGCGGCGGTGCCATCGATAATATTTGGTCTGTTAGGACTGGCGATCTTTATTAATTTCTTTCATGTTCCACGCTCGATCCCGGTGATCGGGGGACTGGTGCTTGCGGTCATGACGCTTCCAACCATTATTATCACTAGCCGCGCGGCGATCACCTCGGTGCCGCCATCGATTCGCGAAGCGGCGCTGGGCATGGGTGCCTCACGCAATCAGATGGTGCTGCACCATGTCTTGCCATTGGCCCTGCCGGGCATGCTTACCGGCGCCATTATCGGCATGGCGCGAGCACTTGGCGAGACCGCTCCGCTACTAATGATCGGTATGGTCGCGTTCATCGCCGATATACCCGGTGGCTTTACTGATCCAGCCACGGTATTGCCGGTACAGATTTTTCTCTGGGCGGATAGCCCCGAGAGAGCCTTTATAGAAAAGACTTCAGCCGCTATTATGGTGTTGTTGAGTTTTTTAATACTCATGAATATATCGGCTGTTTGGCTTCGAAAACGCCTCGAACGACGCTGGTAGTAGGAGACTGACCGATGAATACAACAGCGACTCTAGGGACTGATAATATGGCGATGGCCACGGTTAAAAAACCCACTGAAGGCACTGACGCTAGCCCTTTTGAACTCGCCGCTGAGCATACCACTGTGGGTAGTTTCGAAGTCGAAAATGCTAAGATGTCGATTAAAAATGTAAACGTTTACTATGGCGACAAGCAAGCAATATTCGATGTCAGCGTTGATATTGGGAAAAATGAGGTGATCGCAATGATCGGCCCCTCGGGCTGTGGGAAATCGACTTTTCTACGTGCCTTAAACCGCATGAATGACACTGTCGATGGCTGCCGTGTGGAGGGCGATATTCGCATGGATGGCCAGGACTTATACTCACCGAAACTTGACGTGGTGGAGTTGCGCGCCCGCGTAGGAATGGTTTTTCAAAAACCAAATCCATTCCCAAAATCTATCTATGACAACGTTGCCTACGGCCCAAAAATACATGGACTTGCCGATACCCGTGTCGATCTTGATGAGATCGTCGAGCGCAGTTTGCGACGCGCAAGCCTTTGGGATGAGGTCAAAGATCGCCTTTATCAAGCCGGAACTGGTTTGTCGGGAGGCCAGCAGCAGCGACTGTGTATTGCCAGGGCGATTGCCGTCAGTCCCGAGGTTATCTTGATGGACGAACCCTGTTCGTCACTCGATCCTATTGCCACTGCACGAATCGAGGAATTAATAGAAGAATTGAGCCAAAATTTCACCATTGCTATCGTCACCCACAGCATGCAGCAAGCCGCGCGGGTGTCGCAGCGAACGGCCTACTTTCACCTAGGTCAGCTGATCGAGGTTAATCCGACCGAGCAGGTTTTTACCATGCCTGAACATGCGCTGACAGAATCTTACATTACTGGCCGGTTTGGCTAGGCGGACGAGAATTATGACAAAATTGACCTTTGAAAATCACATCGTGACCCAGTTCGATGGCGAGTTGGAAGAAATTCGTACGCGCTTGATGGAGATGGGTGGCAAGGTCGAGCAGCAGTTGCAGAACGCCATTAAATCGGTCGCTGAAATCGATAGCGCAATGGCCGAACAGGTGATCAGGCAGGAGCCTCAAGTCGACGAAATGGAGCGCGATATCGACGAGGCCTGTATCTTGATCATCGCTCGACGGCAACCTGCGGCAACCGATCTGCGATTGATCATGATGGTCAGTAAGGCGGTCAACGACCTCGAAAGAATTGGCGACGAAGCGAAAAAAATTGCCAACCATGCGATTATCCTCGCCGAGCAGGAAGGGCCATCGAAGGGTTATACCGAGGTCAGACACCTTGGTAAGTCGGTGATATCGATGCTGGCTAATGCACTCGATGCGTTCGCCCGGTTCGATGTCGAGGCGGCGATGCGCACCCTTAACGAAGATCAGCAGATAGATTTGGATTACAAGACGGCGCTGCGTGAACTGGTCACCTACATGATGGAAGACCCTAGGAGCATTGGCCGCGTGATCAATATACTGTGGGTTATTCGGTCGTTGGAAAGGGTCGGTGATCACGCTAAAAACCTCTGCGAACAGATTGTCTTTGTGGTTAAAGGTAAGGACATTCGTCACCAAACCCACGTTGCCCGTCACGATCATTAGCTTGCTATAGAGGGCGTCGATGGGCTCAGGCCCGTTGCGACGGCCGCTGTTGCCGACGTGAAATAAAGCCCGATTCAGGGTGTCGAAGACGGGGCTGCTCGAGCCCTTGAGATCAGGAGCTAGGATCATCAGCGTTCGATAAAATAAGTCCCCGATCCGATCCCTCTGACCTTTAGCGACATGCCGACGAAGCCTCATCAAAAGTCGCCTCGGCTGCTTTTTTGTGTCACCTGCAGGTCAGATAGCCCTCGGGGTAATGTCATATTTCCCATAGACAGCACTCACAGATAGACCTTATTTACTCTGCATTCCGTCGAAATTGAGAGGCGTAGTGTGCTTGGTTATTGCGACGCAGATGATGTGCAACGAGGTGACTCTAGAGCGCGATAAAAACATGATTCGATGCTGGTTAGCCGATTTTCAATTGCTCAACCCTTGTGCTGATGGCGGCGAATATACTCTCGTCGTCCAATCCTGCCGAGCGCAGTTGCTGCGGATGTTTACCATGATCACCGAACACATCGGGAAGTCCGAGGTGAAGTATCGGTACCAGTATGCCCATCGACGCGAGGTACTCGCTGACTGCGGCACCGGCGCCGCCGGCGATGCTGTTTTCCTCTAGGGTAACGAGCAGCCCATGGCGGCTGGCAAGGTCTGCAATCAGCGCTTCGTCAAGGGGTTTGGCGAAACGCATATCGGCGACGCTGGCGTCCATGCGGTCACTGACCCGCAACGCACTCTGAAGCAGGGTACCAAAGTTTAAAACAGCCACATTGGCACCGCTGCGCCGCAGCACGCCTTTGCCTATCGGTAATTCGCGCAGGTCTTTCTCTATCGCAACGCCGGGGCCAACGCCTCTGGGATAGCGCACCGCCGCTGGGCCCGAGTGCTGGTAACCGGTATAGAGTAGTTGCCGGGTCTCATTTTCATCGGATGGCGTCATCACCAGCATGTTTGGAATGCAGCGCAGAAAACTGATGTCGAAAGCTCCGGCGTGGGTAGCGCCGTCTTCGCCGACCAATCCGGCGCGGTCGATGGCGAACAAGACGTCGAGGTTTTGCAGCGCAACGTCGTGTATCAATTGATCGTAGGCTCGTTGTAAAAACGTCGAATAGATAGCCACCACTGGCTTGGCTCCCTCGCATGCCATGCCGGCTGCCAACGTCACCGCGTGTTGTTCGGCGATTGCGACGTCTTCGAAACGCTCCGGAAAGCGCTCGGCAAATTCGTTCATGCCCGAACCGTCGCACATCGCCGGAGTAATCCCAATCAAACGGCCATCGAGTTCTGCCATATCGCAGAGCCAGTCGCCAAAAACCTGTTGATACTTGGGTTGCGTGGGTGTCGGGGCAACCACGTTTTGCATCTCTGCCTTGGGCTCGATCTTAGTCAGCGCGTGGTAGCCGACGGGGTCGTCCTCGGCGGCGGCGAAGCCTTTGCCCTTGTGGGTAATAATGTGCAGCAGCACTGCGCCTTTAACATCTTTTAGGTTGTCCAGCGTTTCGATGAGTAAAGTCAGGTTGTGACCGTCGATCGGGCCGACGTAGTAAAAGCCCAGCTCTTCAAAAATCGTCGCCGGCGATACCATACTTTTCATGTACTCTTCGGTGCGGCGCACAAAATTTGACGTGCTTGGCATCGAACTCAGCGCCTTTTTGCCACTCTCGCGGAACTGGGTATAGAATTTACTGCTCCAGAGTTTCGAAAAATACGTCGACAGACCACCGACGTTGCGGGATATCGACATTTGATTGTCGTTTAACACCACCAACAAGTTGGCGTCGACGTGGGCCGCATGGTTGATGGCTTCAAACGCCATACCTGCAGTCATGGCGCCATCGCCCATAACCGCCACAGTCTTGCGTTCGATGCCCTGTTGCGCAGCCGCCATTGCCATGCCGAGGGCGGCACTCATCGAGGTGCTGGAGTGACCGACGCCAAAAGTATCAAACAGGCTTTCAGAGCGCTTTGGAAACCCCGACAAGCCGCCTTGTTGGCGCATGCTGAGCATTTGGTCGCGTCGTCCGGTGAGAATTTTGTGGGGGTAGGTTTGATGGCCGACATCCCAGATAACACGGTCATCGGGGGTGTTAAAGACGAAGTGCAGGGCGACAGTTAACTCGATCACACCCAACCCGGCGCCAAAGTGTCCGCCAGTCTGGCCGACGCAGTAAAGCAGGTAGGCACGCACTTCATCGGCTAGCACCACCAGCTTTTGTAGATCCAGCTCTCGTACGTCGTGGGGGCTGTCAATTTCGTCTAAAATTGGCGTGTGCGGTCGTTGAGTCGGAATGTCTTGGAAGGTTTTAGCCATTGAAATCGAGTGCGAGTATCTATTTTCTGATTTGAAAGTCGATACTACAGGAAAACCACTAGAGTATCTAAAAGTTACTTATCGGCGGGACTTAAAGCGATGGGTTTGTTTTAATACCTGATGTATAGACGTGTTAAAAGATCGATTAAAAATTTCGCGTAACGATGAAGTTAGCGATACTGCGGAGTCGGTCGGCATTTTCGCCAAAACTCTCTAGACTACCGAGGCTATTTTCAAATAATTCAGTGACATTGGCTTGAGCGGACTCCATTCCAAGCAGTGAGGTAAACGTCGATTTACCACTTTGTGCGTCCGAACCCTGCTTTTTACCAAGTTCGGCGGTAGAACTTTCGACATCCAAAATATCGTCTTGAATCTGGAAGGCGACGCCGATTGCGGTAGAAAAAGCCTTGAGCGCCATCAATTGTGATTCGTCAGCCTTGCCGGTTCCTACAGCGCCCATCAGCACAGCCGATTCGATCATCGCAGCGGTTTTTAAACGGTGCATTTCGACCAGTTGGGGTAAATCTATCTGTTTGCCTGTGGCGAGTAAGTCAATCGCTTGCCCAGACACCATACCCTGACTGCCGCTACCGCGGGTGAGTATTCTAATCAGTTCTAGGCTGACCGAGGGGTCTAGGTCGTCGAGTTCGGTGAGTTGCTGGTATGCCAGAGACTGTAGGGCATCGCCAACGAGTATCGCCGTGCCCTCGTCGTATTCTATGTGACAGGCTGGTTTGCCGCGGCGCAGGTCGTCATCGTCCATCGCCGGCAGGTCATCGTGAACCAAAGAATAAGCATGCATCATTTCTATTGAGGCAGCTATTTTTACGGTATTCTCGTCGATTTCACCGACCGCGCAGGCACCACCAAAACACAGCAATGGCCTGATTCTCTTGCCACCATTGAACATAGAATAGCGAATAGCGCTGTATAGTCTTTGCGCAGAGCCTTCTGCTGCTGGGAGTATTTTTTCCAGTTGAGCATTGACCTGTTTGTGGCAATTGAGGATAAAGTTTTCCATATCAGATCCGGCTAGTTATCGTCGGGCTCAAAAGGTTGACTAACGAGATCGTCACCCTGTTGCATCAGCAGTTCCACGCGTTGCTCCGCAGATTTGAGTGCTTGCTGGCAGTCGCGCGCAATTGTAATCCCCTGCTCAAAGGAATTAAGAGACTCTTCTAAACTGAGATCTCCGACCTCTAATGAGCTGACGAGTGTCTCCAAACACCCCAGCTGACGTTCAAAGTCTATGCCCTGCGTATCTACCGTCACCCGCTAAACCGCCTTATCTATTTAATCTAGAACAATTTTATTACTACACCCTATCGAACCCTTGTCTCTGGGTCAATCAGTCCGTGAGATTTTTATGAAATATCCACGCTCCATTGTTATTGTCGAGTTAAATTAAGCGTCTAGGGGCATATTTTGCAGTTTTTTTGAGGAAAATGCGTCTAATGTGCGTATGTAAATTTTACGTTTGAATTTAGCCGACCGACCGATTGAATGGCTTGTGTGGCAGTAAGCGTCGTGTCTTGATGCCAGAGATTTGGTGGTATGGCCCCTCGGAGATGTCGTCCGCGAAGTCCGTGGCGGCATTCGTCGACTCAATGGGCAGCAGTCAGTACACACTCTGCCGGGAATTATTGCCTGTGGCGGCGATCGACTGACTCCGCCTGGGCAATTTCATCGGTTGAGTAACCCCGCCTTGTTTTCGCGCGATACTCATACCTGCATGTATTGTGGCAACCGGCCTGTCGTTGGATTGCTGACCCGCGACCATGTGCTGCCAAAATCGCGTGGCGGTCAGGACCGTTGGGTGAATGTTGTGACAGCCTGTCGGCGTTGCTATCAATTTAAGTCGAATCGCACGCCGCAAGGGGCGCGCATGTAACTTTTAGAACTTCCGTTGCGACCGAACAATGCCGAGTTTTTGGCGTTCATTAATAAGCGGTGAATTTCTGCCCAGCAACTGCGTTTATTACGCAGCCAGTTTTCTCGCAACAGTCGTCTGCGTTAACCGCTGCACGGGCTTGGACTGTTTTGTATGCTTGCTATAAAGTTTGTTTGAATTATATTCAAAAGAATGCTAAATTTTGAAGCTTAATCGTAACGCGTCTTTCATGTCTGCAAATCTGCTGACTTTGTGACGCAGTATCGCCATCCGCTGGCTGTTGGATGGTTCGTTTGCAGGCAATTCACCTCGGTAGGAGTAGGCAATGAGTTTTGAGTTAGACGAAGAGAATCAATTGTTTCGTGAAACCACCAGAAAATGGATCGATAAAGAGTTTCCTAAAGATTGGTGCCGCGAAATAGAGACCCATGAGCATCAATTTCCGACTGAATTTTGGGACAAACTTGTGGCCTATGGGGCCCACGGCATCGGTATTCCCGAAGAGTACGGCGGTCTTGGCGGCAGTATCACCACCCAGAGTATTTTTGCTCGAGAACTTTCTCGCACGGCCGGGGGATTGAGTTGGATCTGGGGCGTGACCTCGTTTTCTGGTAGTAAGGCGATGGGTTATTGTGGCACCGAAGAGCAGAAGCAGAAATTTTTGCCGCAGATTGCCGCCGGAGAGCTCAAGACTGCGATGAGCTATACTGAGCCGGGCGGTGGCACCGACCTGCTGGGTGGTATGAAAACCACCGCCAAAAAAGCCGATGGTGGCTGGATTATTAATGGCGAAAAGATCTGGAGCACGCTGGCGAGCAACGCCGACTACCTGCTGGTATTAGCGCGCAGCAATCGCGACGTGGTCAAGCGCTCGGATGGCATTTCGATGTTTTTTGTCCCCGCCAAAAGTGACGGTATCACCATGACCGAATTGCCAAAGCTGGGCATGCGCGCGGCCAGTTCTTGTTCGGTCTACCTCGAGGACGTATTCGTACCGGACGAATTGCTGCTGGGTGAGGAAGGCAAGGGTTGGTATGCTTCGACCAAGCCGCTCAACAATGAACGTTTGATCAATGCCGCGACCTGCCTGGGTATGCTCGATGGGGTTTTGGAAGACGCCGTAGAGCATTTAAAAACCCGTCATGCGTTTGGCAAACCGATCGGTCAGTTTCAAGCGCTGCAGCACTATATTGCCGAGATAGCCATGTGGCAGTTGCAGGGTGAGCTGATGATGTATCACACCGCTCGCCTGCAAGAGCAGGGGCGCCCCAACGCAACTGAATCTGCGATGGTTAAAACGCTGTGCTCGGAATACGCTGGTAAGGCTGCGGATCTCGGTATCCAGATACTTGGTGGCATGGGCTATTCTGCAGAGACCGACATGCAGCGCTATTGGCGGGATTCGCGCCTTTTGCGGATTGGCCCAGTGAGCAACGAAATGGCGCGCAATCAAATTGCCGAAAGCTTTGGACTGCCGCGTTCCTACTAGGTGGACAGTGTTGCGTCCGAGTAGTAGCAAAGTCGCGGCTGAGGGATGACGATGCAGATTGACAGTAAGGCCACGGTGCAGGCGTTTTTAGACGCCTCGGTTCGCGGCGATGAGAGCGCTATGCGCGCATTGCTGCACGCCGATATCGAAGTGGTCGAGGCGGATTCGCTGCCCTACGGCGGCGTTCACCGCGGTGCGGATGGTTTTATCGCGCTGATTAGGCGTGTTTTCACCACTTGGCGAGACACCCAGGTGAGCGTGCAGTCGGTGGTTGCAGAGGGTGATCAGGTGGTGATGCTAGCCACCATGACCGGCCGTGGTCGCGAGACCGGTACCGCGTTTACGATGCCGATCGCCGAGGTCTGGACGTTGCGCGATGGCAAGATTTTGCGTATTACGCCGTACTACTTGGATACCCAGTTACTCTGCGATATTGCCGCTGGGCGACGTTAACGAAAACACCGCTCGCCCCGATAATCGCAGGTGAATCCTGCGCTGGTGAGGATTGCGGATGAATGCCCGATCGGCGCGCTGGTTGCGCGCCAATGTTCCTTGCGCGAAAAACCCGCTGTTTAAAAAGCCCCCTGTCGTTATAACCGCTCGGCTGTCG
>DDJS01000104.1:4639-4832 GCA_002339165.1 Cellvibrionales bacterium UBA2618 | reverse complement strand
CGCTCCACCCCCTGTAAAATGCTTACGCATCGCCCTGATCGGCTATGGTGCGGTCGGCCAAGCATTGGTTGAAATGCTGCGCGACCGAGCGGACGATCTGGCGCACAGCCATCGCGTTCGGTTCGACATCGCCTGCGTCTTCACCCGCCGCAAGGGCTTCGCCGCGAGCGCCCAACAGTCGGGAGCGCTCGCC
>DDJS01000104.1:720-4264 GCA_002339165.1 Cellvibrionales bacterium UBA2618 | reverse complement strand
ACAACCCCTGCCAAGCATGCAGGCCTTACAACGACAATATGGCGTCGATATTGTTATAGAAACCACGCCGGCGGTATACGCCACCGGCGAACCGGCGCTGAGTCTCGCTGAAGCGGCACTCAGCACCGGCATGCATCTGGTTACGGCCAACAAGGCGGTGGTAGTGCACGGCTATGGCGATCGCTTGCGAGCCTGGGGCAGTGCCCGCGCCGCCGACGCTGGGCTACCGTTATTTTTGTTTGAGTCGGCGGTGATGGACGGTGTACCCCTCTTTAACTTGGCAAAATATGGCCTTGGTGGCGCCCGCATTACCGGCTTTCGCGGCGTGCTCAACTCCACCTGTAATTTTATTTTGACACGCATGGAGGCGACGCGATGCTCGCTCGAGGAGGCGCTGACAATGTGCCAGCAACTCGGCATCACCGAGACCGACCCAACCGGCGATATAGACGGCCATGACTCGCAGGTCAAGACTTGCGCGCTGGCGAGCGTGTTGTTAAAGGCTAACAGCCTCGCCAGAGGCCTTATGCCAAACGCTGCGGACAATCATCTCGACGATACCGATAATCTCGAGCATCCAAAAACTCTCAGCCGCGCGACCCATCATCCCAGCAGCCAAGCGTTGGGCGGTTCGATACGCGCTGTCACCCTCGCCCAGATCGACGACGCCAAAAACCTCCGCGGCACGCGCTTAAAGGTCGTCTGCGAGGCATTGTTTAACGAGAGTAACAGCCCACAAGAGCGCGCTGCGAACGTCGCCGAAAAAAAGCGAGAGCACGAACAAGAGGAAGGTCAAGATCAAAAACAAGAACGAGCACCCGAGAGAGGGTTCGATCTAGGTCCAGAGCCGCATACGACGCTGGATCTTTCGGTCAAGCTTGTCGAGGTAACGGCGGATAACGTTTTTTATCATCTTGCAGGAGCCAGTTCGGCAATTGAAATCTACACCCAAGAATTGGCACCGATCTGTATCACCTCGACCGAACCGACCACCTCAGACACCGCCTTTGGCGTGCTCGCCGACTGCTTGGAAATTGCCGCAAACGTTGGCTGCCGTTAGATCGACAACCACGCGTGCATTGCAATATCTGGGCGCGAGGCGCCCATAAAAAGGCGACGGACCACTCTTATCTAGAGTATATAATGCGTACTATCCAAACAGCGATGCCGGCTCAGAGTCATCGAAACCGGCATCTACTGGGGTCTCATGTCTCAACGCTGCGTCATGAGGTTCCGCGCAACAGGTCAGTCGTCGACCCTTGTGCGTTGCGCAATGATCACTGCGTTACTTAGCAGCACATCGCTTGCCTGAGCGTTGATTGCCTATAAATCGCGCGACCCCGCGATCCTTTAAAGTAAGAAACCGCCATCGCAATGCACAATTCATCTTAACAAACCTGCCAAAGCCCCATCGAGGGCGGCCAAGTCTCGCAGCCGCCCCGATGGGTTATCAGTCACTAGAATGCAAAATCTAACCGCACACTAATAGTTCGTTCCTGATCATAACTAACCCACAGTGGTTCTGTAGGATCGTCACGTTCGGCCGCGTATCTGTAGGTAATGATTTCTCGATTCAATAGATTATCCACGAACACACCTAACTCAACGTTATCAGACACCTCGACGCGCGCCGACAGATTGACCTTCACGTAGGATGGTGATTTATCCTCAGGCAGCGCGTTAAAGTGGGTATTGTATTTGCCATAAGCTTCGACATCGATGCGCGCAAAGACCTGCTTGTTAGCGAGCATAAAACCTTTATCCAGCGCCAGATAGGCGTTGTAGTCGGGCACCATGGTCATGTCATCGCCCTTAAACGCTTCCAGGCTCTCAACATCTTCCATTAATTCCGTTTGGGTGTACGACGCGTTCAACGTCAGCATAAGATCATCGCCGAGATCGGCGGTGGATTCAAACTCGATGCCCCTCGACTGCGCACTCCCAGCATTACCCGTATACGAAAAGCCGCAATCCATGTAAATCTCAGTTTGCATGTCGGTCCAGTCCACTTGGTAAATCGCCGTGGCGAGGGTAATCCGATCGTCGGCCAGTGACGCCTTGTAGCCCAGTTCATAGTTTTTAATGGCATCGGACTCGTAGCGATCAACCCTGAATTTGGCGAGGGGATCGTCGGTGCAAGACTGCTGTATTCGACCATTGTTTCCACCCGGGCGGTACCCTTCGGAATACAGTACATACATCGATTGCGAATCGTCGGGCTGCCACGCGGCGGTTAGCTTATACCTTTCACCGCTCTCTTTACCCGCGGTAATGTCTTCATCGTCGCTCCAGATCCCGGTTGACTTGTCATGGGACCCATCCTCCAGCCAGAACTTACGAACCCCCGCGCCCAGCTCAAAACTGCCTATGCTGGCAGTATCGATGGTGTAGCTAACGTCGGCAAACAGCGCACGCTCGGTCGCCCAATCCGCAATAGTGGCAAGGTTCCAGTTCTTCGTCGGGTTGTTAAAATTATCGATACCAATCTGTGCGGCATCGTCGTCCCACCAATACAGCGCTGCCGCCGCGGTGCGATCGCCGGGCGCGTGGTACTGCCACTGGTTGTCAGGATTTTTGGGGTCTTCACTCTTGTCGTAAAACCCCCCGAGCGTCCAATTGAGCTTCCCCGTGGTATCGCTATTTTGCAATCGGAATTCGCTGGTGGTCTGTTGGGTATGATCTTTTCCGATGATCCAGGTCCTAAATAGGTCCTGGGCATCCTCGCGAGACCAATCGTTGAGATAACTGCCCTTGTACTCGCGATAGGAGCCTATGTAAACAAAGTTTGCGTAGTCAAAGAGGTTATCGGCTTCGAGGCGCACGGTGTAGAGGTTTTCGCGGTACTCCTCCCAGTCGTCGAGCGACTCATAAACTTCGTACTTCTCATCGGTACCGCGGTTATAGCTGTCACCGAGCAGGCATTGAGGTCGCGTCATCTGCGCATCGCAATCGACATACCGGTCACTAACATCGTAGCCATAGGCAGAATTTTCATTTTCAGAATACAATAATTCCTAGTACCCTTGCCCCTCAGCATGATCGGGCCCGCCTGCGCCGACGTCGTCATATTCCTCGCGAATATAGCCAAGATTTATCCGCACGTCGTCGGAAAATTCATAGGCCAGCTGCGCACGCAAAAAACTGCCAGACTCTTCGGTAAACTGGCCAGTGTAAGTGTTGAGCGTCCGTCCATGATTTTCGTAAGTTGTGCCATTAATGCGCATTGCCATGCGATTTTCGATCAGTGGAATATTGATGCCCAGCGACAGATCGGTGTCGGGCGTGGCGACCGAGCCCTCACGAGAATAATTTACCGTACCAAACAGCTCCCACTCATCGAGTTTGGGTTTGTTGGAGATAATTCGTATGGTGCCGCCAATGGCATTCGAGCCATACAGCGTGCCTTGGGGACCGCGCAACACCTCGACCCGATCGATATCGTTCATATAAGAAAAATTATAAGGAATATCGTCGGTAAACGTGGTGGTGGTGCCGGGCGCGGTCTCATCATTGCCTCCGCTCAGGCCGCGCAAGATCAGATTAC
>DDJS01000104.1:0-340 GCA_002339165.1 Cellvibrionales bacterium UBA2618 | reverse complement strand
TTGCGTTTTTTCATCTCCACTTCAGAGATCGCAGAAATGCTCATCGGTACCTCGAGAATGTTCTCTGCGCGCCGCCTCGCGGTCACTATCACTTCTTCGAGTTGGGTATCGGCAGACGCAGTAACCACGGCCTCTTGCGCCTGTATGCCAGTTACGGCCAGCGACAGGGTTGCGGCGACGAGGCCGCCACCCAAGGCACCGGTAAACCGCCTGAGTAGTATCTTATTGGTCATATTGCTCTCCTGAGAATTAATTATTATCCTTAAAAATTCAGCTGCACCGGCGGTACACTTAAGCACCCGCTCCCGTCCCCCTGCCCCCCAATCGATCATCAACGGGG
>DDJS01000050.1:2368-7017 GCA_002339165.1 Cellvibrionales bacterium UBA2618 | reverse complement strand
GATTTGATCACCATCAAACAGCGTAAAATAGCCACCGATAACGAAGAGTTTGTGGATGGAATGGTGGGTTGCGCGGTGCCGATTAAAGATCGCCAACGGCGTTTGTGCGGTTGCCTTTTTATTCATGCGCCACTGGTGAGAAAAAGCCTCGACGAGCTAGTTGATCATGCCGACTTGCTGTATGGTGCTGCCACCAAACTCGGAGCGTCGATCGATCCACCCGAGAGTCAGACGGCCTAACGCAAGAGGACTGTAGTATGAAAAAGAGGTTGCCCCCACTGAACTGGTTGCGCTCCTTCGAGGCCGCCGCCCGACACTTGAATTTTACCCAGGCAGCCACCGAGTTGCATATGACACAGGCCGCGCTCAGCCAGCAAATAAAAGGGCTCGAATCGCGATTGGGTTGCGCCCTGTTCAAACGCCTTCCACGCAGTCTGTCGCTCACCGATTCTGGGCGCGCCTATATTCCCGGCGTGCGCGAAGCGATAGAGAACCTCGCAGTAATCACCGACGAGGTATTTGGTAAAGAGCGCAGCCGAACGTTGAGCGTGCGCGTTAATCTGGTGTTTTTTAATACCTGGTTGGCACCGCGACTGGGTGACTTTCGCCATCAGTATTCGGACATCGATCTGCGCTTCACCAGCAATATCTGGTTTACCGGTGCCGACGCAGAGGCCGACGTAGAAATTCGCTACGGCAAGGGCAACTGGCCAGACTTTAGTAGTGATCGACTCACTTGGGATCGACTGGTTCCGGTGTGCAGCCCCAAATTACTCTACCAACAGAGCATTCCAGATCAACCCAATAGCTTAAATGACTACAGTCTACTGCACGTGATTGGTTATGAGGAAGGTTGGGGTCACTGGCTGAAACAACTCGGCTATCACGGCATCGATGCATCGCAAGGCATTCACTTCGACTCACTCATGACGGCTATGGAGATGGCCGCCCACGGTCACGGTATCGCCCTTAGCCGCTCATCATTAGCCGCCCAAATGCTCGAGAGCGGCCGTCTAATAGCGCCTTTTAACGAGTCAATCGCGACGGCAGAATCGTTTTTCTTGGCAACACCGTCGAATAAGCCGATTCAATCCCACGCCCAGAAATTTAAGGATTGGCTGATCCAACAAGCGGAAAAATCCAGAGATTAAGTCGCTAGTGCGCGCGATCGCTATTCGCCAGCGCCGGCCCTAGAACTCTCGGTTGACTCCACCAACACCCGCGCTGTGAGTCGATCAAACGACGACCACAGCGACGCCGGCATATCGATTCCGCCATCCAGAGCCGCGTCGTAGGCGCTGCGAAAGAAGTCTCCATTCAGCTCATTTCCGCTGCCGAACTCACTCCAATCGTCTGGCATCAAGCTCTCTAGCATCACCTGCAGATCCTCCGTCGCCAGCCCACAAAACACGAACAGGCTCTGCCGGGTTGCGGCGTCTCGCTTATCCATTGCAAAGCTGGTCACTTTAGGATATCTGGCGTGCGCCTCGAACGCCACCACCTCAAAAGTACGCGATGTCGACCAGCAGGCCATGGTCGCTAATCCACGCTGTGCCGCATTCGCCAATCGCTCGATCACAAACAGACGGTTGTGGCAGTTATCGACGCGCACGCAGGCTGCCGATTGCCGACGCGCGACAGAGCAGGCAATATCGACTATCTGGCTACCGCATAGCAGAATACTGTCGCCCTCGACATCGAATACCCAGAACTCCGACGGCGCCGGTTCCAACGCGCGGCTACTATGAGGTTTTGCATCTAGAAAGGGTAGCGCCAGAGACAGTTGTCCCAACCCATCGAGGCCGTGCATTTGCGCCCATGCAACCATGTTGGCGGCATCAAGGTAATCTCCGTACTGAAAACCCAAACCCTCAAAGGATTTTTTGAGCGCTGCAATCAGCTCGTTTTTGGAGACTTTCACTTCGCCTGCACGCCTTCAAAACGCCGGTTTAACTGGAAACTGCCAACTATCCACGAGACTTGCCGCGTCGCTCGACAGAAAGTCTGAGACCAACGGTGCGCCCTGAAACATGGTATTTCTCACCCATAGGCGCGAGCGCGGATCAAACTTACTAACGCCAAAAAAAGACAGTTTACAGCGCAATAGATGGATTGGAAGAATCTCGCGGTGGGCGAGATTCTCGCGAATTTCACCATAACGCAGCGGCGCCATGGTCTGAATGCGACAGACGATTCCGCGATATTGCGGTTGGCGCATTAAAAATCGCGCCACGTCATCGTCGGGGTATTCACCGAGATAGGCGCTCAACGCTCGGTAACACTCGCTCACCGAGCGCGCAACCACCAACTGCATCTGCCGGTCAGCACCCGCATCGATATCGGTATGACCCAGTCGAGGTTCCATTTTTTCCTCAGAGCGATACCAAAAGATACCGCGCTGTACCGGCTCCGAAAAATCAAACTCCAACGCCCAATCATAGGCCCGCTCTATACTCGCCACCAGATCGCAAACTAGCATTTCAGGAATGCAATCGTAACGCTCATCGGTATCCATCTGGTCCTCAAGCACATCGACCAACTCTGGGAAGAGCTCGATCAACAGGCTATTAACCAATTCTTGGGTCTCAACTCGCCAGAAGTGACTGGCGTGTTCAGAGAGTTGCTGCCAGTCGGTCAGCGTGGGGCCAAAATCATCGAGCCAGGCCAACAGTTGCAACAGTTCGTCGTGCACCATCCCGTTAGACGCTTGCTGCAGAGCATCCTCAGTCACTATCTCCGCAAGATGCTGCCTGACTCGACACACAAACCCGCGGAATTCTTCGACTTTTTCATCGCTGCAATGGCCGTCACGCATTACCGTCGCCAGCGCCGTCTCGCGCACCTCCACCCATTGATTAATCAACTTGGGGTGGTTAATCAAAAAAGGCGCCATGCCGAGACCGGTTGAGTTGCCAATACCAAAAAAACGTTTGATCCGATCATCGAGGGCCACCGCCGTGGCGGGCGCTCGCTGTGCAGCCAAAAACTCCACCTGCTGCAAACTAAAATGGCGCAGCATAAAGCAGGTAAACATCTCCGCCGCAAATGGTCGAGCAAAATCACGATGTACCGAGCGCACCTTATCCCAATCGGCCATACCCAGCTTGCCACTGCCGTAGGCAGCGGTGGTGCGGTAGAGATAGCCGACTTCGGCAATCCGATCGATATTCGGCTGCTCACCGCACGCCAACTCGTCGACCACATAATCAAAATTGCGGGCGCTTTTGTTGGCGCGCGACAACACCAACACCCGAGAGTCGACTCGCCCCGCTTCCTGCTTGGGGATATTAGTACGCAACTGCTCTAACTGTTCGCTGTCGACCGAGCCCTCGCACAGCGCCATAGTCAGATCCCACTGATTGGCGATCACTCGGTCATTACGCAACGTGTCGTCGAGATAGTTCGAAAACAGCACGAAACTGTAACGTCCATATAGCGCCTGAACCTGATAGATGACGGTTCCATAACCGCCACTGTCGAGGTCGAATGTAACGTTCTCAATCGACCATTTTTCGGCCATCATGCGACGTACCAAGGTACGCATAAAGCTCAGACGGAACTGATGAAAACTTCCCAAGCGGTCAAGCTGCATCACTTGGTGTGCAGGGCGCATCGGCAGCACGCCGCGATCCGCCAAAGGCAGCGCAGCCGAAGGCACAGCGGCCTCTAGAGGCGCTTCCAACGCAGCCTCTTTGAGGCTCAATAAATGCGGAAGATAGATGTCCATTGGACGCCAGTGTAACCCTCGATGTTGCGGGACTAGAGCGCAATTACGACCGCCTGTTACATACCTGCGTCATCGGTAATTACGATCTCTCAAAAAAATCGTCAAGGCTGCCACCGCCACTCAGACCTGCTTAACCCGGCGGCTAAAGCTCAGCCCATTACGTGCCTTGAGACGGATTAAATATCTTTACTCGGTGAAAACGACAGCGCAAAAAAATCCAACCAGTTTTGACCCATCACCTGAGCGGTTTCGGCTTCCGAGAAACCAATCGCCCGCAGGCCCTCGGCGATATTCACAATGTCGCCAGACCCCTGAAACCAACTCGGTTGCTTGGGCCATGCACGACTCGCAGCGGAACCTTCGCCGTGATCGATCGTGGTAGTCCAGCGACCACTGCGCATCCATTCGAGGGTATCGTAACCCCAGTTTTGGCATAGGTCTGAGCCGATACCGATGCGTTCCACGCCGATCATATCTGCGGTTTTGGCAATCATGCTGCAAAACTCATCGCGCGTACAATCGCCACCATTAGCCAAGTGAAAAGGATACAAACTGAAACCGATCATACCGCCGGACTCGCCGAGAGCGCGCAATACTTGGTTGGATTTATTGCGCAGCGCCGCGTGAAAAAAAGTCGGATTGGCGTGGGTAACAGCGATCGGTCGAGTGGATAATTCAATCGCCTGCAGGGTTGAGTGCTCGGCGCTGTGGGACATATCGATAATCATGCCAACACGATTCATCTCTTTGATCACCTCGCGACCAAACCGCGTGATACCGCTATCCTCGGCCTCATAACAACCCGTCGCCAGCGGGCTCTGATTGTTGTAGGTGAGTTGCATGACCCGCACACCCAATTGGTGGAGTATCTCGACCATCTTGACATCGTCTTCAATCGGCGAGCAATTTTGAAAACCAAAAA
>DDJS01000050.1:1764-2006 GCA_002339165.1 Cellvibrionales bacterium UBA2618 | reverse complement strand
TATCGCTGGCGCAGTGCACTGGCATGATAAGGTCGCTGTGATCGATAAAATGTCGGTTCCATGTGCCTATATTTTCGAGCGTTTCACGGATATTTTCCCAATAGGCAATGGTCACATGAATCGCGCTCAAGCCACTTTGTTGTGCCTCTTCAAACAAGTCACGATTCCAGTTGATGTACTGTAAACAGTCGATCATCAGCATATCTTGCTTCATTGACATCACCTCTCAATCATCTTTGGGT
>DDJS01000050.1:0-1372 GCA_002339165.1 Cellvibrionales bacterium UBA2618 | reverse complement strand
GAAAGGGTTAATAGGGTTTGCTGTAGTTGGTTTTGATAATGGTGTAAAAATCTCTCGCGTACTGCCCCTGTTCACGCGGGCCATAGCTGGACGCTTTGCGACCGCCGAACGGAACGTGATAATCGGTGCCCGCAGTAGGAAGGTTGACCATCACGCAACCCGATTTAGAATGCCGCTTAAAGTGCGCAGCGCGAGCCAGCGACTGAGTAATAATACCCGAGGTCAGACCAAAATCCGTGTCATTAGAAACCGTCAACGCTCGCTCATAGTTGTCGACCTTAATGACGCAGGCGAGCGGACCGAAGACCTCTTCGCGATTGATTCGCATCTGGTTGTCGGTATTGATAAACAGCGCCGGCGACATAAAGAACCCATCGGTGTCCAACGCCAGGCGCTCCCCACCACAGGCCAATTCAGCGCCCTCAGCCAAGGCGATCTGCATGTATTCAAGGTTTTGCTGTAACTGGCGTTCATCCACCACCGGGCCGATGTGCACCCCAGGCGTCATCGCATTACCGACCACTAGCTTATCGATTTCGGCAATCATTCGAGCGATAAATTGATCGTGAATACCCGCCTCGACGATCAGTCGGGACGACGCGGTACACTTTTGCCCTGTGCCAAAATAGGCGCCGGCAACCGCGCACTGCACTGCGGTATCGAGGTCGGCGTCATCGAGCACAACCAACGCATTTTTACTGCCCATTTCAAGCTGCACGCGGGCCATGTTGTCGATCGCGTTGCGAGCAATGCGTCGCCCTACCCCCACCGATCCCGTAAAGGTCACCGCCTGAACATCGGACGACGTACACAACGCCTCACCGACATCTCGACCGGCGCCCATCACCAAGTTAAAAACGCCCGCTGGAAGGCCACTGCGACTGATGATTTCGGCCAGCATCCAGGCGCTAGCAGGAACTAATTCAGCCGGCTTCAAGACCACGCAATTGCCATAGCAGAGCGCCGGAGCGACTTTCCATGCCGCCACCGCCAGTGGAAAATTCCACGGCGTAACAATCGCTACCACCCCGAGCGGTTCACGCTGCACGTCGACGTCGACACCGGGCCGCACCGACGCGGTGTTCTCGCCCATCAAACGCAGCGTTTCTGCCGCATAATACTGAAAGAACTGACCGGAGCGGCCGACTTCGCCAACGCCTTCGGCGAGGGTTTTTCCCTCTTCGCGCGCCAGTACAGCACCAATTTCGTCCTTGCGGGCGATCAGTTCATTGCCGATAAAATCGAGAATCGCCTTGCGCTGTTCGAGTCCACTCTGCGCCCAGTCATCAAACGCCCGATTGGCCGCTTCTATCGCCGCCAGACCATCAGCAGCCGTTGCCCGAGCATACTCGCCAATGGTGTCGCTGGTATC
>DDJS01000065.1:12241-17067 GCA_002339165.1 Cellvibrionales bacterium UBA2618 | reverse complement strand
TGAGCCCGCTGCGCAATACCACCGATGTCGATAGCGCACAAAATTTGGCGATTGAACAGGCGCAACACTTTGGTATCGATCCCGACAGTGACTTTGGCGTATCCATGATAGAACTCGCCAGTCGGCTCTACGAGGCCAATCAGGCGACCCATGATCTGTGGAAAATAACCATCGATGGCCTCGCCACTATCGATCGGCAAGACCGCATTGCTTGGTTTAACGCCAAGCGATTCATTAGTTTCCAGTTGGCCAAAATCCTCGATACGCTACAAAACCCATTGCGTGCGTCCTATCAATCGATCACCACCGACCATCCGGGGTTCGCTACCAAAGGTGCCTATCCGCTATTTGACAATGTTGCTGCGATTTTTTCTGCGACGCCGGTGATTACCCGGACAGCAACCTATCTATTTGCCTGCACCGAATGGGTAGAAGACGCTTTTTGTGGCCGCGAACCACTGCATGATATTTATTCACGATTGATGAATCCGACCTCGGTGAGTCTCGCCAACCACATTGTCGATCTCGAGTGCGGCGCCGAGGCCAACAGGTATATGGCGTGGAATTTCAACTCAGGTATGGCAGCCATTGACGGCATTATGAGTCACTTGGTGAATCGCGATGACATCGTTTTGGCGTCGCGCAATATCTATGGTGGATCCTATCAGTTGTTGCACGATTGGTATGCCAAGGAATCCAAGTTGGGTATCGCCTTGAGTTGGTTCGATGGTTACGACGGTTCGGCGTTCGCTATAGCGTTAGACGAACTGATGGTAACCTATGCCGCCAGACTGGCCGAGGGCCGCAACGTTTTTATCTACCTAGAGAGCCCATGCAACCCACATGGTTACGTTCTCGATGTTCCGGGTATCAGTCGAATTGCCCATGAAAAAGGTTTCCGCGTGATCGTCGATTCCACCGTGGGTACGCCATTTTTGCATCCGCTGCTAAAAGTCAGTGACGGTATGCAGCGTCCGGACTTTGTGGTGCATTCCTACACTAAGGAATTGACCGGCACCGGCACCACCACCGCCGGTGTGGTCATCGGTCGCAATGAAGATATGTTTATACCCAAGCACACCAGTACCGACGTGACATGGCCGGACGGCAGTCCACGCACGGTCAACTGGGATGAAAGCTTGTTTTGGAACGTGTATTACATCAAGGGCGGGTTTTTGGATGCCGACAAGGCGTTTGAGGTATTGAACGGTATCAAGACCTACGAGATGCGCATACTGCAAAAGACCATTAATACCATTTTGCTGGCTCGGGTGCTGGCGGCTCATCCAGATATCAACGTGTCCTGCCCAGTGCTTCCCGAAAACGCCAATCACGCGCTGTTGGCAGAGCATATGTACCTCGGGTTACCCGCGCCATTGTTTACCCTCGACATGGAGGGTCGCGATGGGCGACCACCGGTTAATCCAAGATTCTTTAAGCGCTTTTTGGATGCATTGGAGCCCGCAGTGGGGATGCAGGTAAGTCTCGGTCAGACCAATTCGCTGGCCCTGTGCCCGGCGATGACCACCCATTCGGAGTTGTCCGAGAGCGCCCTTGCCGAGGCGGGGATTGCCGCAACTACGCTACGTATCTCGGTGGGTCTGGAGGATCCACGACTGTTCTTAGCGCACTTTATTGGCGCGGCGCGGTTAGCGCTTGAACCGGAGCATCGCGGATTTTGCGCTCTGTTTCCGCAGGCGACGGAGATCGACACGCTGTATGCGGCGATTCATCGCGATGTGAGTCAGCGACACATCGATGCCTCACCCGGGATAGCCGAATTGATGGTTTAGGCGGATATCTTGTGAGGTGCCCAGCACAATTAACGAGCTGATGTTTAAGCGAGAAAATTGTCGGTGGTAAAAGTGATGCGGTGTTTATTTAGCGTTGGCATTGCTTACCTCAGCACCATTGGCAGGCTATGGCGCTGTCTATAGTAAAGCGCATTGATTGCGCGCGTGATGATTTTTTAGGTGCCAATCGCGATGTAATACTGGTTAAAACTACCAAATGCAGTTTCGGCGTGCCGAGTGCAGAATTTGAATATTGGACCAGCGGCCAATACTATAGCATCTTCGTCTTATTGGAACTTAAGGACAGGCCATGGCCAGATTGCCACTGATTGATACCGACACAATTAACGATCCAGAGATCTTAGGGATTTTTGCTTGGGTGACCGAAATGGAGGGCATAGTGCCCAATCATTTCGCCCTAGAACTCAACGATCCGGAGTTGATGAAACACAAACTCGGCTTCACCAAAGCGCTTTGGGAAAACTGCGAACTGAGTATGAACGAAATCCAGCACGTCGGTATTATTGTGTCCAAGGGCAATGGTTGCGCCTATTGTACCGGCGCCTTTTGCACCATACTGGCCGACGGTCTGGGCGCTGGTGCGGCCTATGCCAAGGCGTTGGTGGCGCAGGGCGCGATAGCCGCTACCGATCAGCGTACGCAGACGCTGATGCAGTTCGCGGACAAGGTCAATCTAACGCCGGAAGCGACCACCGATGCCGATGTAGAGGGCCTTGAAAGTATCGGTTTAAGCAACAAGGGCGTGATTCAGATTATTCATTTGGTGAGCGATTTCGCTTCCTACAACCGCTTGAATTTAGCGTTGAATACAGATTATGACTACGCCTCGTTTGGTCCGCTGTAGTAGACATTATACGGTATTCATGCGTTGCCAAGACAGCTTGCTCCGCGCCAATGGATGGCCGGGTTAAAGGCGCTAAAATGCCACAGGGAGTCCATTGATGCACTGCATCAAAGCCGAAATTTCTTGCGCCCTTGATGATGAATTAAAAGCCATGTGTCACAGTAGCGAGAGCGTTTGTATCTGGGTGCTGACCACTCATAAAGCGCGCAATCGCTCTGTCGATTAGACCGCGGGAATGGTCAAAAGTCAGCGCGAACAGCACTTTGTTGATTTTTTTAGTAATACGGATTGATGCGCGGCAACAGCTGTGGCATGGGGTAAAAAATGGCGGTTGAAGCGATTAATACATCGATGGTAGCCGGTGCCACCGGTTTGGTAGGACGCCATGTGGTCGAACAATTGACGGCGCAGCGTATACCAGTGATTGCGTTGACTCGGCGTCTGGTTGCCGATTTTCCCGATGGCACCGAACAATTCCTGGTCGATTTTAATGCCTTGCTGGGTGGCGCTGAGTTGCCTGCATGCCAACATCTTTACGTTTGTCTGGGTACCACTATTAGACGCGCCGGCAGTCGCGCTGCGTTTCGAAAAGTCGATATCGATTATGCGCTAGCGGTAGCAAAACGTGCGAGGGCGTCGGGAGCGACTATGCTGACCTTGGTGTCGTCTGTGGGTGCCAATGCGAGGTCGGCTAATTTTTATCTTCGTACCAAGGGCGAGGTTGAAGAAGCATTGTTGGGACTGGGTTTTGCGGCGGTCAATATTTTTCGCCCCGGCCTTTTGACTGGCGCGCGCGCGCAACGACGAATGCTAGAGGGCATCGCGCAGAATATGGCTAAAGTGGTCGACCCCATTTTGGTGGGTGGTCTGCGACGCTACAGGAGCGTCGCGGCGGATAAACTCGCGGCGGCCATGGTCGAACCCGAACACCAAATGCAAGGTACGCGCTATTGGTATTTCGCAGATTTACCCGACTAATTTTATCTGGATAATCCTTGAAAGCCGCATGTGTCTCGATTTAAACGCAGTTTTGCTTCGGTTGACAGCTCAAATATTAAAGGTTGCCGTTTTTATATGCGTTTTCTAATCAAAGTAATGTTGGTTGTCTGTCTTTTAGCGATTGTTAATTTGTCGCTGCATGCAGCTGTGCATATTGATCACGCGTCGGGCGACTCAGCGGCGCTTATCGACTGCCAGTCTTGTCAGACATACGATTCACTCGCCGATCATGGCACGTTGAACTACAAACCGTTGGCGATTGCCTGTGCGCCATACCCAGACCTTGCGGTCAACAATCTAGCCCGTCACCGTCACCCTCTATTTTACGCGCGAGCCCCCCCTCTGGTTAATTGATCGTCCAGTCATTTGCTACTTGACCATCTATTTAACTAATTTAAGGGTTTGTTTAAATGAATATTTCGTTTTTGTCGCCTATGTTCGCATGGGCTTTTGTGTGTCTCAGTTTACCGGCGCTAGCCAAATCCCCAGGGTCTGATCAACTCAATGGCGCTGCAACCAGAGATGCGCCCTCGCGTGCCGAGTCAATCGACGAGGTTTTCGTGACCTCTGCCTATGTGCATCAAACAGCCGGTGCCAACGAAAGACCACTGCACGTGGTGAGCGGTGATGATGTCACAAATGCTGCGACCCAAAGTCTCGGTGAATCGCTGGATTCACTACTGGGTGTGGCGTCCACTGATTATGGCTCGGGGGTTGGCCAACCAGTGATCAGGGGTATGTCGGGCGACCGCGTCAAGGTGCTGAATAATGGCATGGCGGTAAGAGACGTCTCTGGACTCGGGGGCGATCATATCAATGACATTGATATGAATAACGTGCAACAAATTGAGGTGGTTCGAGGCCCTTCTTCGCTGCTGCACGCGAACGGGTCGATCGGTGGAATTATCAATGTGGTCGATAAAACAATCGCCAGAGAGGACTTTACAACGCCGACTTTTAGACTGGGCTTAGAGAGTCAATCGGTCAACGATGGCGACGCTCACCACCTGTCGTATGAGAACACTGTCGGCGGCTTGAATGTCAGCTTTGCCTACAAGGACTCGCAGTTCGACAATTTCGACATTCCAAGCGGAGCGCTGCTTCATCACGAGGAGGAGCACGACGAAGGCCCGCATCACGACGACGAAGGCCATGAAGATGAAGGCCAT
>DDJS01000065.1:11555-11896 GCA_002339165.1 Cellvibrionales bacterium UBA2618 | reverse complement strand
AAGAGCGCCAGCAAAGTTTGAAGAACCTAGCTAATTCAGACTTTCAGTCAACCTCAAAAAGACTGGGTATTTCCAAGACCGGCGACTGGGGGTATTTCGGGGTATCGGTCAACACGGTCGAGAGTCTTTACGGAATCCCTTTTTATGGAGACGAGCATGGAGACGAGCACGGAAAACAAGAGTCTCATGAGGGAGAGCGGATATTTTCCAGCACTGAATCTGATGTCTTCAATCTGGAGGGCGCCTACCTCTTCAACAATCGCTGGTTAAAACGCGTCAATTACTACTTTAGGGATTCCGATTATTCCCTCACTGAGCAACATGCCGAGGGCGAGCATCAC
>DDJS01000065.1:10918-11225 GCA_002339165.1 Cellvibrionales bacterium UBA2618 | reverse complement strand
CACGAAGGCGAAGACCATGGGGACGGGCATCAGGCCGAAGGGCCCACCTTGTTTAAAAATATCGCAAAAGAATACGGCGCAATCTTCGACTTTACCCATGAGTCACTGGCCCAGAAAGTGGTGGTCAATTTTGTTGAAGAAGACGTATCGATTATCGGCAGCGAAATATTTATGAATCCAACCGCGAGTGAAGAACTGACTTTTGGTTATTTTATGAGTAAAGACTTTGATCTTTTGCATGTCGATTTTGGCGTCAGATACGATCACATCAACCGGCAGGGCTCTATTAATCACGAAGACGAGCACG
>DDJS01000065.1:6025-10603 GCA_002339165.1 Cellvibrionales bacterium UBA2618 | reverse complement strand
GAAGACGAGCACGCGGGCGAGGTTGAGCGAGTAGATCAAGACAGGAATAACCTCAGTTTTTCTTTTAGCCTGGGTAGAGATATTAGCGAGACGCTTGAGCTGACTCTGGGTTATGCGCAAGTAGAGCGGGCGCCATCGGTGGTAGAGATGTTTATGAATGGACCGCATCTGGCAACCGGTAGATTTGAGGTCGGCAACGATCAACTGAAAACCGAAAAGTCGAAAAACATCGATCTGCGGTTGAGCTATGAAAGAGACGGCTTGTTTGGCTCATTAACACTGTTTAAAAATGATCTACAGAACTACGTGTACCTGATGGACGAGAGCGGCGAAGAGCACGATGAGCACGCAGGCGAAGACCATGGTGGTTTGATCTTGGCTAATTATGTGCAGCACGATGCTGACTTCGAAGGGTATGAATTGGAGTTCGGTAAGGTTTTTCAGCTTAAAAGCGGTGAGCTATCGATGTCCTTTGGTCGCGATTCGGTATCTGCAGAATTTGCCGATGGTGGCTACTTACCGCGAATGGTTCCCGAGAAAAATATCTTCACTTTAAGCTATCAAAACGAAACACTTAAAGCGCTTTTGTCGTGGAAGGATGTCGAGCGACAGGCCGATCTAGGGTTAAATGAAACCGCCACCGATGGCTACAGCATGTTGGACTTGAACATTCGCAAGTCTGTGGCTTTAAGCGCTCAAGTAAATATGTCGATTGTGGTTTTTGGCAACAACTTGCTCGACGAGACATCGCGGAATCATGCCTCGTTTGTGAAGGACAGAGTCCCATTGCCGGGTGAAAATTTCGGCATAAAATGGCTACTGGAATTTTAGGCGAGTGACCTTGCGGGGGCATATCTGCTTTAGACTGCCCTTTGCGTCAGCGCACGCTATTGTGTGGTCCCGGCCTCTGGTGTCGCGGTTGCCGCAGTGGCAGAGGTGCATTGCTGCTGTTTGGGACTTTGGGCATGATTCGCTAAGCGGAGGGTTGCTGCTTGACTGCTTTGGACGGTGATTTGATCAAAATGCTTGCTATAAAGCGTAGATATAGACGCAATGTTGTGACCTACGATGGTAATACCGATTGCAGTACGTCACCATAGACTCCCAAAGCGGGCCAATAAAGATGCCGCAAAAACTACTTAGCATAGAGAATTGCCTTGATAGAGAAAACCAGCGATCAGACTTTACTGCTCATTCTAGGCAACCAACTGTTCCCGCCGGACGAGCTATTAAAAACTGAGTGTCGACGAGTATTTATGGCCGAAGATCTAGGCCTATGCCGAGAGCATCGACATCATAAGTTAAAGATTCTAATGTTCTTTACCGCCATGCGCGCCTATCGCGATGACCTCAGGGCGCTTGGCTATCAGGTCTTTTATCGATCCATCGACGACGACGATTTTAGCCACGACTACACCGCTAAGTTGGCCAGTGTTCTAGCCGCAGAAAACATCACCCGGGTCGCGTACTTTGAGATTGAAGACCACTTTTTTGCCGAAAAAATCGGCCAATTTTTGGCCGCCGGAGAGTTCCTGCATCGGCAGCACAGCAGTCCGATGTTTCTCTGTTCGCGGGATAAATTTGCCGCCTTCGCCGAGGGTAAAAAGTCCCTGCGGATGGCGAGTTTTTATCAGCTGATGCGCACCGATTTAGCGATTCTTTTGGACGGTGACGGTAAACCCCTCGGAGGTAGGTGGTCGTTTGATGAAGACAACCGCAAAAAACTGCCTAAAGACATCTCGTTGCCAACCCTTCCGCCGCCAACCGAGAGCGCCAATGGCGCCCTAAAACACCAGATTGAGCAGCAGTTCGCGGATCATCCGGGGTCGATGGAAAATCTATGGATGCCGACCACGCGCGGGCAGGCTCTGGCGTGGTTGGAGCACTTTTTAGCAGTGAAATTTGTCCAGTTTGGGCCTTACGAAGACGCTATACACAGTGGCGATCAGTTTTTATTTCACAGCGCCCTGAGCCCGCTGATGAACATGGGTTTGTTGACCCCGCGCGAAGTGGTTGACCGGGCGCTCGCCTACGCTGACGAGCAGGCGGTACCGATCAATTCGGTGGAGGGATTTGTGCGGCAAATTATTGGCTGGCGTGAATTTATTCGCGGCGTTTATCACTGCCATGGAGATACGCAGGCGCTGTCAAATTTTTGGGGCCACGAGAATCGCCTAACCGATCACTGGTATTCGGGTACCACCGGAATTCCGCCGCTGGACGATGCGATCATCGCCTGTCGCGACGACGGCTATACGCACCATATTCCACGTTTGATGGTGATAGCCAATTTGATGACCTTGTCGCGGATTCACCCGGATGAGATCTACCGCTGGTTTATGGAGATGTTTGTCGACTCCTCCGACTGGGTGATGGTGCCGAATGTGTATGGCATGGGAAGCTTTGCCGATGGTGGATTGTTCGCCACCAAGCCGTATCTGTGCGGGTCCAATTACCTGCTCAAAATGAGCAATTATAAGAAGGGGCCATGGTGCGATGTTGTCGATGGTCTGTACTGGCGGTTTATGCAAGACAACCTCGAATTCTTTAAGAGTAATCCGCGCCTGTCGATCATGCCGCGAGCCTTAAGCAAGTTGAACCCAGAGCGCAAGAGCATGATTTTTGCCTGCGCCGAGACTTTTATTAATACCATGACGACTGCCGCGGCGGGTCGATAGCGAGTATGTTAACGTCGACGCCAATGACCCCTCAGCAAGGTGGCGCGCGCACGGTGTCGGCGGATGATTTCCGTCGGTACTTTTGGACGGTAAGCGTATTGCGCGCGGTGGCGATCGCCTTCGTGGTGGCGGTGATGATTGCTATGCTCTGCTATCCGGGCGGCAACATTCACAACCCTGATCAAATAGGCTACTCTTTCACGCACAATTTTTTTAGCGACCTCGGCGGTTATACCGCGCACTCTGGTGCGCTAAATTTTTTTTCGGCGTTTTTCTTTAACGGTGGCCTGTTTTTGTTTATTGGGGTGGGCGTCAGTTTTCTGTTTGTGCCGCGACTGTTCCGCGCCGACGCCATCAACTTCCGCCTGGCCTGGCTCGGCTCAATCTTTTTCCTGATTGGAACACTGTTCTTTGCCAGCGTTGGGTTGACGCCGAGGGATCTGTACATCGATCCACATTTATTTTTCGCGTTGAACGCCTTTCGGTTGATGGTGCCGGCGACGCTGCTGTATTTTATCGTGATTTTGCGTAGCCCAATCGAAAAAAAATATGCTCTGGTGACCCTGATGTATCTGTGCGCTGTGGTCGGCTATGTGATCTTTCAACTGTCGGCCACCAATGCGATGGAAAGTGAAGCGGCGATGGTCACTCAGGTGACCATGCAAAAACTCATTGTGTTTGCCAGTGTGGCAAATATCTTTGCCCTCAGTTTTGCCTTCGCATCGCAGTGGACACACAACCAACTGCAAGCGGATGCGGCGAACTAATCGGCTCCTCAGGGGCAGAGCGTGCGGGCGATATTATGTTGGCTGATAACCTCACCCAAGGTAGCAAGATATTTTCGCTGGTTTAGGTGGTCTGTAGAGCCGATCAATCTCCAGTGGCCGTTGCTTACGCCATAAACCGCCGCCATATCTGGTCAGCGAACCGTTGGCTCGGGCCAAGGCGCGCATCGCGGTCGGTCGGTCAATGGTTTTGGCGAACTCGGAATAGCTCTGCGTTGTGCCTGAGGAAATGTCATGCAAGGCCTCCCAGACTTGGCGATAAAACGGTGTGCCGCCAAAAACCAAAGGCGTTTTAAAATTTGCCGAGGTGTCGTTGAACAAGGCGTTTAATTCTCCTTGAGTTTGCATACTACTGGGGGTTTTACCGACGCCCAGATCACCCTTGCATCGTTTTGCAAGCGCCGCCACTTCGCGACGCGGCGCCTTGCGCTCGACAAACTCCAGCAGGTGCAGTTGGGATGCTCTACAGATTGTGATCATGCCCCCAGCGCCTGCAACAACGTTCTAATCGACAGGTTCGGCGAGGCGTTGGGGGCACCGGATAACATCGCTTGCAGGGTCGAAACCCGACCTCGATTCACTCGGCAACGGTGCTCTAAAAACTACAGTTTTCGGATTTTGGTTTGCGCGCCGGGCAGGTCAGTCGGCAAAACATTCCTGTGGTTAAAACCGCCACATAGGTTTGGCCATCAAATCTAGGATCACGGTTTAGCAACGCCTGATAAAGCTCATTATGGTTTGGCAAATCGAATAGCATATTGACAGCCTAGCATAGCCGGTAAACCGCCCCGCCGACAATCGGATGCGTATTTTGACTTTGAACCAAATCCATACTAACCCCGAGCCGCATGTGATCCCCATGTTATACTCAGGCGTAGGAATAGCGTAAAACCGACCATACACCGCGTTGATCGAGGTGTTGGCTATTCCGTGCAAAGACCTTTGGTGCTTTTGCGAGGATTGTATGCGTTGGGTACTATCATGCAGTGCTGGTGGGGCTAGTCATTTAACTTGCGATTCGCTTGGCGCTATTTTCGTTGCATGGTTCGATAAAAAATATGCTGAGCAGGCTAATTGATGCAAAAAATGGGTGAGATTTGACGGCGGCTTTTAAC
>DDJS01000065.1:0-5618 GCA_002339165.1 Cellvibrionales bacterium UBA2618 | reverse complement strand
TCTTTTCTGCATACATGCAGTTTGGAAATCATCTTTGCCACGTCAACGGAATACCCAATAAGGATTAATATGTGCGGTTCAGCTCGGTGGGCACGATTGATTGTATGCCTGTGTGCGTTTTGCTGTGGTGATGTTTTTGCTGAACAAGATGATGCTGTAGAAGCTGAAAAAGTCACCCATAAAAAATTTAAGGTACTGACCACGTTCACGGTGATCGCTGATATGGCGCGCAACGTCGCTGGCGATGCCGCGGTGGTTGAGTCGATTACCAAACCCGATGCAGAAATTCATAATTATCAAACCACGCCGGGCGATATTCGACGCGGGCAGGGCGCCCAACTGATACTCTACAATGGCTTAAATCTGGAGTTATGGTTCGATAAATTTTTTCAAAATTTGCGCGATTTACCGCGGGTGGTGGTGACCGATAGTATCCAGCCGATGGGCATCTCCGATGGGCCTTACTCGGGTAAGCCAAACCCGCATGCCTGGATGTCGGCACCCAATGCGCTAATTTACATCGACAATATCCGACGTGCGCTGGTGCGTTACGATAGCGTTAATGCGGATGCCTACAATGCAAATGCCGCACGCTACGCCGGCGAGGTACTGGCGGCAGTCGAACCGTTTAGGGAGAGAATCGCAAATATCGCGGAACAGCGTCGTTGGCTGGTGACCAGCGAGGGCGCCTTTAGTTATCTGGCGCGCGACTACGATTTAAAAGAACTGTATCTGTGGCCGATCAACGCCGATGGGCAGGGTACGCCGCAGCAGGTTCGCAAGGTCATAGACAGCGTCCGCAAGCATCGTATAGCGAGTGTGTTTAGCGAGAGCACGGTGTCGGCTAAACCAGCGCAGCAAGTGGCAAGAGAGACCGGCGCGCGCTACGCGGGAGTACTCTATGTCGATTCGTTGAGCGCAGTCGACGGCCCAGTGCCGACTTACATAGATCTCTTGACCACTACTTTGAGCACGATCGCTGCGGGCCTGGAATAGTGATCGGACTCGTTATCAACGATATCACGGTGACCTATAAAAATGGTCACACTGCGCTGCACAATGCCAGTTTTACGCTGCCGGTGGGTTCGATTACTGCGCTAGTTGGGGTCAATGGCAGCGGTAAATCGACGTTGTTTAAATCCATTATGGGGTTTGTCACGCTGGCTAAGGGATCGGTGGAAATCCTCGGCCTGTCTGTTCCTCAGGCGCTAAAAAGCAACCGAGTGGCCTATGTGCCCCAGTCCGAAGAGATCGATTGGGATTTTCCGGTGCTGGTTGAAGACGTCGTGATGATGGGGCGTTATGGTCATATGAACATGCTGCGCATGGCGCGCCAAATTGACCGAGAAAAGGTGTCCATCGCGCTCGAGCGTGTCGGTCTGGAAGAACTGCGCTATCGACAGATTGGCGAGCTATCTGGAGGCCAGAAAAAACGCGTATTTCTGGCTCGTGCGCTGGCTCAGGAGAGTCAGGTGGTGCTACTCGACGAGCCCTTTACCGGAGTTGATGTCAAGACCGAGGAACAGATCATGGCGCTATTGCGAGATCTGCGCGACGAAGGCAAGGTGATATTGGTGTCGACGCACAATCTGGGCAGTGTGCCGGAGTTTTGCGATCGAGCGGTGTTGATTGACCGAACGGTGTTGGCGTCGGGCGAGACCCGCGAGGTATTTACCCAGGAAAACTTACAGCGAGCCTTTGGTGGCGTACTTCGTCGCTTTGTCCTTACTGGAAAACAACTTCACGACGATGATGATCGGCGCCAGGTAACGGTGCTATCTGACGACGAACGCCCTGTGGTGCTCTACGGTGACGATGATTCATCGGCCCAAACACGGGCGGAATAGGTAAAATAGTGGATTGGACGACGCCCTTTGAATATCGTTACATGGTCAACGCCATGGTTATCAGTTCGCTGGTCGGTGGGGTCTGTGGCTTTTTGAGCGCCTATCTGATGCTCAAGGGATGGTCGCTGATCGGCGATGCGCTGTCGCACTCGATTGTTCCGGGGGTTGCGGGCGCCTATATGCTTGGTTTGCCATTTGCGTTGGGGGCTTTCTTCGCTGGGGGATTGGCCGCCAGTACCATGTTGTTTCTGAGTCGTCGCTCGAAATTAAAAGAAGATGCGATTATCGGATTGATCTTTAGTTCCTTTTTTGGCCTCGGGTTATTTATGATCTCGATATCGCCGGCTTCGGTCAATATCCAGACCATAGTGCTGGGTAATATTTTGGCCATCACGCCGGCAGACTCACTGCAATTATTGATTATTAGCGTTGTGTCACTGCTGGTGTTGGCGACCAAGTGGCGCGATCTGTTGGTAGTCTTTTTCGATGAAAACCACGCCCGAAGCATTGGTTTAAACCCCCACCGCTTAAAAATCATTTTTTTCGCGTTACTCAGTGCATCGACGGTGGCGGCGCTACAAACGGTGGGCGCGTTTTTGGTGATCGCCCTGGTGGTGACGCCGGGCGCCACTGCGTATTTACTCGCCGATCGATTCGGCAAGGTGGTGGTGTTGAGCATGTTGATCGGCACCAGCACTTCGTTTTTGGGCGCTTATCTGAGCTTTTTTATCGATGGCGCGACCGGAGGAATTATCGTCGTACTACAAGCTATCATTTTTATCTTAGTGTTTTTACTGGCGCCCAAGCACGGCTATTTGGCAGCGCGAAAGCGCGCAAACATCCGCAAGAATATTGATTTGGCCTATGATCTTTGTCCGCTGCTGGTAACCCAGCAGAACCGGCCGGACTGATTAAATGAATATAACCGATTGGCTAAACCCATTACTGGAACCCTTTACCTACACCTTTATGCAACAGGCGTTTTACATTGTTCTTTTGGTCGCTGTTCCGACCGCGGTGTTGTCTTGTTTTTTGGTCTTAAAGGGCTGGTCACTGATGGGCGATGCGATTTCACACTCGGTGTTGCCGGGGGTGGTGATTGCTTACGTGGTGGGGTTCCCCTACGCCATCGGTGCGTTTGCTGCGGGGATGCTATGCGCGCTATCGACCGGCTTTTTGAAAGAAAACAGTCGGCTCAAAGAGGACACCGTCATGGGGGTGGTTTTTTCCAGTATGTTCGCCCTGGGTCTAGTGCTGATGACCAAAATAGAATCTGCGGTGCACCTCGACCACGTGCTGTTTGGCGACGTGCTTGGACTGAGTTGGCGAGATGTTGCCGAGGCTGGCGCGATCACCCTACTGGTGGTCACGGCGTTGATATTAAAAGGCCGCGACCTGTTGGCCTTCGTGTTTGATCATCAGCATGCAAAGGCCATTGGCCTGCCGGTGGTGATGTTGCACTACGGCCTTTTGTCGCTTTTGTCGTTGACGATTGTGGGTGCGCTAAAGGCCGTCGGTATGATCTTGGTGATAGCGATGTTGATCACGCCGGGAGCGACGGCGCATCTGCTCACCGAAAAATTCCAATCGATGGTGATCGCATCGGTGAGCATTTCCCTATCGACCTCATTCGCTGGGGTTTATCTGAGTTTTTATATCGACAGCGCACCAGCCCCGACGATTGTGGTGTTGATGACGGTAGTCTTTATTCTGGTTTTTATTCGCCACAGCATCAATGCCAAGCGCGCCTCATCGGCGCTATTGAGATCAGAATCCCGAATGCCGAGCCTATTCGACTCGCAGTAATGGCTCATCTTGGCGAGCTCGCGTGTCGATACCCTTATCATCTCGAGCATCTGCCATTACTGCGACCTGGCGGTTATGACCGCGCGTAGGAGCAGCAATAATCGCTGATGCTGTGAACTCTCAAGTGGAAGGTCGCTCCAGCGGGCACCGAAAACGACATGCCAGCGGTGATAGTTTGCCACGCCGATTCTGCGGGTAATAAAACCTCAACCTCACCGGACGAAAATTCCATCAACTCCTCAACCGCGGTAGTGAATTGGTATTCACCGGGCAGTGCGACGCCCAGCGTCTTATGGCTACCATCGGCGAAGTGGATCGAGCGGCTGATGACGCCGCCGTCGAAATAGACGTTGGCGGCGATGTCGACCGTTACGTTGTTAAATTGAGACATGTCAGTATCCTGTGTTGAGTTGTTGTGAATAGGTCGATTAATCAATAGTCCGATCGATGGCTAGGCGGTTTGGCCAAATCTCCACAGAGTGGTTATTGACGGTTTTGCGAAATTAGCCAGACTGCTATGGCAGGCTATTGTAGTAGATGAGCATGGACAAATATTCAAAAAGCGGTTAATTTATTGATTGGACTTAGACGCGCAAACTGAACGCCAGATGGCCTTTTGTTTATCGCGTGGATTGCTTCATTATGCGACGCATGCGCGGAGTGACTGCCGGTGAACGACGCGAGCAAAGCGCACTGGTGGCCCTCGGATGGCGGGCGTGTTAGTCGGCGGTTAGAGCGCCCTTGCATTCCCATGGCTCACTATTGTTAAAAGGTTATTTTGTGTCACGTTCGATCATTCAAACGATACTTTGGATTGCGCTCAGTCAATGGCTTATCGCTTGTGCGGGTGGCGATCGGTTCACCAATAGCGATGGTCAAGCGATCAATAAATCGCTGGTGGATTTGTTGCAGTGGCGTGTGGCGCGCCAGCAACCAGCGCCGATTGAATTGCCAAGATCTGATGATTGGAAAGGTTTGAGCGGCCAGAGTACCCAATATGCGGTGTGGATTGGTCATGCCACCTACCTGCTCAACAATGGCGACCTGACGATTATTACCGATCCAATTTTTTCTCGTCGTGCGTCGCCGGTCTCTTGGGCAGGGCCCGAGCGGATGGTGGAGCCAGCGATTGCGTTGACCTCGCTGCCGCCAATTGACGTGGTGCTGGTGAGTCATAATCATTACGACCATCTGGATATTCCAAGCTTGTTGGCGTTGCAGGCGAATCATCCAAGGGCGCTGTTCTTGGTGCCAAAGGGGGATCTCGCGCTGCTGAAATCCGTCGGTATTGAACGAGTGGAGGAGTATGACTGGTGGCAGAGTCGGCAGGTTGAACGGACGGTCTTCACCTTCACACCGGCCCACCACTGGTCGGCTAGAGGTCTATTAGACCGTAATCGAAGCCTCTGGGGTGGCTGGTATATGGCCGCGCCAGAACGAACCTTGTACCATGCTGGCGACACCGGTTATTCGTCGGATTTTAGCGACATCCGCCAGCGACTGGGCGCGCCAGACTATGCTTTTATTCCGATTGGTGCCTATGCACCACGCTGGTTTATGGCCGCTTCGCACGTCGACCCCGATGAAGCACTGCAGATTGCCGAGGATGTTGGGGCTGGCAGGGCATTTGCGATGCATTGGGGCACATTTATACTCACCGATGAACCGATCGAGGAACCGCAGTTGCGATTGCGCGAGGCGCTTAACGATGCCGGGCGGGCGGTAGATTTTTTTATCACACCCATTCTTGGAGAGATCAATCCATTCGTTGATTAGACAAGTACAACTCCTTGTCGTATTCCGTTTGATTCAGGGTTAGGATGCATGATGATTCCGGCAGCAATGGTTTAGTCGACACAACGCGCGTCGCGATTCAAGACGCTTGAATTTAGTAGTCTGAATTTACACTTTACGGCTTGTTAGGGTATTATTTGAGATGAAATATAGATATCAAATAGACAATCA
>DDJS01000160.1:3122-11312 GCA_002339165.1 Cellvibrionales bacterium UBA2618 | reverse complement strand
TGAGTAAGGTGCAATTGAGTAAGGCGCTGCTCAAGATCGATAGCATTGATTTTGGATCGCTACGACGAGTTTTTACATTCGTTTTCACAACGTAAGTAACGTAGGTATAAAGGCTATGGCAAAAGTATTTAAACCAAAACCCTTGTTTGATGCCCACGTGGCGTTTATTCGATTGCCCTCGGGCCTGGCGATGCTGCGAGAATACCCCGACGCCTTAGAATTCATCGAACAGCAAAGGCAGCAACGTCCCGAAACGTTCGAGGATTTTATCCATACTCAGTCATTTTTAAAAAGTTACAGCCGAAAAAATGAGGCCACTTATCGTAGTTACCGCAACGAAGTTGAACGGTTATTACTGTGGTCTTGGACGGTGGCGAATAAATCCATCGTGCAATTGCGCCGCGGGGATCTCGAAGCGTTTTTCGATTTCGTCAATCATCCGCCACAGCATTGGGTATCAACCGCGGTGCACGGTCGGTTTTCACTGCGGGCCGGCAGTTTACGCTGTAATCCACTATGGCGTCCGTTTACCGTCAAGGTGGCCAAATCGGATCGCGCCGATGCACTGGCCGATGGCAAAGATCCAAGCACATCCCGCGAGGCGCACCGACTGTCAAATAGCGCGATGAAAATCTGCTTTTCCGCGCTGTCTTGCTACTACGACTATCTGACCGATGAAAGCTACGCTTTTGGCAACCCAATCCCGGCAATTCGTAAGCAGTCGCCGTATTTGTTGGTTGGCGCCAGCCAAAAAGAGATTCGCCGATTATCCGACCTGCAGTGGCAATACGTGTTAGAAACCGCGCAGCGCGACGCCGATAATGACCCTGATCAAGAGCGTAGTCTGTTTATGGTGGCGCTGTTAAAAACCCTGTACTTGCGGATTTCTGAATTATCTGAACGTCCGAATTGGCAACCGGCATGGCAGCATTTTTGGAAAGATAATCAGGGTAATCAATGGCTTAAGGTTTTGGGGAAGGGCAACAAGGTACGTGACATTTCGGTGCCAGACGCCCTCCTCCCGTATATTCAGCGGTACCGCGAATACCGTAGCGGGCTCAGCTTTAACTTTGGTGTCCATTCGCCCCTAGTGATTAAGAATCGCGGCGTTGGTGGTATGACGCCGCGCCAATTGCGGCGTATCGTGCAGGCGCGGTTTGATGCTGCACACCGGCATATGGTTGCTGAGGGCTTTGGCGCTGATGCCGAGACGCTTCGCGTCGCCTCCAGTCATTGGCTACGGCATACCGGAGCATCGCAAGATATCGCCACGCGACCGCTAAAACATATGGCGGATGATCTGGGTCATGCCAGCATGGCAACCACCGATCAGGTGTACATTCAATCCGACATGAAGGAACGTGCCTACTCGGGTAAAGACCGGGAGGTGTGAAGGTATGCGCTAGCTGCAAAGGGCTTTCTGTGCGCTCTTTATGCCGTCTCTACAACCTCTCAAGGCCCTCTATAGGCTATTTTATACCCGTTTACTTGTTAAACACTGTATCCGTAAGAGCTGTAAGTTGGATGTTCGAAAATCTGATTCAATCGGTTTTGGCGTCGACGTTAAACCAGGCCAATTTGTGCTGCAGCGCGATCACCGTTCCGACGATGATCAAGGTTGGTGCTTTGGCGCCGGCGTCTCGAACCCGTTTCGGCAGGTCGGTTAAATCGCTGATAAACACTCGTTGCTGGTCGGTGGTGCCCTTTTCGATCAACGCCGCCGGCGTGTCGGCGGCTAGCCCGTGCTCGAGTAGCTTGGCGCAGATTGTCTCCATACCATTTAGGCCCATATAAAACACCAACGTTTGATTGGACTGAACTAGTTCTCGCCAATTCAAATCGATTTGTCCGGAGCGCAGATGACCGGCGATAAAGTGAACCGATTGGGCATGATCACGATGGGTTAGCGGTATGCCGGCATAGCTCGCGCAACCCGATGCAGCAGTGATCCCGGGCACCACTTGAAAGCTCACGCCGTGCTCTGCGAGGGTTTCGATCTCTTCGCCGCCGCGGCCAAAAATAAACGGATCGCCGCCCTTCAAGCGCACCACCCGATTGCCCTGCTGCGCGTATTCGACCAGTTTTTGATTGATGTTGCTTTGACTGACGGCGTGATCACCGGCGGTTTTACCGACATAGATACGCGTCGCATCGCGGCGCACTAGGTTCAATACCTCGGGGGATATCAGGCGGTCGTAGAGCACGATGTCGGCCTGCTGCATCAATCGCAAGGCCTTGAATGTCAACAGATCTGGATCGCCGGGGCCACCGCCTATCAGGTAGACCTCGCCGGTAGAAAATCGCTCAGTGGCGGCAATTTTCTCACCCAGTAGTTGTTCTGCGCGCTGCAGATTATTGGCGTAGGCCTGTTCGGCGATGGGGCCGTAAAAGACTTCCTCCCAAAACGCTTTACGGTCTGATCCGTGGCTGAATTTGGCCTTCACTCGCGTGCGGAAGCGCCCGGCAAGCGCGGCTAGCTTACCCAATCCGGCGGGCACCAAAGCCTCGAACTGAGTGCGCAATAAGCGCACCAACACTGGCGCATCGCCACCGCTAGATATGGCAATTTGAATCGGTGAGCGATCGACGATCGACGGGAATATCACCGTCGAATAATCCGGATCATCGACCACGTTAGAGAGTATGTTTAGACCTTGGGCGTCCGCCGAAACGGCACGATTCAGTTCTCGGTCATTGGTCGCGGCAATCACCAGTACCGCCGGTTGCAAGTTGTGCATATGGGCTTGGCTGTATCGGTCTTCGAGCAACTGCAGTGTCTCAGACTCGGCCGCCATAGCGCGTAATTCGGCGCAAAATTCAATCGCGACCGCGGTGATACTGGCCCCGGCTTCGGCCACCAAGCGTATCTTTCGCAACGCGATTTCACCGCCGCCGATCACAATCACTCGGCGTTGCTTGAGGTTGTGGAATAGCGGTAGGTAATCCACTTTAGTCGATCACGCGCAGGCCATGCATATAAGGTTGCAGTACCTCGGGTACCAAAATGGAGCCATCTGCTTGCTGGTAATTTTCCATGACAGCGACCATGGTTCGACCCACTGCCAGTCCCGACCCATTAATTGTGTGTACAAATTCTAACTGACCGGTGCGGCTGTCGCGGTAGCGAGTTTTCATACGGCGCGCTTGAAAGTCGGTAAAATTACTGCATGAGGATATCTCTCGATAGGTGTTTTGCGAGGGTAACCAGACCTCGAGGTCGTAGGTCTTGGCCGCCGAAAAGCCAAGATCGCCGCCGCACAGTGTCACGCAGCGGTATGGTAGCGCTAGTTTTTCAAGAATATTTTGTGCGTGGCCGGTCAGCTCTTCATGTGCCTGCCAAGAATCCTCGGCGGCGACAAACTGCACCATTTCGACCTTGTCGAACTGGTGCTGTCTGATCATACCGCGAGTGTCGCGTCCGTAGCTGCCGGCTTCACTGCGAAAGCACGGCGTTTGGCTAACGAATTTGATGGGCAACTGATCGATAATTTCATTGCGGTAGATATTGGTCACCGGTACTTCGGCGGTGGGGATTAAAAACAACTGCCGCTCGTCGTTAAGCTTAAACAGGTCCTCTTCGAACTTGGGTAATTGACCGGTACCAAACAGCGATTCACGATTGACGATAAAGGGTACGTAAACTTCCTCATAACCGTGCTCGAGAGTGTGGGTGCTGAGCATAAACTGCCCTAGTGCGCGGTGTAATAGCGCCAGCTTGCCACGCATCTGAACAAACCGCGACCCGCTTATTTTAGCCGCTCGATCGAAATCCATACCGCCGATCGCGGCCCCTAAATCGACGTGATCGAGGGGTGTAAAGGTAAATTCCGGAATGTCGCCCCAGCGCCTGACCTCGGTATTATCGCCTTCGTCCACGCCCTCCGGTACGCTACTGTCGGGCACGTTGGGAATGCCATGCAAGAGTTGCTCGATCTGCTGCTGAACCTCATTAAGCGACTGTTCAGCGTCAATAAAGGCATTTTTCAGCGCTTCGCCTTGCGCCTTGAGCGGGGCTATGTCACCGCCCTTTGACTTGGCCTCAGCGATTAAGCGCCCCATCGTCTTGGAGTACTGATTGCGCTCGGCCTGCAAGCTTTCCGCCTTGATCTGGCGCTCTTTGCGCGCCGCGTCGAGTTGGGTAAAGGCATCGGCGTCTAAATCGTAGCGTTTTTTCTGCAGAGATTGGGTGATGTCGGCAATGTCTGTGCGCAGCCGTTTCGGGTCGATCATAGAGGGTCCTTTATAGGGTTCGAGCGATATGTACCGCAACGAAGACAGCTGCGAGACAACACAGCATATTAGAAAACACGTAAACAATGGCTAAACCGGGCTGATTATTTTGCCACAGCGACAGCGTGTCCAGCGAAAAATTTGAAAAAGTGGTAAAAGCGCCCAAAAACCCAGTCATCAAAAACAGTCGGGCGCTGGCCGACAGCATACCCCGATCATCGATAATAACGAATAGTACACCGATCATAAAGCAGCCTACGACATTCACCGCCAGCGTCGCATAGGGGAATTTGCCGTCGACGGCAAAGGCTTGAGCAACGCCATACCGCGCTATCGCGCCGAGTGCTCCACCAACGCCTATCATCAACCAATGCAATCGGCTGTCCTCTTTGTGTTGTTTGCCATCCGCTCAAAAAGCTGATCTTGTCCAGTATGCGGGCGAATAAAGTCAATCGTTGGTATGAATTGTAATCGTAACGTCGTCCGGTTGCCCGCGGGTGGCTATTGCCTATTATCGATCACCTCGACATCTGTGGGTACCTCAAAACTAAAGGCTGCCGACGAAATCACTGGATTGAGTTGAACCCGCAAAAAATCAAATTGATTGATTTCCTCGGCGCTGGTAATCGATACGCCGGACAACGCCGAATCGATAAAAGTCAGCTCTATGCTCGAAAGCAGGCCAGTATCATCTCGCGGCGTCAAGATAAAAGCCACAACTGCCTCGTCCGGCTCGCGTCGTTCCACGCGGTAAGTCGCATCGATCGATGCCACCGACTCGGAAAAAATCATCGCCGGCGTGGCCGACATTTGGCGATTAAAGTCGTCGACAATGACTTGCTCAAGGTCGGCGTCATAAACCCACAATGAGCGACCATCGGTAATAATGTGCTGGGTCATGGGTTGTAGCGTAATCCAACGCATCGATTGCGGTTTGGCGAACTCGAAGACGCCGCTAGCGCGTTGCAGAGTCTGTCCTTCGGCATCCCGCGTGTGCTGCATAAATTGCGCGCTGTAGCTGTTCATGCTCGCCAGCAGTTGGTGCAACTGAGCGCTTGCCGCGCGCGGTGCAGCGGTTGTCTCGAAAGACCAACCAGCAAGCATTATGCAGGCCCAACACAACCCGCGCGCGAGACTATAATTCACGATCGACCCCCAGATGGTACCAACACTTCGCGGCCACCACTGTTGCTCATAGTACTGACGATACCGGCCTCTTCCATAGTCTCGATCAGGCGCGCGGCACGATTGTAGCCAACCCGTAACTTGCGCTGTAACGACGAGATCGATGCCTTGCGCGAGTCGATAACGAAGGCAACCGCCTCGTCATAGAGCGCATCAGAGGCTTCATTGCCCTCACCGTCTTGATCATTGCTAAAGCCCGGTACGGGTATGTTGGACACGCAGGCTTCATCGGTAATGTCATTTATGTAGTTGGGTTGGCCGCGCCGCTTTAGCTCGGCAACGACGCGGTGCACTTCGGGATCGTCTACGAAGGCACCGTGGACTCGCTCCGGCACGCTGGTGCCGGGAGGGAGATACAGCATATCTCCGTGACCGAGCAGTTGTTCGGCGCCACCCTGGTCGAGAATGGTGCGTGAATCGACCTTGGATGACACCTGAAAGGCGATCCGTGTCGGCACGTTAGCTTTGATTAGCCCAGTAATCACGTCGACCGACGGCCTCTGGGTGGCGAGAATTAAGTGTATTCCAGCCGCGCGGGCTTTCTGGGCGATCCGTGCGATCAGTTGTTCGACCTTTTTACCGACGATCATAATCATGTCGGCAAACTCGTCAATAACCACCACGATGTAGGGTAGCGCGGTTAATTCAGGTGCCTCGGGCGGCGGTGTATTAGGGTCCCACGAGGCGTCGCTGGGGTCGAATGTCCACAGCGGGTCGACAATCGGCTCGCCGGCCTTTTGAGCTTCTTCAATCTTGCGATTGTAGCCCGAGATGTTGCGTACCCCCATCGCCGACATTAATTTATAGCGCCGCTCCATTTCACCGACGCACCAGCGCAACCCGCTGGCAGCATCATTCATGTCGGTAATCACCGGGGTCAAGAGATGGGGGATGCCGTCGTAGACCGACAATTCTAGCATTTTCGGATCGACCAAAATCAACTTGACCTGGTCAGCGGATGATTTGAATAGCAAGCTGAGCAGCATGGCATTAATACCCACTGACTTGCCCGAGCCAGTGGTTCCAGCCACCAGTAGATGTGGCATTCGCGCGAGATCTGCGACCACCGGCAAACCGGATATGTCGTGACCAAGCGCCAACGTTAAAGGCGAGCTTGCACGATCGTAAGCGTCGCTCGAGAGCACCTCGCTGAGCTTGACCATCTGGCGCTGCTCGTTGGGTATCTCGATGCCGACCACAGCTTTACCCGGGATTACTTCGACCACCCGCACGCTGATCACCGCCATAGAACGCGCCAAATCCTTTGCCAGAGACGTGATTCGACTGACTTTAATCCCCGCGGCGGGTTGGATTTCAAAGCGTGTGACCACCGGCCCTGGCAGTACCGCAACCACCTCGGCGCTGATACCAAAATCTTGTAATTTGTGCTCGAGTAATCTCGACAGATGTTCTAGAGAGTCCGCCGAATAACCCGTCTGGGCGTCGAGGTTGGCAGCGTCGAGTAAACTCAACGGCGGCAGCGATCCAGCGAGATCGTCATCGATAAACAGCGTTTGCTGTTTTTCCCGTTCAACCCTAGGGCTGGCTCGTTGCGCAGGTGCCGGCAGTTGGATCACTGGGGCGACCCGTTTTTGCTGCTCGACGGTGTCGTTACTGAGCTTGACAAGGCGCTCCGCCTTGATCGCTTTTGCGGCTTGTTGTTCGCTACGCTGCTGGCGTTTTAAGTGTAAAAAATCGCACCATTGATGGTAGCGATCTTGCGCCCAGCCGAGCGTGCGCTTGCCCACGGTAAACCAAGAAATATCGGCAAACACACTGACGCCAAACAAAAACAGCGCAACCAAGATTAAGCTACTGCCCACCCAATTGAATGCGGCCAGACAGGCATCGCCAATTTCTTTGCCCAGCAAGCCGCCAATATATTGAAAACTGACGGTTATCTCTGCCAGTTGGATATGTGCCAGTGCGGTGGCACTGGACATGATTAGGACAAAGCCGATCGTCGCCAAAAAAAACGCGCCGGGGTCAAACTCCTCGCTGGATGAACCGGCGTGGCGGCGGAGTTTTTCGGCCGCGCGCAGCGCCAACGCCAGCGGAAAGAGATACGCCATAATGCCAAACAGGTAATAAAAGATATCCGCGACCATAGCCCCCGCAGGCCCCACCGCGTTGTTAACACCGACGCGCGTGCCGGTGGTAGACCAGCCAGGATCGTCTGGAGAAAAGCTCAGTAACGCGATAAAAACCACCAAACATAGCAATATTAAACCGATCAGTGCGCCCTCGGCGATCAGACGCCCTACCCTTGAGTCTTCCGATCGCTCGGCTCCGATATCCTGTTGATCTTTACGCTTATCGCTGTGGCCGCGCAATGCTGTTCCCCTTTCATGGCAATGCGTTAATTGTAGCCGATTATGGGCCAAACATAGACACCTGACAGAATAATTGATGCGAGCAGGCTAAATTTTAAAAACCTATTGGGTGATGGGTTAGAAACCCTTTATCATTGCCGATTGACACTCAGGCAGGCGCTCTGACTTCGACAACCATCGAAGATTGCAGCGATCGCCGGTGAACTCTAACCCAGCTGAGATATTTTATGACAACCATTCACCACCCGTTAATTATACTAGGTTCTGGCCCCGCAGGCTGGACCGCCGCAGTCTATGCAGCACGCGCCAATTTAAACCCAGTTGTAATTACTGGCATTCAACAAGGCGGTCAATTGACCACTACCACGGATGTCGACAACTGGCCTGGAGATGCCGATGGCGTTCAGGGCCCTGAATTAATGGAACGCATGCAAAAGCATGC
>DDJS01000160.1:0-2776 GCA_002339165.1 Cellvibrionales bacterium UBA2618 | reverse complement strand
ACAATTTTTGATCATATTGAGTCGGTAGAATTAGCGCAAAAACCGTTTAAACTGATTGGCAACACAACCTACACCTGCGATGCTTTGATCATCGCTACCGGGGCCTCTGCGCAGTATCTAGGGCTGCCATCGGAAGAGGAATTTATGGGTAAAGGAGTCTCGGCATGCGCTACTTGTGACGGTTTCTTTTACCGCAATCAAAAGGTTGCAGTCGTCGGTGGCGGCAATACGGCGGTTGAGGAAGCGCTCTATTTGTCGAATATTTGTTCGGAAGTGGTATTGATCCATCGCCGCGATAAACTTCGCGCCGAAAAAATGCTCCAAGACAAACTGTTTGCCAAAGAGCGCGACGGTAATATCAGCATCGAATGGAATCATCAATTGGAAGAGGTTCTCGGCGACGATCGTGGGGTCAACGGTGTTGCTGTGACCGACAGCCACAGCGGTGTGCGCAAGGAGATTACCGTCAGCGGGGTATTTATCGCCATTGGTCACAAACCGAATACCGACATTTTTGCCGGACAGTTGAATATGCACGATGGTTATCTCGAGATTTCTGGTGGATTGCAGGGCAATGCCACAGAAACCAGTATCGGCGGTGTGTTTGCGGCCGGCGATGTGGCCGATCACGTCTACCGACAAGCGGTGACCTCGGCCGGAAGTGGCTGCATGGCGGCCCTCGATGCAGAACGCTTTTTGGATGGTTGATTGATATGCCCGTGGTTTGGCTCAGTCCAAAGCATCCGTGGTTTCCGGACCCCTGCAATGCTGAATCCGAACCTGATGGCCTGCTCGCGGTTGGGGGTAACCTAGAACCTAGCACGCTCCTAAACGCGTATCAGGCAGGCATCTTTCCGTGGTACCAAGATGGCGACCCGCTCCTTTGGTGGTCTCCTGCGGTGCGCTGTGTGCTCGAACCAAGCCGTGTTCATGTCTCGCGCAGCCTGCGTAAACTGATGCGTCGAGACGATTACCGGGTGACCACAAACCGCGCGTTTGAAGACGTTATGCATGGTTGTAGTGCCGAGCGAAACCTGCAGCAAACTGGGACCTGGATTACCGCCGAGATGATTGAAGCGTACACCAATTTGCACCGTTGCGGTTTGGCTCATTCGATCGAGGTCTGGCGTGATGAGCAACTCGTGGGCGGACTGTATGGTGTTGCCGTGGGTGGTATTTTTTGTGGTGAATCAATGTTCAGCCGGGTGGCGAGCAGCTCTAAAATTGCTCTAGTCTGCCTGAGCCAAAGATTGGCGGAGGCTAAATACGATTTGATCGACTGCCAGTTGCCGACATCTCATCTCCTCAGCATGGGTGCCACGTCGATCCAGCGCAAAGATTTTATCGAGCGATTGAAATACCAGGTCAACCGCGACCTAGCATGGCCAGCTTTTGACAATGACACGCCGGCGTCTGTGCTTTAGCTCGCTGTATTAGTCTTCGGCTGTAACCTGTTAAACTCGCTGGGTGAGTCATAGGCGTTGCGCGAAGGTATAAAAACACTAGCTTTAGTTTTAGCTATAGCAGTCTTTGAGCTATCGAAGTCGGCAGTTGGGGCATCCGTTAGGAGCCGTTAATATAACACTTGGGAGAACACGGTTGAGTCAAATAATCGCCTCTGAGACGTTTGAGATTGGGCTGCTGTTATCAGAAGCCCATGACTGTAGCTATATACCTGCAGAAACGGCGCGGATGTTGTTCGTCGATCCTGATACCGTGATTGATGTCCCTCTATACAGCCAGTTGAGCCGACTGGGTTTTAGGCGCAATGGCAATTTTTTATATACCCCTCGATGCTTAGGATGCGCACTGTGTCTGGCCAGTCGGGTTGACGTTCAACGTTTTAAACGCAATCGCTCACAAAAGCGTTGCTGGACGAAAAATGCCGATGTAGTCATCGATCAACTGGCAAGTATAGATATGGCCGAGCACTACGAGGTATATTCTGCTTACATCGTTGAGCGCCACTCGGATGGAGATATGTACCCGCCATCGATGAAACAATTCGAAGACTATTTAGGTCGCCCCTGGGAATGCACCAGCTACCTTGAAATGCGATTGGCCGATCAATTGATCGGCTGCGCCGTTATCGACAGTATCGACCATGGCCTCTCAGCCGCCTACACCTACTTTCATCCCGACTTCGCCGACCGAGGCCTCGGCACGCTCGGGGTGTTGTTTCAAATCGAATTAATTCGCAAACTCGGCTTGGATTATCTGTATTTAGGCTACTGGATAGAGCTCTGCGAGAAAATGAGTTACAAGCGAAATTTCCAGCCGCTTGAGGTATTTCGAGACAATTGCTGGCGGGAGCTAAAATGACTTTTGCTAAACAAGTCATTTTAGGGCAAACTTGCGCTCGTTTTAGCAAAGGCACAGATATCGACACATGGCGAAAGAAGAAAACATTGAATTTGAAGGCGAGGTCATCGACACCCTTCCAAACACCACATTTCGAGTTAAACTCGAAAACGGGCACATTATTATTGCCCATATCTCGGGCAAAATGCGCAAGCACTACATCCGTATATTGACCGGCGACAAGGTCAAGGTAGAGATGACGCCCTACGATCTAAGCAAGGGACGAATCACCTTCAGAGAACGCTAGTTCATCCATCATGCGGCCTCAGTGATCGGCGTTAGATCCACGTCGTCTTGCGCCTTTAGGTCCTGCTAGTCATTTATTTAGCGTGATGAGTGCACTGGCACCATAAAATCTCAAGACCAATCGTTGGTGCACAATCACTTAACTGGTGATGATGAGCAGACGGTCAGT
>DDJS01000061.1:18351-19238 GCA_002339165.1 Cellvibrionales bacterium UBA2618 | reverse complement strand
CAGCATTTTTCGAACGTCTGCAATGATCGCATCCATATGTTGGATATCGACGTAACGAATGCCGACGGTTTCATAGATCCGCCGGTGACTCATGCGCGACGGGTTCTCGACCGAAATATTGGCAAATACTGAGTTGGGGATGTACAGCGGCCGCTTGTCAAACGTGCGAATGCGGGTCAACCGCCAACCAACATCCTCTACCGTACCCTCTATTTCTTGATCGGGTGAGCGCACCCAATCGCCGACCGAAAATGGGCGGTCGAGGTAGATCATCAAGCCGCCAAAAAAATTGGCCAAAAGGTCCTTAGCGGCAAAACCTACGGCGAGCCCACCAATGCCACCAAACGCCAAAAGTCCAGAAATCGAGATACCCAAAATCTGCATAGCCGACAGTACGGCGGTGATAATGACCGCACTACGTAGCAGCCTAGCGACAGCTCGCATGGTGGTCATGTCCATCGGTTTACTGACAAAACTCGGATCGACGAGGTTATTTTCCGCACGCTTGATAAAATTATTTAAGAACAATGCGCCGAGAAAAATCACCGCCAATTGATTGGCCGGTTCGATCAACGTCAGCAGTTGCGACTCCATCTTTTGCAGGGCAATGCTGGCGGCAAAATTGATCCCTAAAATCCGAATCAACCATACCAACGGTTTGCGACTGGCCTCGATCAGCGCATCGTCCCAGACGGTCTTGGTTTGCACCGCCCGCGCTTCGAGTCTGCCCATCGCACGGTTGACCAAAAACCCAGCCACCAGCGCTATCATAACGATGACAAATAACTCTATCACCCACAAATACTGTTCACCGGTCAGGTTGGCCAGTTTGTTGCGCAGTGTATCCATCGGTGTCTGTTCACTCCCATTCTCAATGTTCTATGTTC
>DDJS01000061.1:15396-18026 GCA_002339165.1 Cellvibrionales bacterium UBA2618 | reverse complement strand
ATGTTCTATGTTCAACGGATTTTTCTCAATCCCCATCGGATCTAAATTATCTCTACGTGATCTTCACGCCCAACAATCTCGACAAACGGTCGACAATAGCCAACCAGCGCTGTGATGCCGTCAACTCGGCCCAAGATTGCATCTCGGCATGAGGCCCTTGGTAGGCCATCATCGAGGCGATTTTTTCGCTGCCAGCTAGCCCCTCGGAATGCATATAATCGAGTACTTCCAAGGCTCCGGGACGACTATTACAGACCAAAATCATATCGCAACCAGCATCCAGCGCCAAGCCAGCTTTGTCGCGATAACTGCCGGCGATATCGGCACCTTTCATCGACAGATCATCGCTAAAAATGACGCCCTTGAAGCCTAGTTTATCGCGCAGCATGTCCCGTAACCAAAAGCGTGAAAAGCCCACCGAGTATGGATCGATCTTGGGAAACGTCATGTGCGCCGGCATCACACCACCGAGTTGCTCGCTCAACCGCGAAAACGGCACTAAATCGCGCTCGACTAGCATCGCCATCGAGCGCTCGTCTACCGGCGCCTGCAGATGGCTGTCGGCGACCACGCCCCCATGGCCGGGGTAGTGCTTTCCCGTGGCGACCATTCCAGCTTCGCGCATACCGCCGATAAACGCCTGTGCCGCTGCCACCACAATATCGGGGCAGTCGGAAAAAGACCGATCACCAATGATACTACTCAGCTCTCGATCGACGTCTAATACCGGCGCAAAGCTAATATCTAACCCGCAGGAAAGAACCTCTGAAGCCATCAACCAGCCGGTCTCATGGCTTAGCGCGAGTCCCTGCGAGGCATCTTTAAGCACCGCATCACCGAGCATTTGCATCGGCGGCAAGCGCGTGAATCCATGAGTAAACCGCTGCACCCGACCGCCCTCTTGATCGACGGCGAGCAACAGATGGGGTGCAGTCTGGCGAATCTGTGCGACGAGATCGCATATTTGTTGGCGATCGGTAATATTGCGCCCGAACAGTATCACGCCGCCAACCTGAGGATCGCGTAATAATAGGTGTTCTTCAGCGCTGATGTCGGTACCCAAAAGGTCGATCATCAGGCGACCGTGAGATTGGCTCATAGGCTCACTCTAAGTTGGGGTCGGTGAAATTCGCCAGTTTTTTAGAATAGTTTATTCTTTAAACCGTTGGTTGCTATTCCATTCGCTTATTTTACCTATTTATATAATCACTACAGCAAAAATATAAATTTACTGGAAATAATATCTTAGTACAGCAAACTGAATTAAAGCATTGAGTAAGCGACCTAATTGCAATCACCGCTGCCAAAATTAACCATGTGCATCTTGATGCTCGCAATGTTAAGTTCAGAATCCAACGATTAGGAGGACACGCCCAATGGCCAAGTTAGCTCCCACAGTAGGACAGTGGTATGAAGATATTACCGCTTATCGTTTTTTTGAAATCATCGCAATCGAAGAATCGACCGGAATCGTCAGCATCCAATTTCTAGAGGGCGATATTGACCAAGTGGATTTTGAAACCTTATCACAAATCGCCGTTCGGCAGCAGCGACAGCCAGAAAATTGGCGGCATGAATTAGAACTCGACACGCAGAGTCCCAGAGGCGCGGACAACATCTGTCTACCCTATGGCGTCGGCGACGCCCTCGACAAAATAGAGCCGGATTCACTGTTTGGGTGGGATGACTTTTGACGACGGTCAATGGCATTAAATCTTTCCGCGCGATTGCATAGCTCGTTAGCAACAGCTCTGTACTTAAAGCTGGGTGATGGGTACTAAAAATTCGGCACTAACTAAAAGCTCAGCGAGCCCAGTTAGGTAGTTTTCTCAGCCCTTTGCCGCAGATTCGATGAACCGGGTAGTTAGTGAGTCGCCGGCTCAGCTTCGAGCGTTCGCGCATGCTCAAGAATTATGTCCGCGGCTTCTTGCGGCGTGTCTACCAGCGTTACCAAACGCAACTCTGACTGATCGATACAGCCCTGTCCGATCATTTCCTCGGAAATCCAATCAAACAATCCACGCCAGTAAGCGCAGCCTACCAATACGATCGGAAAGGCCGACATTTTCTGCGTTTGCACCAGCGTCAGTGCCTCAAACAATTCATCTAAAGTGCCAAACCCGCCTGGGAACGTAACGAAACCAATCGCGTGTTTTAAAAACAGATATTTACGCACAAAAAAATACCGAAATTCCAGCGACAGGTCCTGATAGGGATTAATTTCTTGCTCGAAGGGTAGTTCAATGTTCAAACCAACCGACACCGAGTCGGTGGCCTGACAGCCTCGATTCGCCGCCTCCATAATACCCGGGCCGCCGCCAGTAATTACCGGTAAACCCGCACGCCCTACTAACAATCCAAATTCGCGCGCTGCGTCATAGTGCTCAGAGTGTTGGTCAAAGCGCGCACCACCAAACACCGTGACCGCACGACCTAATTTTAGTAACCGGTCCGTACCGTCGACTAGTTCCGACTGAATTCGCAGTACCCGCCACGCCTCTTGAACTTTTGTTTCCAACATAATTTTCATCCTTAAATCGAGTATTGGTAACGCCGTTGACCGTTCGATCACACTTTAACCACCGTCGGACTTATAGATCGAGGTCATATAACCCTCATTGTAGAACCTA
>DDJS01000061.1:347-15040 GCA_002339165.1 Cellvibrionales bacterium UBA2618 | reverse complement strand
TAAAGTGGAGAACATAATCAGCCCAACTATTGAGCACTACGCCAACCCTCTCGTCAAAATACGGCTGTCAATGGTCTGCCACATCGGCTTTTAAAGAATTATTTGACACCCAGACAATACACTGTATATACTAACAGCACTGTATAAAAAGACGGTTATTTATGCTTAAACTTACGGCTCGACAGCAACAAGTCTTTGATCTTATTCGCGACAACCTTGAAGAAACTGGCTACCCGCCAACGCGCGCCGAAATCGCGCAGAAACTGGGTTTCAAATCCGCCAACGCCGCCGAGGATCACCTCAAAGCACTGGCCCGTAAGGGCGCTATAGAAATGATACCCGGTGCCTCTAGAGGGATACGTATTATCGATAATTTCGCTGGCATCCCGATTATCGGTCAGGTGGCAGCGGGAGAACCCATACTCGCGGAACAGCATATTGAAGATTATCAAGAAGTGCCATCGAGCACCTTCCATCCGAGCGCAGATTATTTTTTACGTGTTCAGGGGCAGAGTATGGTCGATGTTGGAATTATGGATGGTGACTTGCTAGCAGTGCACCAGCAACCCACCGCTGAGAATAAGCAAATTATCGTCGCACGGGTCGATGGTGAAGTGACCGTGAAGCGGCTCGCTAAGAGCCAAAATAAAAACGAAGTCCAATTACTTCCCGAGAATCGCGACTATCAGCCTATCATCGTGGACCTGCGAGCCCAACAGTTCAACATCGAAGGTCTGGCGGTTGGGGTCGTCAGAGTGACTATTTAGTCCATCACTGATAATTTGAGACAACCATGGCTGTAAGCCACTATTTAAGCCAAAAATAGTGGCTTACATTGACTTTATTCGGTGACCAAAAACCGCAATAATTTAAGCCGCCACCTTAATATCGATGCTCTAGACAGCCGATCGCTCAAAGTCCTCTCGTTCGCTATGCTTCGGCAGTTGTCATTCAATATGCTGCGCCAAATGCGCTTGATTGTCCCCGGCACAGACCCCTCTGTGGTGTTTTGATCAGTATTTTTTGACGCGGTTCGACTAAGGGCAATAAAGAACTCAGGGTTGTTTATTGCTGAGGGCTATTAAAAGGGCTGTTGCCTGTATGAGGAGGGGGGGATGTCTGTTAATCAGTAGCCAAGTCGAAGAGAGGCGAAATCAGTGCGTTGCAGGTACTCAATGCACCTGATGGCTTTTGACGGCAGTGGCTTTACTTAAAAGGCCCTGATTCTCTTGCAAATCGATCACTTTGCGCAATCCTGCATCTACCATCGCCTTAGCGACATCAACATGGCGGTCACCCAGATAATCGATAACATCGGCAGCAAACTTCATAGTGACGAGTGTTCGCTGATCGCTCGCATGTTTTAATGCAATGTCGCCATTGCCCTGTACGATCAATTCAAATTCTTTTAACGCCATATGTCATCCTCCGACTGCGCGCCTGTCACCGCGGGTAATCATCTCGCCTCGTTGAGACAGTCTACCCCGCCCGCCGCAAAACTGCATTATTTTGTTGCCTTGCTGGTGCTCGCTCCCTGCCATACGCCGTTGTTGTAGTAGGCACTCCAACCAGACGGCTTGCCCTCTTTTTCACTCCGCACGTATTGCTCTTTGGTTTTGCGACTATAGCGAATAACCGTCGGTAAACCCTGCGGGTCTTTAACCGGCGCGGCCAACAGAAACTGGTATTTTGCGTCGATTTGGTCGCCATAGGGTTGCAACTCGGCCACGGTTGGAGCCCGCGTTTCGCGATATTTTGGGAATTGGCTGGCAGCTAAAAAGATTCCCGATGCGCCATCACGCAGCACATAGTGGTCGTCAACCTTTTCACAGCGCAACTCAGGCATAGCGATCGGATCGACCTTGGGGGGTGCAGCCTGACCATTACGAAGTAACTTGCGGGTGTTTTTACACGGCTCTCCCGGGCTTAATTCGCCGGTACAACCAAAATACTTACCAAAGCGGCCGGTTTTAAGCTGCATTTCACTCCCGCACTTATCGCAATCTATCACTGGGCCATCGTAGCCCTTGATAACATACTGCCCGCTTTCAACGACAAACCCTTGGCAATCGGGATTATTACCGCAGACGTGCAATTTGCGAGACGCATCTACCAAGTAGCTGTCCATCGAGGTATTACACAATTTACATCTAAAACGATCCAACAACCGTTTCGACTCTGCCTCATCATCTTCGTCGACGTTCACCGCCTCATCGCCAGAGGTTAGGTTAATCGTTGCCTTGCAGCGTTCTTTAGGCGGCAAAGCATAGCCAGAGCATCCCAAAAATACCCCAGTACCCGCGGTTCTGATGGTCATTGGCCGTCCGCAATCGGGCTTGTCGCAGACAATATCGGTGACCGACGGCACATTGGGGCGCATCCCGTGATCACCGTCTTTGGCTTTGGCGACCTGCTGACTAAAAGTGGCGTAAAATTTATTCAACAGATCCTTCCAGTTCAACTTGCCCGCCGCAACCTCGTCAAGTCGCTCTTCCATATTCGCGGTGAAGCTGTAATCCATCAGATCAGAAAAACTCTCGGATAATCGATCGGTCACTATATCGCCGATTTTTTCAGCGTACAGGCGCCGATTTTCAATGCGCACATAGCCGCGGTCTTGAATAGTAGAAATGATCGACGCATAGGTCGATGGGCGTCCAATCCCGCGCTTTTCCAACTCTTTTACCAATGCCGCTTCCGAATAGCGCGCCGGGGGTTTGGTAAAGTGCTGTTGCGGAATCAATGCGAGCATCGTCATAAGATCGCCGGCCGACAAATCTGGCAGCTCGACATCCTCATCATTTTTTCGGGTGTTGGGCATCACGGCTAAATAACCGTCAAAGCGAGTCACCCGCCCTTTACAGGTCATTTCATAGTCTGCCGCGGCAACCGTGATGGTGGTCGAGGTGAACTCTGCTGGCGTCATCTGGCAAGCGACGAATTGTTGCCAGATAATTTGGTACAGCCGCGCCGCATCCGGCTCGACATCGGCCAGCGCACCCGGAAGGATATCCACGTTTGACGGTCTAATCGCTTCGTGGGCATCTTGTGCGCCCGATTTGCTGCTATAGGTAATCGGTTGCTCTGGCAGATATTTAGGCGTATGCATGCGTTGAATATAGTCTCTACAGGCAGCCGTTGCATCGGCGCTGAGATTGGTCGAATCGGTACGCATATAGGTGATATAACCCGCTTCATAGAGCCGCTGGGCCATCATCATAGTCTTCTTGACGCCATAACCCAGTCGCGTGCTCGCGGCCTGTTGCAAGGTCGAGGTAATAAATGGTGCCGACGGCTTCGAACGGGTCGGTTTATCCTCCCGCTTAGATACTGCATAATCCGCGCTACGCAAGATCTCTAGCGCCACCTCGGTCTGTTCACCATTGGTCGGCCTGAAGGCACCGCTACGGTATTTTTTAACATCGAAACGAACCTTGATCGATGCGCTGTCCGCGCCCTCTTGTCGACCCTCTAAGTCTGCCTGAATAGTCCAGTATTCTTCGGGTTCAAAGGCGCGTATCTCTCTCTCACGCTCGACCAGCATGCGCACCGCCACCGACTGCACACGCCCAGCTGAAAGACCGCGACCGACCTTTTCCCAGAGTAATGGCGAGGCCATAAAACCAACCACACGATCTAAAAAGCGACGCGCCTGTTGGGCATCTACCCTGTGGGTATTCAGTTCACCGGGGTCGGCAAACGCATTGCGTATCGCCTTTTTGGTGATCTCGTTGAAAACCACTCGCTTGTAGCGGCTAGAATCACCGCCGATAACCTCGGTCAGATGCCAGGCAATCGCCTCTCCCTCTCTATCCATATCAGTTGCGAGGTAGACGGTGTCGGCGTTCTTAGCCAATTTTTTAAGTTCAGCAACAACCTTCTCCTTACCCGGTAGCGTTGCATATTGCGCCTTCCAGTCATTTTCAGGATTGATCCCCATGCTGTTAAATAGCTGGCTTTTGCCCTTTTTTTCCCGGTGGATCTGTTTTTCCTCCGGAGACATTTTTCGTGTCGCCGCCGCCTGCTTGGCACGCTCTTTAGGGTCGGTCGGCGTGCGACTGGCACCGGTCGGCAGATCGCGGATGTGGCCGACACTCGACTTGACCACAAAATCATTACCAAGATAGCGGTTGATTGTCTTTGCCTTGGCAGGCGATTCGACGATAACGAGGGATTTACCCATAGGGAACTACCTTCTCCATGTCCTTGCTAGCCCAATGCGTGGACAGCCTTGTATTAAATTTACCGTGTCGATGGCTGTAGCTAGCCTAACGTCATCAGATATCAGAAAGAGCGCATATATACGCGCTTGCACACCATTAGGTCAAGGTTTGGTAGATTTTTTTTCGAGTAACTCTCTTAGATCCGACAAACTGGTGTAAATAGTTGCCACCGCTTGGGTATCTTCTCGCTCACCCCAAGTCACACCGATACCCGATGCATTGCAAAGAATAGCCGACACAGATTCGGGCATGCACACAATCGCTTCGTCCAAACTCTGAGAGAACCCGTTTTCCGCCTCTCCTTGAAACCATCGCCAACCAGAAAACAATGATTCCCATCCTCGCTGGCTGTAGCGATGAATGACCCAGTGATCGGCCACTTTTAATCCCCGCCAAGGCAACCGATAACAGACTGTTTCCAACCGCACCTCGTCATCGCGGGCGTCGGGGCGTCGATGGAGTATCACTTGTATTCCCGCAGTTCTGGCGGAGCTGCGTAAGTGATCGATGTGCTTTTGACGCGGCGACGAACGCATCCACAGCAGTGGCGAAATTATCGTCAAGATGACACCAGCTATTAACAACCAAATCATTGTGTAATACTCTATGGCGAACTGCGAGACAATTGGGCATCGCTGGATTAAAAGGAGTTGCACGCTGTGTCAAGCTACCAACATATTCTGATCGGGCTCGACCTTTCGGCACAGTCGACCCAAATTATCGATCGTGTCAATCAGCTATTCGGCGGTACCACCTGCCGAGTGTCGCTGTGCCATATTATAGAGCCAATCACCTTGGCATATGGTACCGATATTCCCATTGATCTTACCGAGGTGCGCTCTCAACTCTATCACAACGCCATGCAAGCACTCGACATGCTGACTCAATCAGTGATGCTAGAGGATTCTCAACAGCATGTCTTAGTCGGTGATCCGGCGCATGAAATGCACCGTTTAGCCGAAGAATTAGCGGCCGATCTGATCGTCGTAGGCACCCACGGCCGGCACGGTTTATCACTACTCTTTGGGTCCACTAGCACGCGGGTACTGCACGGCACCGGCTGCGATATTCTCGCCGTGCGAATCAATCAAGATGCGGGCGGCAAGTAGATATCTGCTTGATGCAAAAATACGCATCATTTAAGATCCCTCGATGGGTTAAATAAAGGTGATGATCGTTGATGCAGTCTCGTAACACGGAGGACCCAAGTTCTCAAGAAAAAACACAGCGATCGTACAAAAATCTTATTCTAGCCACACTGGGATGGACTCTGTGGCTTTTCGCTGCACCGTCAGCGGCCTCACTCCCGACCTCCAATGCACCTTTAGAGACTCAATATGCTGAATTAACCGATCAACGCGCACTCTACACCAAAGCGCTTCGGATGATCGATCAGAGAAATTGGCGCAGCCTGCGCAGACTGCGTGAAGAACTCTTTGACTACCCGCTTTACCCCTATCTTGAATATGCCGATCTAACCGCCAATATGAGTGTACCGCGCCGCGCTGAGATTTCTAACTACCTCGAGCGCAACGCCGACTCAGTGCTCGCCTACCGACTCCGATCCAAGTGGCTGGCGTATCTCGCCAAACGTGGTCAATGGACCAATTACCTCACGTATTATCGGGACGAAGAGGCTAGTACTGCGCGCCGCTGTCAATTCCATATCGCCCAATACCACCGCCAACAACGCGCCGCTGCAATTGCCGGTGGACTAGAATTGTGGGCCGTCGAAAACTCGCAACCACGCCAGTGCAACGCGCTTTTTGACATTCTGATCCGCCACGATGAAATTGATGACCCACACGCTTGGCAGCGCTTTCAATTAGCGTTACTAGCGCACAACTATTCCCTAGCCCGCTATACACAACAATTTATGACCGAGTCAGAAACACGGCACCGCGCTGAAACGTTTTACCAACTCGACCGGCAACCCGCGTCGTTTAGCAAGGGCCTCGACTTAGTGGCAGACGAGCCTCGAGCGGCTATCATCGTCGCCCATAGCCTGCGCCACACAGCTGCGCGCAATCCTCAACAGGCGATTAAAAACTGGCAACGCGCGCAACAGCGCATGACTTTTACCGATACCGATACAGCCACGCTCATATCTGCGCTGGTAAAAGGTCTGATTAAAGTTGGCGACCAACAACAGGCCGATACCTATCTGCAACAACACAGCGCCATAATCAACACCCACCTTGAGGGCGATGTCATCGAATGGCGTATTCGCCACGCGCTCAAGGAGCAAAATTGGCCCGACGTTCTGCGCTGGATAGATACACTCTCCGCCGAACGCCAACAGCGCAGTGCTTGGCGCTATTGGCGGATTCGCAGTCTCGAGAACACACCGCAATCAGAATCCAACCCACGCCTCCAACTGACCCGGGAACTGGCGTTAGAAAGAGATTTTTATGGCTTTTTAGCCAGCGAAAAGCTGCAGAAAAAATACAGTTTTAATCATCGGCCATTACAGGTCGATGAGGCCATCAGCGCGCGAGTCAGTGCTATGCCGGCACTGCACCGCGCACGCGAATTGTACTTTCACGAATTTATCATCGAAGCCAATCGCGAGTGGCACGCAGCGACGCGTGAATTTGTCCAAGTCGAATGGGAGGCCGTTGCCAGCCTCACCCATCAATGGCAATGGCACAGCCGAGCGATTATGGCCATGGCTCGAGCAGAATACTGGGATGACATCGTCATCCGTTTTCCACTGGCCTATCAGAATTCGCTACAACGCGCGGCGCAATCGTCGGGGGTTGCCAGCCCGACGCTATTTGCCATCGCCCGACAAGAAAGTGCTTTTGAACGACGCGCAACCTCGAGCGCTGGCGCCATAGGGATGCTGCAAATTATGCCGGCCACGGCACGAGAAACGGCAAGAAAATTTGCAATTCCATACCGAAATAAAATGCAATTACGCGATATTGAAACCAATCTACCCATCGGGTCACAGTATTATAAGAGCCTGTTAACGCGTTTTAACAACAATCGAATACTCGCAACGGCGGCTTACAACGCAGGCCCAGACCGCGTCGCCAAATGGCTCGCAAGAAGTCGAGGCGAACTACCGTTCGACATTTGGGTAGAACTCATCCCGTTCAAAGAAACCCGTGGTTATGTCACCAATGTCTTGATGTACTCGGCAATCTATTCCCACCGCCTCGGTATCGACACGCCCATGCTCCGCGCGAGCGAGCGCGAGCGGCTTTTATAAAACTAGTGAACCGGAACCTACCATGCTCATTGATATAGGCGCCAACCTATCGAGTCAGCGTTTTGACGGCGATATTGCCGAGGTCTTGCAACACGCGCAAAATGCCAATATAGAAAAGATCGTCATCACCGGTACATCCATATCTGAAAGCCAAGCAGCAATCGATCTGTGCACCACCCATACTGCAGATTTCCCAGATATGTTGTACGCAACAGCCGGTATACATCCGCATTCGGCCGACCAATTTAACCCAAAGTCGACATCTATCAGTCTACGCCGTTTCGCAGCGCATCCATCAGTGGTTGCAATCGGCGAAACTGGACTTGATTTTTTCCGTAATCTGGCAGCTCCTGACGTCCAACAGCGCTCGTTTGAAGCACACTTAGAACTTGCCATCGACCTCAATATGCCGCTTTTTCTTCACGAGCGCAATGCCGCAACAAGGCAACTTGAAATACTCAAGGCCCACAGGGATCAGTTCCATAGCGCGGTGATCCACTGCTTTACGAGCGATCGAAAAACCCTCTACCAGTACCTCGACTTGGACTTGCATATCGGTATTACCGGTTGGGTATGTGACGAGAGACGCGGTCTCGACCTGCAAAAAATCATCGCAGATATTCCTCTAAATCGACTCATGGTAGAAACCGATTCACCCTATCTACTGCCACGTAATATGGCTTTTTCACCGAAAAATAATCGCAATGAACCGGCTTTTTTACCCTGGGTAGTCGCTGGAATAGCCGCCAACAGAAAGGAGTCTGAAGCGCAAATTATCGCCCAAACCGGCGCCACTGCCCGGCAGTTCTTCAGGATCTAACCCTTAGACACCCTGACGCTGAGTGCTCAGACATTTAATCGCAGGCGACTAAAGCACTACTGGGTAGCTCTCGCGTAACGCGAACATCATTTATAGTAATTGTAAAAGGCTCTGAGCTAACCAGCACCAAGGGCGAAGTGATGCGGTTAAAATCCACTCCGGCAGATGCAAAACACTTCAGTGGAATACCCGCACGAACCCATTGTCCCTCTGGAACCGCGCTATAAAATGCCGTCATATCGATCTTACCGGAGCATGGATAACCACAGTCCATACGCTGATCGATACGTCCTTCGGGATGCTTATCCACCTTAAAAGTGGTCACTAGTACGGCGTCACTATCCAGCATCACATTCCAATCGACGATTGAATCGGCGCGCCAGTAAAATTGACTTTTCTCACCACCGAGCCATTCAATTTGTCGAGAATCCTCTTGCAACAGCCCATCGACTCGAGTCACCGAAATCCCGCCGAGGAGTGATGTAGTTTGTGTACTGGAGACCTTGACGCCCCAGTTGTGAGAGTCACCGACAAAGGCGTTGAACGGTTTACGCGTGGTGGTATTAAATATTAATACAGGCATGCTAGCAGATTCGTCGCGAACAACCTCGATCAAAGTAGACGGCATATTTTTACTCGGATTAGCGTAGCTCAAGCCGTAACCACGCTTAAATAGGTAACTCGACACCGGCAAGTCCGCGCTGTATTGATTGACCGAAACCTTGGGCCAGTTGAATGGAAGTCGACCGGTAAAATCAAAGCGCGGCTTGCCCTTGCGGTTCGCCACCAGTACATCGGCCAGTCCCCCGCCTTCACTACCGGGTAACCATGCCACCACGAACGCTTGAGACTGGTTTAAAAGCGCATTGACCAACAACGGCCTACCGGTTAAAAATACCGCGATCACCGGAATGTTCTCGGCGCGCAACCTACTTAATAACGCAGTGTTCGATTTAACCAATTCACGATAGACCACATCATTCATATCGCCGACGCTCTCAGCGTAGGGCTCTTCACCAAATATCACCACCGCCACATCCGGCTTGCGTCGCCATCGATCATTTTGGGTCAACTCGACCGACCCACCAACACCTTCGATGGCCCGCCTTAATCCCGTATATAGCGAAGTCGCTCCAGGAAAATCTCCCTCCTCATTTTTAGTCCCCTGCCAGGTCAGCGTCCAGCCACCAGATTGCTTACCTATATTATCCGCACCATCGCCGCCAATCAGCACCCTACCACCTCGTATTGGCAACAGACCATCGTTGTTTTTTAATAGCACCAAAGACTCGCGAACCGCGCGGCGAGCTAATAAGCGATGTTCATCAGCGCCGATTACCGAGGTCTTACCCGCCATCGGTCGCGCCGAGGGTCGCTCTTTGTCAAATAGACCCGAGCGCAATTTAACCCGTAAAATACGCCTTACCGCATCGTTTATACGCGCTTCAGAAATAACACCAGCGCGGACCTGACGCAATGTATTACTCAGGAATGAACGCCACTTTTCCGGCACCATGATCATATCGACGCCCGCATTAATAGCCGCAGCACAAGCGTCGTCCGAGCAACCTTCAACCTGACCATGTCCATTCCAATCGCCGATCACAAAACCATCAAAGCCCAACTCACCCTTGAGTAAATCGGTTAATAATCGTTTGTTGCCGTGCACCTTGTCGCCATTCCAACTATTAAACGAGGCCATAATGGTCTGCACGCCCGCATCGATAGCCGATAGGTACCCAGCACCGTGCAATTCCATCAGTGTTTCCAAGTCGAGACGAGTGTCACCTTGATCGACGCCGCGAAAGGTGCCGCCGTCGCCAATAAAGTGCTTCGCCGTCGCGATCATATTTAACGGCGTATCACTCGACACATCGCTCGCCCCCTGCAGCCCCAAAACCATGGCTTTAGAGTAGCGACGGACAATGTCCGAATCATCGCTGTAGCTCTCATAGGTACGGCCCCATCGGCTGTCTTTGGCGACAGCTACCGTGGGCGCGAATATCCAATCTAGCCCGGTGACTGCAACCTCCCGGGCGGTCGCCTGACCGATTGTTTTTATCAAATCAACATTATTGCTAGCCCCGAGCCCTATATTGTGTGGGAACAGCGTTGCGCCGATGACATTGTTGTGGCCGTGTACTGCATCGGTCCCCCAAATAATCGGGATGCCGGCTCCGCCATCACTGGTATCCAAAGATGCGAGATGGTAAGCATCGGCCCGTTTTAACCAATCGTTGGCGGTCGAGTTTTTACCGGCCGGCCAGGTGCCGCCTCCATTGAGAATCGATCCTAAATGGTATTTGACAACATCACCCGGGGTCACGTGCGGTATATTGCCCTGTACCATCTGGCCAACTTTTTGCTCTAATGTCATGGTTGTTAAGAGCGCGTCAATGCGCTGCTCAAGCGCCCGATCTGTCGCCGTGACTTCAGCCCCAGACACGCTGCTCAGCAACACCATTATCAGACCCAAGACTCGATGCTTTTTATGGCCGCGCACAAACCACCACATTTTTTTCATTTGTTGCTCCAGCCATATCAATAGTCAATGCCACTGCTTCGATCACTTCAAAAAAACCGCAGTTTTGTACCGAGTGATGCAATTCAAACCAAACCACTAGCAATCCACTAGTGGGTCAAAAGTATCCGATCAGACCGCCACGAAAATTATACAATGTTGGATAGTGATGATCGATGCATAGTTCAAAAGAATCCACGCAACTTCATTTAGAGACTGACACGCCCGAGATTAGGTTGGAAGAGAGTATGCGACAGTGTGAAGTTTAGCTGCGACCAATGGGGCGAGTGACACTCGCTGGGCAATAACTAACCCCCATCTACAGCTCGAGACGTACTTAATTGGCTACGGGTGTGGGCCACCCTACTGCGCCATACGCGACTGGCAGTATCGATTAATCTCTGAACAACGCGAGCACCGGCTGCCGGTAATTGCGACTGACCCTAATCGCCTCGCCATTTTTTAAAAACAGCATACTGCCGCCCTTTTGCAGCGATTTAATGGTCACCACACGGCCTATATTAACAACCGTAGAGCGATGAACACGAGCGAATAATCGAGGGTCTAATTTCGCCATTAAATCTTTCATGGTACTGCGCATAATATGGGTCTCGCCGGCGCTATGCACACACATATAGTCGCCCGCAGCGTCCACCCAATCGATATCTTTAAGAGCAATAACGGTGACAATCCCAGCATCTTTTATGACCAACTTATTTGCTAGGTTGGCGGGAACTTCGTCATAGTCGCGATTTAATTTCTCGGAAATATCACTGATCGCACCAATTAGAGGTGTTTTAAAATCGTTGTCTAGCGACGTTAAACTATTTTGCAACCGATCTATTGCTCGCTCTACCGCACGATGGATGCGCTCCGGATCAATCGGTTTAAGTACATAGTCCACTGCGTGCAAATCAAACGCATCGATTGCATAGAGATCATAGGCCGTCACAAAAATCACCATTGGCATGACATCCGATTGCAGTGCCTTGACTACCTCAAAACCGTTGACGCCCGGCATCTGAATATCCAAAATGATCAATTCGGGTCTGAGATCATTTGCCATAATCACCGCCTCACGGCCGTTACTACAGCAACCGATCAAATCGACATCGGCGTGGTCGGCAAGAATATCGCGCAAAAACTCTACCGCCAGCGGTTCGTCATCGACGACGATTGTCTTTAGCTTTTTCATCTCACCACCGTCCAGTTTGCGGTTCCATCGCAGTCAGTATCCTCTAGGCGCACCGGAACAATCGGAATACGGATCTCGACGCACAATCCACCGCAATCGGCCGCGGTCAATTGAAATAAATATCGGTCGCCATAAAAATTCTCCAATCGATCGATGGTATTTCGCAAACCCACGCCGGTGCGTGCATCGGCATCCAGTTCAAACATATTTCGATTCGCCAACGCGATACCACCGCGCCCGGTGTCGAGCATCTTTATCGCGCAGCAATCTCCAACAAGCCGGGCAACAACAGTGATTTTGCCGCCAAATTCCTCCGGTGCTATGGCATATTTAATCGCATTTTCGACCAATGGTTGTAAAATCAAGCTCGGTATCTGGACATTTAGAGCGTCTTGCTCAATGTCAAAATGCAACTGCAAACGCTCGCCAAAGCGCGTTTTTTCAATGTCTAAATACAATCGTACCGCAGTCATTTCCTCTTCTAAAGTGACGCTTTGTATCGGGTCGTTGTCTAGAGAATAGCGCAAGAAATCGCTTAGTTGTACGATCATCGCGTTTGCGCGGAGCGCCTTTTTTGTCCGCACCAACGCCGAGATAGCATTCAGCGTGTTAAACAAAAAATGTGGGTTCAATTGATAGCGCAACATTTTTAGTTGGGCTTCGCGAGCGACCAATTCTGCGCGCGAACGCTGCAACTGGAACTCCTTATTTTGAGCCTCTAACCGAAGTAAACTCTCATGTTCCGACTGCAAGAGTTGGTAGTATTTAATGCCGTGATAGAGCGCCGCCCATCCTATAAAAATCAATATGGACCCCCAAAGCCAGCCGCCAAAATCGGACCACAATCCAGTCTCGACCGTCATCCCCATAAACGTCGCGAGGCGCAACACCGTCCAACTTATCGAGGCCACCAAAATTCCGAGCACCAGCATCGTCAGCCGATAAACGGCTGACCTTTCCCAAACCGCGCGGAACAGCGGCCGAAGCGGCCAAGACACGCACACACCAAGCAGTGATTGCAGCGCCGTGTGGAGGATATAATTAAGCTGCTGCTGATTGTACCAAAGGGTTAAGCTCAAAAAACTGATCAGCATCAGCGCGACCCAGCCAATTGCCTGCAGTAACCAAAACTGGCGGTCGGTGCTTGAGTATACCCATTGCCAGAACTTCCAAGCGGATAATGTCGTTTCCAATCTAGGCTCCCGCAGAGCAGTATCGACCATAAATGGGACTCCTAAACTGTATGGTGATAGTGTTTAATGTACCAGCCAAGTGCGCTTGCCGCCAGTTCCTTTAATCACACAAGACATGGTCGCCGGTATTGACCGGCGTTGCGATGCCTATCATGGTCCCTTTAAGAGAGTCTTACAATGAACCCAATGCACGGCATCAACCACCATGGGATTACGCTTTTACGGGCCGCCGATCCGCGGGTCAGACGTATCCGACGTTCGTTACCAAAAGCCTCGGCGCACGGCAACAAAATTTGGCGTTCGAGTTTGGCAATCATGGATTATTTTATCGACAATCCACTGCCCGCCAGTTCTCGAGTACTCGACATAGGTTGCGGTTGGGGCGCGGTCGCGGTGCACCTTGCCAAGCATTTTGACGCCGACGTCACGGCGCTCGACATCGATCCCCGAGTCGAACTATTAGTAAAATTGCACAGCGATATAAACAACTGCCGTGTCAACTTTAGCGCTCGCGATTTAGCCACCCTCGACAGCCGAGAAATAAATAGCTACCACACAATAGTTGGCGCTGACATTTGCTTCTGGGACGCAATCGTCGAGCCATTATTTAATTTGATCTCACGCTCTAATGGGCCAAAACCACCGGCTGTTTTAATCGCCGACCCCGGCAGACCGCCGTTTTGGGAGCTGGCCGAGCGCTGCGTAGAGGCGTTTGACGCCGAGGTTATAAGTCGCAACAGCTACATTCCCCGCAGAGCGCAAACATTCTTTTTACGAATTGAAAACGAATAGATCACGCTGATTTTATTTGCAAAAAAGAAATGGAACATAGCCGCGCTGTAGCCGCTGGATACAGCCCTCCTGCGACAGCTTAGAAGACCGCCAAGCGCGCCAAAACGCCACCCATTCGATCCTTGATCCGGCCGCTGCGGGTGTCGTAAGGGTCGAACAGCAAATAGCTGACTGGCTGCAAAGCCGCCGCCAATAAGGCCTGAAAACAGCCTCGCGCAAACCGTCCACAAGCGCTTGATAGCAACCTATGGGACGGAATTCAGCCCAAGAATCGTCGAAGCGCTCCTTGAACTCAAAAAGATCACCGTTTATCGCATATACGACCCCTTGCGCGGTTAAACAATGCTATGTTGGCAGTCGGGTTACGACACTTTCGATATACTACTTATTGCGGTACTTAGGCGCTCATCACTAGTCCTATCGCGAGATCAAATTACATTTCAACAAAGATTGAAGCCACGTTTTTTATAAGATCATTTAGGGGGTTATATACATGTCATTCAGAAAATCTACGCTCTCCAGCAGCATTGCATTGGTATTATCGAGCGTTTCTGCGCCGGGCATTGCGCAGGAAGAACCAACGCTGGAGGAAATCATAGTCGAGGGCGGCATCCGCGGCAGTCTAAAGCGCTCGATGGACATCAAGCGTGATTCCAACGGCGTGGTAGATGCGATTTCTGCTGAAGATATCGGTAAATTTCCCGACACCAACCTAGCGGAGTCACTGCAGCG
>DDJS01000061.1:0-173 GCA_002339165.1 Cellvibrionales bacterium UBA2618 | reverse complement strand
GAAGAACTAATGCTGGAAGAAATAATCGTCGAGGGCGGCATTCGAGGCAGTCTGAAACGATCTATGGACATCAAGCGCGATTCCAACGGCGTCGTAGATGCAATCTCCGCTGAAGACATAGGCAAGTTCCCCGATACAAACCTGGCCGAATCGCTACAACGAATAACCGGCGT
>DDJS01000115.1 GCA_002339165.1 Cellvibrionales bacterium UBA2618 | reverse complement strand
GCGAGTTTCGGTTATAACTACTTCGTCGATGAGCGCGGAGCCACCGAGCAGCAGAGACGGGCGAAACACCGAGGCCCGTTGTTGCTTATCGGTTCCATGGAGCTGGTAGGGCTCGAACAGCCCCCTAAAATCAACCTCATCCCCCAGCGCGATGAGCGCGTCGTTAGCGTAACTCAAATAATCCACATCCTCGATAATGCCGGAACAATAAGTGCGTGATGCTCCTGAGAAGATACCCCGTTGAGCTGCAAATTCATCCAATTGATAGGCTAAAATCTGGCGTTCAACCGGCATGAGTTCAATCGGTCTACACCAATCATCATGGTACTTTTTAGAGCGCTGCAAAAAGCCTATGAAGCGCTCGGTGGGTTCTGGGGCTTTGTCCGGTAGCGCTGGCATGCGCTCTTTTACGACGGGCCGTTTTTGCCCAAGCCTTTTTTGAACAGGCCATTTTTCCTCAAGCTCATTTCCCCCAAGCTCGTTTTTCCCAAGCTCTGCTTGCACAGGCTAGGGGGGCGGGGAATCGCCCGCGCTGCTGCCTCAGATGGCCAAACAGCGCTGCAATGCGCGCAATGGCGAGGGGGTCGTTGGGCTTACCGCGTTCAGAGCGCGTCATTTTGATCCCTCAGTTGTCTTGAACTGGGGTGGTCGCACGCCTCGAACGTCAGGCTTAATGTTAATTAGACGGTTGTCAGCTAAGCGGGTGATGCCCAGCATTGAAAATGCATGGCACAAAAACAATAGGCCAGCGGGATAAATGCGTTATAAGGGCAGGTTTATTTAAACGTTGTGACCAACGTCGCAGTGAGTGACCCAGGGCGGCTTGTACTGCCCTGAGTCGTTGGTTGACGATCGGCGCGGTTAGCGCGTTAGCGTCGGGATTTTAGATGCTGCAATGGTCGCTATTGCAGCGCTCGCTTTTTTTACTATCTGTGTTTTTCTCGCTAGGGGCATGGGTTGCAGCGGGCGCGCTGGCTGCTTTCTGCACCGGCGCGTCCTCAGCCACAGGCGCTTCCTTGAGCAGTTGCCCGATGGCGTTGCCCACCTGCATATCGTTAACCCGGCCCGTGTGATTCAGGCGAATACGCCCCGCTCGATCGATCAAAACCAAGCTGGGTGTGCCCTGCAACTGATATGCGGCCATAGTTTTGGGGATCGGTCCGTGCTCGACGGGTTGATCTATGGCGATCGGAAAGCCCAAGCGGTACTCGTGAATAAACACTTTGAGCGCCTCTGGGGTCATCACCGAATGGTGTTCAAACACGCTGTGCAGGCCGATCACCTGCACCTGATCGCTGGCGTACAGCTCGTGGATGGCACTCGCCTGCGGCAGACCGTGAGATATGCAACTGGGGCAGAGCATCTGAAAGGCGTGCACTGCCACCACCTTGCCGCGCAGCGACGCGATCGATAATGGATCGCTGTTGTGCCACTGCTGCGCGTAGATTTCTGGAGCGATAATAGTGTTCACGATAACCTCCAGTTATTGGCTTTTCATCGCTTTTGGCGGTGTGATCTTGCCGGGTAGACTGAGATCTCCCGAGGCGACGTCGAGTACGCTACTGACGCAGAACAGCGGCGCATGGATGTTTTTGTTGACCATCAGGCCCGCAGTCACACCGTCATAGCTCGCCGTATCGAGTACCGCAGCATTGTCAAAGGCGACTTTGACTTCGACCGTATCGCTCTCTATCACCGGCTCCCAGCCTGGGCTATCGAGCAGAATCGGCAGTCCCGGCCAGGTCTTTGGTAGTCGTGGGGTGGTGTCCTTGGGAATATCGACCACGGTCAATGCTCCCTCACCACAGCGCTCGTCAGGCTTTAATACCACCCAGTGGGTGTGCCATGTGCCGCCGTCGTTGCCGGTGTCTTTGTCGCCGTTTTCGTCGAACAGGGGGGTGTCATCAAAGTCTGGGTGGGTCGCCACCGCCAGCGCTAAGATGCCAGCGTTGCGCTCAAAACCGGCTTCGTAACTGTCGATGCTGGTTGGCCAGACGTAGGCATAGGCCGGCGCACCGGCCAATTTGCCAGCCGGGGTTGGCAGGGTATTGCCCACCTCGCCGGCAACGCCCATGTGAAAGGTGGCAACGTTGTCCTGCCGTGACACTTTGGCGTGAATTATATCAAAATCGGGATTGCTATCGGCGGTTTTAGCCGCCTGTATACCGCCGTCGTTCGGTCCGTGAGCGGCTGCCGGCAGCGCTGTAAGGGCCATTGTGATAGCGCTTGCAAGCATATAATTTGCATGCCGAGCGCTGCGGCCGCGAGCGGTAGATGAACGGGCTGGAGAGCTGACACTGTGGTGAATAGCCATGATTAAGTCCTTTTTATCAGTTCAGTCGCTGGTGAGACATCACTCGCTTGACTGGGTTGTGTATCAATAATGTGTTGCAGGGCACAATATAAAACGCGTTATTGGGCTTGTCAAGTTAGTATCGAGTCGATACTATATTCGCATGTCGACAGAGAACCTTTACAATCTTGCCGAGCGCCTAGGCGAGCTACTTCGCGTGGAGCGCCGCGGCATGCTCAGGGCCAGACAACTGGAGCCGGTGCACTTGGCGACGCTGCGTTATCTGTGCACCTGCAATCGATTCTCTAATACCGCTAGCGCGATCACCGAATATCTTGGGCAGACCAAGGGCACCACCTCGCAAACGCTCAAGGTATTGGAAAAAAAGTCGCTTCTAGAACGCGTTGCCGACGTCAAAGATCGCCGTGTGGTACATTTTTTCGTCAGCCCCACAGGCCGCCAACTGGTGTCAGAGGTGGCGCCATCATTGGCTCTGATGGATGCCTGTGCGCGCATTGAGCCGTCCGATCAGATGGGCACCGAGCAGGTTTTGGCGCATCTGATTACCGCGTTGTTACAGACCAACAACATGCGTGCCTTTGGCACCTGCGGACGATGCCGCCACAATCAGCGACGCCAGACCGGCCTGACTAAGGGTGGTTCGTTTTGTAACTTGGTCAAGCAAGAGCTGAGTGCCTCGGATAACCAATTGATCTGTCGTGAATATCAACGCGTCGACGTTGCTGCAGGGTTTGGGTAGACTCTATTTATCCTTGGTGCTTCAATGCGCGCTTTTCGGACGCGTCGCGACCGACACTGCGGTAGAGAGCTTATTTTAAAGAGCCGCCATAATACTGTTTTTAATGCGGTTCTTTAGGGCACTTGTTTAGAGCGGCTTTAGAAAAAAGAGGCGTTCTAAAAATGTATTTCAGCGAGGGCCAAGACACGTCGCAGAAACAGGGTCTATGGCGAGCCTTAGGGGGAATTGTTCAAAGGAGAGTTTAAATAACCGCTTTAAAGAAAACCATCAGACCTGGCCTCTAAAGAAGGAAAACTTTTAGAAATTCATCGCCAGTCTAAAATTTATCATCAGTCTAAGGGAGCGCAATCAAACCACGTCACGGGCTGGGTCCTCGACACGCCCGCTGCCCATTAACGAGGGGGGAGACAATGGGCAGCGGGTGCATCGGGTATTACTGTGACCGCCGAGCTAACCAAAAGTTCCATAAAAGCATAATAAACCGCTTTTAATCCATTTTAGGGGTCTTACCGTTGTGCGGCTGATACGCCTGCCACTGACACAAGCGCTGCGGGGATCAATACCATAAATGCGCCTGCCACTTAAACCCAGGGCATCCGTGTCAGGATCTTCAGCGTCTATAAATCGGTCACTATTGCTGTGCTGCCGGCATTAATGCATCAGTGTAACGTCACAGCAAATCGCGGTATTGGGAGTCAAAATTGGCCGCGACCTGGTTGCGATTAAACTCGCTGACTACGCGCAATAGCTGGCGGCAGGTGATTTGGCCGATCAAACGGCCATCGTCGATAACCGGCCGCCGCCGCCGCCCTTTAATCAGCATGTCGTTGGCGATGCTGACAATATCCGCATGCAACTGGCAGGCATCCACTTTGGCGTTCATGTGTTGCTGTACCTCATCGCTGTGGGGGCGATCGCCGTAAAGCCCAGAGAGCATCTGCCGGCAGGTGATCTGCCCGATCAGACGATCCCCGTCGAGTACCGGTCTACGCCTGCGGCCCTTACTGAGCATATCGCTGGCGACCGCGATCATGTCGGCACCCGCGTCGCAGCTCTCGACGTCGGTGGTCATGTGCTCCGACACTTGGCCGACCTCGCGGTGATCGTTGTAAATCGCGGATAAAATTGCCCGTAGGCAGTCCATTTCAGACAGTACCCCGAGCAAATCCTCGCGTTTATCGACCACGCAAAGCCCGGATACTCGGTTATCAATAATCGCCTTAATGGCCTTGAACAGGTCGTCCTCGGGATGAATTTTGACCGGGTGGAGCAGCATACAATCGCCGATTACAACGCCCGATGTCGTCTCGTTGAGCGTCGCCAACGCGGCTCTGAGGCAATCCATTTCAGACAGAACTCCCTGCAGCGCGTTATTGGCATCGACCGCGCAAAGCCCCGATACCTTGTGTTCAATAATCAACTCGACGGCTCTGTCGAGGCTGTCGTCAATGGCAATCTTTACCGGATTGTGCTGCATATAGTCACTTAGATCGACGGAACGTAACATCTGCTGATACCTCCAGTTGGCCGTGCGCTCTATTGCGTCTGCGCGCACCTAATGGGTTGTGTACTTCATGTTATCGGCTATGCTCTTTGTGTAATCCGCCGTGCACTTTATTCCTTGTGCAAGTTAGTAGCCGTGCGCCGTCATTGTGTCGATCTTGGCGCGCGGTGGCTGTTCAAAACTGACTCGCCAGATCGATGAAAGTTTGCGGCAAAGTCCCTAAACCAAGCACCATCAGCATCAGTAAAATCGCCAATGGATTGCGCCAACCGAGTTGACTATCGCCGGCGGGCGATGCCCCTTGGGCGGCGCTGGCCATACTAAAAATGACCCGCAAGTAATAGTAGATACCGATCGCGCTGCCTACCACCAGCGTACCCAATAACCACCACAGTTGTGCGTCATAGCTCAGTACAATGACATAAAATTTAGCGATAAAGCCGGCGGTCAGTGGAATACCCGCCAGCGATAGCATCGCCACCGACAGCGTCGCCGCCTGCACCGGGTGTCGCCAAAACAGTCCGCTATAGGCGCGCAAGTCGGTGTCGTCTTCGCCACCGATCATATGCACCACCGACAGGGCGGCTAGCGTGGTGACAATATACGCAGCTAAATAATAGCTCACCGCCGCCCGACCCAGCGGTGCTAATTGGCTGCCCTCGGCCAACTGTGGAAGGCTGATCAGAATCACCAACAGATAGCCAATATGGGCGGTAGATGAATACGCCAGCAGGCGTTTGATCTGCGTTTGGCGCAAGGCCAGCCAGTTGCCGATCAATATCGAGGCCATCGCCAGCGCAGCGAGCGCGTTGACCAGCGCCGGGTAGTGATAGAGTTGACCGTCGATCACAAAGCGCGTCAGCGCAATAAACATGGCACCCTTGGAGAGCGTCGCCAAAAAGCTGGTGACGGTGGTCGGAGCCCCTTGATAGACGTCGGGCGTCCACATATGAAAGGGCGCTAGCGATAACTTAAAACTAACTCCGGCGAGAACCATGGCGCTGCCCGCCATCACCAATACCGGGTTTTGGCCGTAGGCAGCACCGACCTTGGCCCCTATTCCGGCGTAACTGAGGTCGCCGGTGGCGGCGTAGACCAACGCAAAACCAAAAAGTAGCATGGCCGATGCACAAGCCGAGAGCACCAGGTATTTGATCGCCGCCTCGAGCGGTAGACTGCCGTCTTTGGGGAATGCGATCATCGCGTACAGCGCGATACCCATCAGCTCCATACCGAGCAATAACGACGCGATGTGGCACGCTTGCGCCAAAACCACTGCACCGAGTGTTGCCAGTAGTAACAGCAGGTAAAATTCCTCTTTGCGGTGGCCCTCGGCGGGAAAGGCATCGCGGGCAAGCAGCAGGCTCACTAGCGCGGCAAACACCAACAGCGCGCTGAACCACAGGCCCCAGAGATCAACGTTAAACAGTGGCGTGACCTGCTGCGTAAAGCCACCGGCATACTCGGCGCACCACAGCGTTACCAGTAGACCAACGGCGGCAATCCACCATGCCAGGCGAGGATTGCGCCGAATCGATGTCTGCGCCATCAACACGATGACGGTCAGCGACAGTGAAAGAATTGGCGCCAGCGCCAAGAGTTGTTGAGCGGTCATTGTGGCACCCCCTGTGCGCTCCATTCGACCAGTCCCAACACCGACGACTGGGTGGTGTCGAATATCGGTTGTGGATAAAGCCCGAGGGCTACAAGCGCGACGATCATCGCCGCCATGGTGAGCATTTCACGCGCGCCAAAGTCGTCAAGTTGCAGATTCTCAAAGCGCGGGTTGGGCTCGCCGTGGAACGCCCGCTGCATCAGCATCAGCGAATACACTGCACCGGTGATCAATCCAAGCGCCGCGATCACCGCTATCCAACGATCGACTTGAAAGACACCCAGCAAAACCAAAAATTCGGCGACAAAATTTCCCAGTCCTGGCAATCCCAACGAGGCGATCACAAAGAACATAGCCACCGCCCCCATGCGCGGCATGGCCTGCCACAGGCCACCCATCTGCCGCATGTCGCGGCTGTGCAGACGTTCCTGTAGCGCTCCAGCGATCATAAACAGCGCAGCGGTACTAAATCCATGGGCGATCATTTGCATCACTGCGCCCTGCAGCGCCAGTTCGTTCAAGGCGTAGACGCCGAGCAGGATAAAGCCCATATGGCTGACGCTGCTATAGGCCACGAGCCGCTTAAAGTCCGTCTGCGCAAAGGCCAGCACGGCACCGTAGAGGATGCCGGTAACCCCCAAAAACAGCGCAATCGGCGCAAATTCGACGGCGGCTGCAGGAAACAGCGGCACGGCAAAACGAATCAGGCCATAGGCGCCTGTCTTGAGAAGAATCCCGGCGAGGATCACGCTGCCGGCGGTCGGCGCTTGAGTGTGCGCGTCGGGCAGCCAGGTGTGAAACGGAAAGCCTGGTAGTTTGACCACAAAGGCGATAAAAAAGCCGAGCATCAACCAGTGCGCGGTGGTTTCGCTCATCGGCGTATGCAACAGGTCAAAATAACTAAAGCTGAAGACGCCAGTCGCCTCGCGGTGGGCAGCCACTAGCCCCAGCGTTGCCACCAGCATCAGCAGGCCGCTGGCCTGGGTAAAAATGAAAAACTTCATCGCCGCGTAACCGCGATTTTCATGGCCCCAAATGGCGATCATAAAATACATGGGGATCAGCATCACTTCCCAAAACACGAAGAACAACAGCAGATCAACGGCCATAAAGACGCCCAGCACACCGGCCAGCGTCCACAGCAGGTTGGCTTCGAAAAACCCCTGATGCTGATCGACGTCGGTCCATGAGGCGCTGACCGCAACGGCGCCTAAAAACAGCGTCAGCAATACCATTAATAGGCTGATTCCATCGAGCGCCATTTCTAGGTTGATGCCAAATGCTGGGATCCAAGGGCTCTTAAAGTGCAAGAGCCAGGTGGCTGGGTCGCTTGGCGTCGACGCTTGTAGACGTTGCAGGTCCTCCATCGTCGCCATTTGAGAGAGCAGGTAACCGAGCGTCAGAGCAATGGTCGCGAGCGCCACCCAACGCGGCGCATTGCTGCTCCAACGCTCAGACAATGCCGCGATAACTCCGCCGACGAGGAGTATCAATACCAGATTGATCATGGCCATTAGAGCGCTCCCGGTGCAATGTTAAACGCGATGCCGAGCAGCGCGATCAAGCCGAACACCATGCTCGCGATATACCAGCGCATGCGCCCGGATTGGGTATTGCTGAGCCACTGGTGCAGCGTTTGATTAACATCGACGATGGCGCTGTAAACGCTGTCGACCGGTTCGCTCGAGAACAACGCCGCCAATCGATCGTAGGGACGTACCAAAAGCCCATCGTAGAGTCGGTCGATGCCCCAGCCTGAAAACCAAAATTCGCGAAGCGCCCGGCCAGTCCCGCCCATGGTCCACGATGGCACGCTCAGTTGACGCCCGAGGTAGAGGCCGTAGGCAATGGCTAGGCCGACTAGCGGCACGCCGATCGAGACAATCTCAACCCAGTGCGCTGGGTGGTCGGCACTGGCGGCTGGGAATACCTGTGCCAGCGGTAGCGCGAAATAGCCACCGACCATCGATAGCGCGCAGAGTATGGTCAGTGGAATGGCCATGGCCCAGCCGATCTCGCGATCGGGCTCGGTCTTGGCGTTGCCGAAAAACACGATAAATACCAGACGAAAGCTATACACCGCGGTCAACAGTGCACCGAGTAATCCCGCGAGCCACAGCCACGGGCCAATGCTCGCCTGTTGGTAGGCCTGCAAAAGAATCTGATCCTTGCTAAAAAAGCCAGAGGTCATGGGCAGTGCGGCGAGCGCTGCGGAACCGATCATAAAGCTCCAAAAAGTCACCGGCATACGGCTGCGCAGTCCGCCCATCTTGAAGATGTTGTGCTCGTGGTGGAGGCAGTGGATGATCGCGCCCGAACCGAGAAATAGCAGCGCTTTAAAAAAAGCGTGGGTCATTAGATGAAAAATGCCCGCCGTCCAAGCGCCGACGCCGAGCGCCAAAAACATGTAGCCGATCTGGCTGATGGTTGAGTAGGCGAGTATGCGCTTGATATCCGATTGCATCAGCGCGGTCACGGCCGCTAGCAGCGAGGTCGCGATACCGACGATGGCGACGGTGGTCATGGCGGTGGGCGAGAGCAGGAACAGGCCGTGGGTGCGGGCGATTAAATAGACCCCGGCGGTGACCATGGTGGCGGCATGAATCAGCGCGCTAACCGGCGTTGGGCCGGCCATAGCGTCGGGCAGCCAGGTGTGCAGGGGCAGTTGCGCGGATTTTCCTGCGGCCCCTGCGAGTAGCAGTAAGCAGGCCAGTGTTGGCAGACTGTCGCCGACCTGCCACTTGGCGTTGGCGGCGCCGACCATACTTTGAATATCCAGCGTGCCGAGTTCGGTAAACAGTAATAACAGGCCGAGTGCCATCGCCGTATCGCCGATGCGGGTGACTATGAACGCCTTGCGCGCCGCACGGCCGTTGGCTCTGTCGGTGTACCAAAAACCCACTAGCAGATAGCTGCACACCCCAACGCCCTCCCAACCGAGGTACAGCAGCAGTAAATTATCCGCCAGCACCAGTACCAACATGGCGGAGACAAACATATTTAGATAGGCAAAATAGCGAGCGTAGCTAACGTCTTGATGCATAAATTCACTCGAAAACAAGTGAATTAAAAAGCCCACACCGGTGATCACCGACATCATCACCAGGGTCAGGCCATCGACGTAAAAGGCCACGCCCGGTGCCAGGTTGGCAACCTTCATCCAGGTCCATAGCGTGACCTCGATGGGTTGCGGATTGGCCATAAATTCCATTGCTAGCGCAGCGGTTGCGAGGGCGGCAGCGCCGACCGAACCGACCCCGAGCAGGGTGATCGTCGAGCGTGTCAGGCGTGCTCCAAAGATCATCAATAGCAGCGAACTCAGCAGCGGCAGGAGCGGCACTAACCCGATAGCATTGCTCATGCTCAGCCCCTCATCCGGTTGGCATTGTCCATGTCGAGCGTTTTAAAGCGCCGTTGCACCTGCAGCACCAAACCCAGCCCAACCGCCACTTCCGCGGCGGCAACGCTGAGAATGAGCATAAACATTATCTGCCCATCGGGCTGCCCCCAGTGCGCCCCAGCGGCGATAAACGCAAGCGCCGAGGCATTCAACATCACCTCCAGCGACATCAATATAAAGATGATGTTACGGCGCATCATCAATCCCAACATGCCGATGCAAAACAGCAAGGACGAGACAAGTAGCACGTGGTTGAGTGGCACAGCCAATTCTTGCATCGTCTAACCCTCCCGCTCGAGGGCACGGCGCCCGAGGTGGTAGGACCCGACCAGACCGGCGAGCAGCAACATCGAGGCCAATTCGACGGCCAGAACGTAAGGGCCAAAGAGCGCCATGCCGACCGTTTTTGCCGATACCACGCCGATTGAAGCGGGCCCGGTAATGGTCGACATTAAGTACAGTAGCTCGCCGAGCAATACCAGTGACAACGCCGCCGGGCCCGACCAGATGCGCGGTTGCAACCACTGCCGCTCGCGGGCGTCGCCCTCCTCGCCAAGGTTTAACATCATAATCACAAACACAAATAACACCATGATGGCGCCGGCATAGATAACGATCTCAAGCGCCGCTGCAAACGGCGCACCGATAATAAAGAAGATCACTGCCACCGCCAGCAGTGAGACGATCAAGTAGATCAATGCATGAATGGCATTGGCGCGGGTCATGGCCAAAATGGTCGCTACCAGGGCGACCGCAGAGGCCAGATAAAACAATGTCACTTCAAGCATTGGCGGTATCCATGTCGGTTTTCTTATCGCGCCCCTAGGGCAATAAACTCTTGGTGTCGATGGGCGTGGTTTCGTTGTGCGCTTCGCCCTTGTCCTTGGACGCCGTCTTGAGGCCAGAGACGCGGTAAAAGTTGTAATCTGGATATTTGCCGACGCCGTTGATGAGCAAGTGCTCTTTTTCGTAGACCATGTTCTGACGGTCGTATTCGCACATTTCAAAATCCGGAGTTAATTGAATCGCGTACGTCGGGCAGGCTTCCTCGCACATACCACACATGATGCAACGCGAGAAGTTGATGCGAAAAAACTCGGGGTACCAGGTGCCGTCGTCGCGGGTGTCTTTTTGCAGCGCAATGCAGTCCACTGGGCAGACCGCCGCGCACAGGTTACAGGCGACGCAGCGTTCCTCGCCATCCGGGTCGCGGGTAAGGACAATGCGGCCGCGGTAACGCGGTGCTAAATAGGGCATCTGCTCCGGATACTGCACGGTCTCCGACTTGGTAAAGCTGTGTTTAAAGATCTCCCACAGGGTACGCAATTGACTCAACATTAAACGGCCTCCTCGAGCCACAGCAAGATGCCGCCGGTGACCACCAAATTAACCAGCGTGATCGGCAGCATGACTTTCCAGCCCAACGACATTAGTTGGTCGTATCGAGGCCGCGGTATCGCCGCCCGCAACAGCACGAAAAAATTGATCACAAAAGCGACTTTAATACCGAACCAGACCAGCGGTGGCAACCAGTGCGCGATCGCTGCGGGGCCCATCCAACCGCCAAAAAATAAGGTCACGATCATGCACGAAATCAACATCAGGCCGAGATATTCGCCGAGCATAAACATGGCAAATTTCATACCGCCATACTCAGTGTGAAAACCCGCGGTCAGCTCGTGTTCGGCCTCCGGTAGATCGAACGGCAGGCGATGGCTCTCGGCGATGCCGGCGACCACAAACACCAGCAGTCCCAGCGCCTGTGAAAAGCAGAACCAGACATCGCGTTGCGCGGCAACGATGTCGACTAAACTAAAGCTGCCAGACATCATCACCACACCCATCAGCGAGAGTCCCATAAAGACTTCGTAACTGACCATCTGCGAGGCCGAGCGCAGTCCGCCCAACAGCGCATACTTGTTGTTCGACGCCAAGCCACCCAGCAGCACGCTGTAGACCGCCAAAGAGGTCATGCCGAGAAAGAACAGTAGCCCGATATTGACATCGATGATTTGCATGCCGGGCGCAAACGGCACCACGGCAAAGCCCATCATCATGGCGACCACAATCGCCGTTGGCGCAAAAATAAACACCATGCGATCGGCAAAGGGGGGCACCCAATCATCTTTTAACAGCAACTTGATCATGTCGGCGGCGACTTGGCCGATGCCCCAAGGACCGATGCGGTTGGGGCCGTGGCGATCTTGCCAAAAGCCCAGCAGCCTGCGCTCCCACCACGTCAGCACTGCCGCGCCGGCGACGCCACCGACAAGTATCGCCAGCGCCAACAGTATCGGTGCCCAGTCAAACATGTGGGCTGCCTCGATCGACGGCCATGGATTGGCGATCGGTGGCGATCAAACTCGGCTGCGGTGGTCGCCAGTCTGTATCCCGTTGCAGATCGGCGCCGGCGCCGGCGATCAACCCCCTGGTTGCGGCATAACCATAGCTGTAACCGGCGCATCCGACCGCCATGCGATCGACGATCTTGACCGCGAGCGAGACGCTGTCGCCGTTGGCGATAACCTTCAGTCGGTCGCCCTCGGCGACCTCTAGCTGCCCAGCCGTTTCCGCGTTGAGCGCGATAAAGGCATCGCCGGCTAATTCGGCGATTTCATCGCTGCGGGCGCTGAGTTCCTCTGAGCCGTGGAGGCGATGCACTGGCACCAATTGCCACAGATCGGTGGGCGCATTGCCGACTGCTGCCCCCGGGTGATCGATGCCGTTGGCCGACGATACCAGCACGTGCACGCCGGAATGGCCACCCTTGAGCGGGCCATCAACCTCGGCTTGAAATTTCTGCAGCGCATGATTGGAGTTCCAACCCGGCGACCAAACGAAGGGTATAAGGGTCGATGGTTGATCCCGATTGAGGCCCTCCATACTAAAGGCCAACGGTGTCTCGTGGTCCACGGGTTGCTGCGGTTCGTGAACTGAGACTCCAGCATTGATCGCGGTGCGGCCACTGTAGCGGTGGGTTTGGCGGGGTATTTTTTGACCGCGGTCGCGAAAACGCCGGTCCGGAGCGACTTCGTTTAGATGGGCAAATGCCGGTTGACTGGCGGCGCAGGCATCGACCACCTGATCGAACTGGGTCAGCGCTGCCAGTTGACTATTGCCGCTGAGCGCGGCCAACTGCAGCAGCCACTGCCAACTGGGCAGGCGTTGCTCGGCCGGAGGAAAGACCGGGAAAAAGCGCTGGGCGCGTCCCTCATGGTTGATTAAGGTGCCTTGCGATTCGGCGAACGAGGCCGCCGGTAGGACCATGTTGGCGTGCTCGACAGTGGCGTTTTCAATGACATCGAGGGCGATGATTTTGGTTCCAGAGTCGACCAGCTTTTGCATCGAGACGGCGTCTAGGCGGCGCGTCAAATCGTTCTCCAAAATGACCAACACATCCAGCTCAACAGCGCGCTCGACCATGCCCTCAAGGGATAGATTGTTCGCGTGCGCGAGCATCGCCGCGCCGACCGTATTCGATTCTGGCGCGGTTAAGCTGAGCATGGTCTGTGGGTTGTCGAGACACAGGGCTTCGGCGATGGCTGCACCGGCGTCGATGATGTTGCTCTGCAACATACTGCTGCCGCTGATAATCAGCGGGCGCTCGGCTGCCGCTAGACTGCTAGCAAGCTCTTCGATCAGCGGGCTTTGCGCGGGCTCGCCCTGCAGTCGAGCGGCCAGTTGGCGGCCAAATTCGGCGATTTCATCGGGTGCCAGCGTTACCGTGCGCTGGGCGATATCGTCGAGTCGACTGGTGTAACTTGTGACCACAAATAGCGGCGACAGTGCGTCTTGAGCGAGATTGCGCACAGCCGCATCCTGCCAACTGGGAAGTCCCATTTGCTTGGCCATCGCCAACGATTTATTGCGCACCGCCTGACGCAAAGCCAGTGCCACGCGGGCCGCGGTATGGGTCAAATCCTCGCCGAGGATCAGCACCGCATCCGCTAATTCCATCTGTTTTATCGACGGGTTGATGGCCCGTGTTGATTGCAGGATTTGCAGTTGCCGATCGACCGTTGCGCGCTCGATGTCTGCGATCCCAGAGGAAAATTGATCGGCACCTACCCAAGTCTGTAGCAGGAAATTGGCCTCTAGCGACGCCCTTGGCGAGCCGATGCCGCCAATTTTTGCACTTTTGAGCCAGACGCCGGCGGTGTCTATGGCGGACGCTTGGTCGACCGCGGTGAAGCGGCCATCGGCATCCTGAATGCCGGCGTAGTCAATGCGCTGGTCGGCATTGACATAGCTGTTGCCGAAGCGTCCGCGATCGCAGATAAAATAGCCGTTGATGTCGTTATGATAGCGGTTGTGGACGCGCTTCAGACGTCCGTAGCGCTCGCCCGGAGCGATGTTGCAACCGACGCCGCAACCTCCGCAGATCGAGGGCGCCGATTGAAGATCCCACTTACGGCTAAAGTCGGCCAAAAATGGTTTGTCGGTAAACACCCCGGTAGGACAGACCTCAACAAGATTTCCGGAAAATTCACTCTCCAATATGCCGTCCTGCTGGCGGCCAAAATACAGTCGGTCACGCGATGCTTGGGCACCGAGGTCGGTGCCGCCGGCGTAATCACGATAGAAGCGCTCGCAGCGATAGCAGGTGATGCAGCGATTCATTTCGTGGTGAATGAGCGGGCCTAGATACTGGTTGCGATGGGTATTCTTTTTGCCCCGATAGCGCCGATCTCGATGCCCAACCATCACCGTCATATCCTGCAGATGGCACTCGCCTCCCTCGGCACACACGGGGCAGTCGTGCGGGTGATTGAGCATCAACGATTCGACCACTGCCTCGCGAAATTCAACCGCGTTGTTGGCGTCCAGTGAAAAGCGAGCGCCGTCGGTTACCTGGGTCATACAGCCCATCACAATGCGGCCGCGCTCGTCACTCGGATTCTGGTATTGCACTAGGGCGCACTGGCGACAAGAACCGATGGAACCCATTGCCGGGTGCCAGCAAAAGTACGGCAAGTCGAGCCCGGCATTCAGGCATGCCTGTAGAATGTTGTCGCCCTCTTTGACCTCTAGGGTTTGGCCGTCGATCGTGATGTTGGGCATCTAGGGGGCTCCTGTGTTGTTGTGGTAGGGGCATTGGCCGCCATTGACATGCCGCGCAAAGTCGTCATAAAAATACTTTAACGCGCTCTGCAATGGTTCCATAGCCCCGGGTGCCAAGGCGCAGTGGGTATTGCCGATGGCGCCGATATACTTCACTTGGTAAGCGAGTGTTTCCAGATCTTCGCTGCGGCCAGCGCCGTTTTCGATGTCTTCGAGAACTTGCCGCGACCACGGCAATCCATCGCGGCACGGGGTGCAAAATCCACAGGATTCTTGGGCGAAAAACCGAATCAGATTCAGTACCATGCCAACCGGGCAAGTGCGGTCGTCGAGTATGATCATGGTGCCGGTACCCATGCGGCTACCAGCCGCACCGATCACGTTGTAATCCATCGCCAGATCGAGGTGTTCTGGAACCAAGAAATCGGTTGAACCACCGCCCGGCAGAAAGCCTTTTAGCTGGAATCCTGCGCGCATGCCGCCGGCGTGTTGGTCGATGATTTCGCGAATTGGCGTGCCCATGGGCAGTTCCCAACAGCCCGGATTGTTGACTTTGCCGCTTACCCCAAACAGTTTGGTGCCGCTATCTTCACCGATGCCGAGAGTTTTGAACCAGTCTGCACCGCGATCGATAATGTGTGGAATGTTGCACAGCGTCTCGACGTTGTTGACGATGGTGGGCCGGCCCCAGAGCCCACTCACCTGTGGGAAGGGAGGTTTAGCTCTGGGGTTGGCGCGCTTGCCCTCGAGCGCGTTGATCAGCGCGGTTTCCTCACCGCAGATGTAGCGTCCAGCGCTGGGATGGACGTACATTTGCAGATTAAAGTCCGAACCGAGAATCCTCTCGCCGAGGTAGCCGCTGGCGTAGCATTCAGCGATCGCATCGCGCAGTCGCTGGATCGCCACCAGATACTCTCCACGGATAAAAATGTAGGCAATATCGGCACCGATGGTGTAGGCGGCGAGTATCATGCCCTCGATCAATTGGTGCGGGTCGCACTCCATCAACAGGCGGTCTTTAAAGGTACCCGGCTCCATTTCATCAGCGTTGCAGACCAAGTACTTGTGGCCGGGTGTGCAGGCGTCTCCCCTGGGTACAAAGCTCCATTTCATGCCGGTTGGAAAGCCGGCACCGCCGCGACCGCGCAGGCTGGAGTTTTTTACCACCGCTTGACAGTCGTCGGCCGACATCTCGGTGAGCGCCTTGCGCAGACCGCGATAGCCGTGGTTGGCTTGATAAGCCGCCAAATTGGTGGGGTAGCGTTCGGGGCCGATATTGCGCGTTAAAACAGGTTCCATCAGTCTGTCCGCGCTTCGTTGTGAGTGCCGAATAACAGTTCGATGCGGGCGTCGTCGAGGTCGGTTATCAATTCGTCACCGACCATCATCACCGGCGCGCGATCACAGGCACCGAGGCAGGGTACCGGTAACAAGGTGTAGCGGTTATCGGTGGTGGTTTCGCCGTAATCGATCTGCAAATATTGGGAGATTTTAGCTTTAATGCCATCGCAATCGCAGATCCAACAGCTCACGCTATCGCAAAACAAAATGACTTTTTCGCCGACTGGGCGGCGGTAGATTAGATTATAAAAAGTCGCGATGCCCTCCATTTGTTCAGCCGACATATCCAGATGTCTGGCGATTGCCATCAAGCAGTCATCTGACACCCAACCGCGCCGTTCCTGAACGATTTTAAGCGCGTCGATGGCGGCGCCAGATTTGTACGGAACATGGCTTAGTTCTGCATCGATGGCGTGAATTTCCTCGTGGCTAAGGACGGAGTTTAAATCGGTTTGAATGGGCTGCTGGGTCATCGGTCAACGTCCGCCATAACAAAGTCAATACTGGCAAGAATAGCGATTAGATCGGGGATCATAAGGCCACGACTAATCAGTGGAATTTGCTGCAAATGTGGAAACGACGGCGTGCGAATACGGGTGCGGTACGAGTTGGTGCCGCCGTCGCTGATCAAGTGATAGCTATTGATTCCCTTGGTGGCCTCGATCATTACCGAGGCTTCGCCCGCGGGGATTACTGGCCCCCAACTGACGTTTAAAAAATGATGTATTAGGGTTTCGATATCCTCCATGGTGCGCTCTTTGGGCGGTGGTGTGGTCGCCGAGTGGGTGCTTTTATAGGGGCCAGAAGGCATGTTGTCGACGCATTGGCGAATGATCTTTAGGCTCTGGCGGATTTCTTCGATGCGCAGTTCGGCGCGCTCATAGCAGTCGCCGTTGTTGGAGGTCGGCACCTCGAAGTCAAATTGATCATAACCGCCGTAGGGGCGTTTTTTACGCACGTCCCAATCGTTACCCGTGGCGCGTAATCCGGGCCCGGTAATGCCCCAATCCAGCGCCTCGCGCTCGGTGTAGACGCCGATACCGACGGTTCGATCCTTGAGTATTTTGTTTTGCATGGCCATCTTGTCGTAGTGGTCGAGCCGCGCTGGCATGCCGTCGATAAACTCGCGCACCATGTGCTGCCAACCGTTGGGCAGATCTTGGCTAACGCCACCAATTCGGAACCACGCTGGGTGCATTCGCCCGCCAGTGATGGCCTCGATGATGCCAAACAGACGTTCTCGATCGGCAAACATATAAAACACTGGCGACATCTGGCCGACGTCCTGCACAAAAGTACCGTAGAACACCAGATGACTGGCGATGCGAAATAATTCAGCGAGCATAATGCGGATGATTTTGGCGCGCTCTGGAACTTGGATTCCGGCGAGAATCTCAACCGATTGGATATAGGCGAGATTGTTCATCACGCCGCCCAGATAATCGATGCGATCGGTGTAGGGGATGTAGGTATGCCAAGTCTGGCGCTCGGCCATCTTTTCGGCGCCGCGGTGGTGGTAGCCGATGTCCGGCACCGAATCGACGATGACTTCGCCGTCGAGTTGCAGGGCAATGCGGAACACCCCATGCACGCTCGGATGGTTGGGGCCGAGGTTGAGGAACATGTACTCGTGATCCTCCGTTGCGGTTTGCATGCCCCACTCCTCCGGTCTGAAGCGCAGGGCTTCCTGTTCCCGAGCGACCCGTTCGGGGCCCATTTCAAAGGGCGCCATTTCTGTGGCGCGAGAGGGGTGATCCTTGCGCAGCGCATGACCCTCCCAGGTCGGCGGTAACAAAATACGGTACAGGTTGGGATGACCCTCAAAGGTGATGCCAAACATGTCCCAGGCTTCGCGCTCATACCAGTTGGCGTTGGGCCAAATAGCGATGCTGGTCGGCAGGTTGAGATCGCTCTCGGCAAGGCCGACTTTAATTCGCAGATCTTCGTTGCGGCGCATTGACAGCAGTTGATAGACGACGGTGAAATCTGCCGCAGGTTGCCCGGCGCGATGCTCGCGGGTGCGCTCGTCAATGGCAAATAGATCGTAGAGCATGCAGAAGTGGGGTCGTAAAAACGTCAGTACAGCAGTTAGATTTTCGCGGCTAATCCACAGGGTGCGCACGCCGTCGGCACAGGGTTGATCGACAAATAGCGCCTCTCCGAATTCTCGGTAGAGGCGTTCTTCAACTGAACTTGCGGCTCGCGTTGCGGCTGCTTGCATGTCGACCTCGGGGTTATTGATAAAAATATCTAGCTGTCTTTCGGTTCCCTTAATTCTGTCGCTTGGATACGCTGTGCGGTGAGTTCATCGCGCTTGCTGATTTTTGTCGGTTTAATGATCCTCTGATCACCGGCAGCCCAACTGATGGGGCGGCGCTCTTTGCCGATCGATTCCTGCAGCATAATCAGCCCCTGCATCAGCGCCTCTGGACGCGGAGGACAACCGGGAACGTAGACGTCCACGGGAATAAATTTGTCGACCCCTTGGACCACCGAATAGATGTCGTACATGCCGCCAGAATTGGCGCACGAACCCATGGAAATAATCCAACGAGGCTCTAACAACTGGTCGTAAAGCCGTTGCACTACCGGTGCCATTTTCAGGAAGCAGGTGCCGGAGATAACCATTAAATCGGCTTGGCGGGGGGTGGCGCGGATGACCTCTGAACCGAACCGAGCGATATCGTGGCGGCTGGTAAACGAGGTCGCCATTTCGACGTAACAACAGGATAGGCCAAAATTAAATGGCCACAGCGAGTGGGCCCGTCCCCAGGCGACCAAATCTTCGAGTTTAGCAAAGGCGACGTTGCGTTTGACCTGCTCCTCGACGGCGTCCATATTCAGCATGTCGTTGTCGTCACCGGGGCGACTTAGGCTCCATTTCATCGATCGACTCCCTCTGCACTGAGCGCATCGGCTTGCGCTTTGCGCAAACCGATGCGCTCTTTGTTGCCCCAGTCGAGACCGCCGCAGCGCCATTCGTAGATGAGCGCCAGCGTCAGCACAGCGATAAATACCAACATCGAAAAATAGCCTTGCCAGCCGAGTTCAAAAAAGGCCACTGCCCAAGCAAAGATAAATACTGTCTCGAGATCGAAGATCACAAAGAAGATGGCGACCAGATAAAATTCTACCGAGATGCGGATTTGGGAATTACCAACCGACACAATGCCGGATTCAAATGGCTCATTGGTGGCATCTTCGCGGCGGCGCTGACCGAGCAGCCACGACAGCACCAACATGGTGATGACCAACAAAATTACCATCAGGGTATAGACCGCGAGGGGCCAAATTTCGGTACTTGAGGTCGCCACTAGACCACCCCGCCACGGTTGCATCGGACGTGTGCTGAGCGAGTATCCACCGCAGTCGACCAGCCGCTGCTGGGCAGTCGGTTTTTGTTGCGTAAAAATACTCTTCGACTCCCCATTTGGGGTGTCTTATAGATCCCTCTTAGCGGCATAAACACCTCTAATTAATTGACTGACTACAGGGCATAAGCCGCTTTTTTAATAGATCAGTAATTACAAACTTCTTTGTTTTATATTCTTTTTATTTATATTAAGTATTCACCTTGTCAATGTAAGGTAGCGAACTTCAATGCCTTTGGCAAGCGATTGTTGGCCATTATTTATCAAATAGTGGGTTCCTTAAAGTCGTTGGCGGGGGGCCAGATAAGCACCCTGTTTTGCGCATTTGGATCGATTTTTTTATCCAATATGGACGTAAATAGCTGTTGCGAGTTATTTGATATGGCGTCTAGGGCTATCGTCTTGGACGGCTAAAAAGCCCGTGCTATGCGGATTTTTAGCGTCGTGTGAGGTGGGCCCAAGCGTTTGCCGCGGTTGCTTTCCCAGTCCCAATCCATGGCTGTCTTGAGCTACTCATCGGCGGGTATCGGGTGGCGGTGTTTCAGAGACTTCGAGGGTTTTATGGAGGCCCGTCGGTTTGATTTGGCGCGCCGGTCTGGAGGTTCATGGCGTAGACTAAACGATCGATATCGGCAACCTCGAATCGGTTGCCGAGGGTTTGGTTATAAAGTTCGAGGTTTGATCGACACGCCTCGATGATATCTTCGGCGTGGTCGCCCAGCAGCGATGGCTGAGCGGATTCAAACAGGCGTTGCAGTTGCAATTTTTCGGCATTTAATTCGAGCTTTTTGAGTAGCTGCCGAAGCCTCTCTGCAGCCGTTTGAGTCGGCATTGGCGGGCTATTTTTAAGGCCCTGCCGCGACGCGCGTAGCGGCTTTATTATCCGTTCACGCCAGTCCTGAGTGGCGCTCGTGATGCGCTCAATTTCGGTGTCGCTAAGTCGTCTTTTGAGACTCGCCAACCACAGTAAATACAATATAATATTTACATCTGCATGGTATCGATCCTGCAGGTTTAGGCAACTTTCAGCGACCTCTGGGCGGGCGTAGAGCGCGAGACAAAATAACCATAGCGGCGAGTCGGAATAATCTGGCATCATGCGATCATCGGAACCTCAAGTGTTCCATCACTATAGCAAGTTGTCGTCTTTATGCCCAAAGCACCCCAGCCATTAGCGCGACAGACATTACAAACGTCAGTGATGTTTATGGTTTTTTTGGGTGCTATGTCGGCTTTGGCGCCGCTGTCTGTGGACGCATACCTTCCGGTTCTCGGTCAACTGGGGGAACATTTTCAGGTCGATCTTGCGGCGGTTAATCTGACCATCAGTGCTTACTTGATTGGCAATGCCCTGGGGCAATTTTTCGGTGGTGCACTGTCCGATCAATTGGGCCGCAAACCGGTGGGTAGTTTTGCATTATTGATCTTTTCCGCAGCGACCCTAGCGATTATATTGGCGCCTGGTATCTATGAAATGCAGGGCTTGCGGGTAGTGCAAGCGCTGGGCGGGGGTGCGCTGCTGGTGGTGTGCATGGCGCAGGTGCGCGACTTATACCCAGTCGAGGAGGTTCCCCGGCGTTTGGCCTCGGTTATTTTGGTGATGATGGTGGCACCGATGGTGGCTCCGCTGCTGGGGTTATGGTTGTCGGCTTGGGGTTGGCAAATGATCTTTGTTTTTCTGGCGCTCTACGGTTTGCTCTGTTGGTATATTTTTACCTTTAAGATTCCTGAATTAATGCTCACAGCGCCAACCGGAATCAACTTCGTGTCGCTGTTTGTCAATTACTGGGGCGTTCTCAAGCAGCGTCAAAATGGACGGCTCACCGCGCTTTTATACAACGTTTTTAGCGCTCTAACCGGCGCGGTTTACTTTGTCTACTTAACCAATGCCGCGCTGATTTTTGATCGTATTTTTGGTCTCTCGGCGCTGGCATTTTGTTGGGTTTTTGCCGCTGGCGGTCTGAGTATGTTGCTGGGCAATTTTTTTGCTGCCCGACGGATGAAAACAACCCCGCCGATGGCGCTGATGGGGGAGGGTAATCTATTGCAACTGTTAGCGACTATGCTGTTGTTTTTAACAGCGATATCTGAAGTAGCCGAGGTGTATTCGGTGGTCGTTCTGATCTGCCTTTGTCTATTTGCCGGTGGCGCGGTTAGGCCGACCGCCGCCGGCGTTTACATGACGTTTTTTGATCACAACAGTGGTGCGGCGGCGTCTATACAGGCGACCCTGTTGTTTGTGCTCGGCGCGCTGGTGGGCGCGCTGTCTGCGGTACTATCGCAGGGGACGCTGATGCCGATTTTCGCCATTATGCTGGTCTGCAGCGTGGCGGCTCGCGGTGTTTTTGTAGCGATTCGTCGCGCTGCCGTCGATGCCTCATAAAGCGCTCTTGGTGGCGCATTCGAGCCCCTAAAAAACCCCTGGGATGATAGTTTTTAGCACGGATGCGTTGGCTGATCTTTACCGTACAAGCTGTCGATGCGAGCTACAAAACACATAAAAATAAAGCGCTTGATTGTCCCGCGCCTTTTCCATCATGTCACTTTTGGTTACCTCATGGTTGCGATTAACGGTTGTCAAGAGCGTCTTTTTTCTGCAGCCAAAGGGTAAAAAAACCACCATTGATAGCGTAAAAATTGCCCCTAAATTAGGGTCGTGGCCACCGGGGAGTCGCGGCACACCGCCGCGGATTTCGGTGAGATCATCACCTCAAAGTGGTCGCAGCGAAGCGCGGATAAAAAACTGGTGTTAACGCAGAGTGCCAGCGCGGTACTGATCTGCGCGCGCCGCGAAGGCCCACGGACTGCGCCACAATAGCTACAGCGAATGCACGCTTAGCAGGAAAAATCAAGGCCATCCAGGGCATCTGAAATCGCGCGTGAACCGACCCGTCGGGGTGCAAAAGATGGCTGTCGTTGAGATCGACCAGTTGCATTTAGTAGCAATAGCCCAGTGTCACCCTGTCAGTAGTCGGCGAATGAAGATTTGACGAGGTCGTAATGGCATGGCATCTGTCCCTAGAACTGTTTAACGCGTGCTATTGATTTTTGGCTTTTGCAATCACCGTTTCGTTTAGGGTCGTCGCTATGCATCCCACCGACGTTGGGTTCATCGGGTATTCTGGGTCGTCGTCTACCGAGTCGATGAACTCCGTTGTCGACGCTTGGCACGTCGCCTAGGGTTAGCCAAATCACAGCCTACGGTGGCATTGATCGCAGAGTGGCAGGGCCGCAGCGTTGCACCGCCACAGTCAAGCTTGCCCGCGTCTCTGTTCAAGGATGCAGTGATCGTCGGTTAGCAAGTCAAGCCTCAGCGTTGCGCAGGGGCTTGGCGGAATCACGTTTGGTGGTTGGCGGGTCGGGAGATAGCGACAAGGTGTTTAGTATTCTGCAATCTATAACACTATCTCGGTGATCTTTTGTTTTACAGCGTCAACCTCATGGGATTCAATGTCGAACGATGCGCTGATAAGGGGTTCTAAAACTGCCCACGCTAGCTCAATCGCCATGGCTGCGCCCATTCGGCTTTTAATGTCGGTGTCGGATGGGTTCCTGTTATCACCGAGTTTTTGCAAAGCTCTGCGCGGCACCGATATATTTCCCCGCAATTTCAGCGTTGCCAGTTCCAGCTCACCGTCGATGGCGCAGCGAATAACCGCCATAATATAGGTTTTGTCCTTGCGCAACACTAGCGGCGTCAAGCCATCGACTAGAGTATGCGCCCAGTGTTCGTGGGCGAGTTTAGATATGGCGGCCTCTAGCAGGCCTCGCTTGCTGCCAAAGTTAGCCTATTAGCCGCAGGCTAGTTCTTACGCTGGGGGGATTTCTATGGCGCCTGCGTCGCCTATTGGACGGGCCTGAACGGCGTCGAAAAAGCTTTTCACGACAGCTTATACTAATGATACAAGGCGCTTTGCGGCAACTACCCCGTCGACCCATTAAAGTCTTCTTGGGTGACTCCGTCGGGGTATGCCCTTGTGATCATTGCCGAGGATACTTAGCGAACCGACGCGCCGAGGAAAAATGCGTCTCCCACATTGATGATTGCAGAACTCCCCGCAGGTACCGATTACCGGTGGGCAGCTAGGCGCGGTTGTATGCGCTCTCAGTTCCTTTAGCTAACCCGCCATCTATTAAATGCAGAATCTGCATGCTCAATGCAAGAATTGAATATCTACCTTGCGACTAAAAATATTGAATGAATACGCTTGGCGCGAGCGATCATTTTTTAGGGGCAGCATAGCTATGGGGTTATTGGATCTAATTCACTGTGGGATTCTCAGGTAGCGATTATGGGTGACATCAAAAAACTCTGCATTATTGGCGCTGGATTTGCCGGATTGACCGCCGCTCGCGTTTTTAAAGCCTTAAATTATGACATCACACTCTACGAAAAAGATGCGGAAGTCGGCGGCGTGTGGGCGGCGTCGCGGCGCTATCCAGGTGTTACTACGCAAAACCCTCGAACGACCTACGAGCTGTCGGATTTTCCGATGCCGGCAGACTATCCCGAATGGCCGAGCGGCGAGCAGGTTCAAGCCTATATGCAGACCTATGCGTTACATTACCACCTCTTATCGCAGATCCATTTAAATACTGAGGTGACTCAAGCGGTCTATTACCCGCTGTCGCAAAGCTGGGAGGTTAAAACTGTTTGCACCACCGCCGACGGGCAAATAAAAAGTAGTACTCAGCAGTTTGACTATCTGATCGTTGGCAACGGCATTTTTTCGATTCCATCGGTGCCTCATTTCCCCGGTGAAGAGGTCTTTTTGGCCGCGGGTGGCCGCCTTTGCCACACCAGTCAATTTAATAACCGTGAAGATGCTACCGACCAGCATATACTCGTGGTGGGGTATGGCAAATCATCTTGCGACGTGGCCAATGCGATTTCTCCGATTGCCGCCAGTACTCGAGTGATAGTACGAAATTTAATCTGGAAGATACCCAAACTAATAGCCAATAAAATTAACTACAAGCACCTATTTTTGTCGCGCATGAGCGAGGCGTTGTTCCGCTATATTCGATTGCAAGGTATGGATCGATTTTTTCATACGGTCGGCAATCCGATAAGAAAAGGCCTATTAAAAAGCGTCGAGTACGTCATTGAAAAACAGTTAGGCCTGCGCCGTCTTGGCCTGCACCCTAACAAGCCCCTTGAAACTATTGCCCGCAGTACCGTGAGCCTGGTCTCCGATGGCTTTTACGAAGCCGTTGACCGCGGTGACATTGAGCTGCATAAACACTGTGAAATTGTTGAGTTGATGGCGGGTAAGGCACGACTATCCTCCGGTGAAGTGGTGCCAGCCGATATTATTGTGTGCGGCACGGGATGGCATCAACGTTGTGAGTTTCTCGACCCGGACGTACTGAGCAAGGTCACAGACGAGCAGGGCAATTTTAGACTGTATCGCTCAATCCTCCCTGTCGGTATGCCGCGACTCGCTTTTAATGGTTACAACTCATCATTTTTTAGTCAACTCAATTGTGAGGTGGGCGCCCTTTGGCTTGCCGACTACCTCAAAGGCGGATTTACGCTACCCAGCCTCCAGCAGCAGGACAGTGATATAGATGCCCGGCTTGCCTGGATGGAGGAGCGCACCGATGGCAAGCACTCGAAGGGCACCAATATCATCCCGTTTTCGATTCACAATATTGATGAACTGCTGGGCGATATGAATATGAACGTCGGCCGTTTTCGGCAATTTTTACAATGGATCGGGGCACTGCAGCCGAAAAGTTATGGCTACTTGTTACCTCAACTACAAAAAAAGTATCTTGATAAATAACCGAGGACCAGGCTAATGGCTCAGCGCTTTGATTTTGTCATCGTAGGCAGTGGGATTAACTCGCTTTGCTGCGCCGCACTGCTGGCTAAAAAAGGCTATACGGTATCTGTGCTGGAACGTAACGACTATCTCGGTGGATGCATTAAGACCGCTGAGATTACGTTGCCAGGGTTTAAGCACGATGTATTATCCGGATTTCACCCGTTGTTTGTCACTTCGGCGAACTATGCAGAACTGGCAGACGATCTGGCACGCTATGGATTGGAATACCTCAATACCAGCAAACCGACGGCATCCGTGACATCCAGTCAACAGGCTTGCGTGTTGACGACGTCCAGAGAAGCCAATGTGCGCGCTTTTAACTCGCTCGCCAGTGGCGACGGCGATCGGTATGAAAAAACCATGCGCGAAATGGAGGGCGATGCCGAGTTTACGTTTGGAGTGCTGGGTGGCGAGTTGATGCGGGTAAATATGTTGTGGCTGTTAATCAAGCAATTTCGACAGCGAAAGCTAACGGGGCTACTCGATTTTTTGGGTGAGGCAATGCTATCCAGTAGAGATTGGTTGTCACAGAGATTCCACTCACCCGCTATTCACGCGCTATTAGCGCCGTGGATTTTGCACACTGGGTTGGGCCCCGACGCCAACTTTTCGGGCGCGATGAATCGGCTGATTGCCTTTAGTTTGGAGTCTGCAGGAATGCCTATTGTCAAAGGCGGCAGTCATAAGTTGGTGGAGGCTTTTGTCGGTTTGATCGAAGAGTACGGGGGCGCCTTGGCGACCGATGCACATGTCGAGCAAATACTTGTCAAATCCGGCGTTGCCACCGGCGTGGTCGTCGCAGGCCAAGGTCCTATTTATGCAAATCGCGCGGTGATCTGTAATGTCACACCCAACCAGCTATACGAAACGTTGCTCGACCCGCAATGGGTACCCGACAACATCTTGCAACAGGCTACCGGATATCGTTATGGGCGCGCCGGCATGCAGATACACTTGGCGCTAAAGGGTCGGCCGGAGTGGCTTGAGAAAAGTTTAAACGATGTTGCCATGGTGCACATTAGCGATGGTATCGACAGCGTTTCTAAGGCGGTAAATCAGGCCGAATGCGGTTTGTTGCCAGCGCAGGCGACGATTGTCGTCGCGCAACCCACAGTGGTCGATCCAAGTCGCGCTCCCAAAGGTCACTCAATCCTGTGGATACAATTACAAGAGTTACCCCGTGTGATTTTGGGGGACGCCGCTGAAACGATCCCAATACCCGAGGGTGGTGTTTGGAATCATCAGGTTAGAGAGGACTACGCAGACCGTATTATCGATCGAATCTGCGAACATATTCCGGACTTAAAGGCGGCTATCTTGTGTCGGGAGGTACTCTCGCCAGCCGATTTACACGCGATGAATATCAACCTCGTCGGCGGCGATCCCTATTCGGGCCACTGCGGTATGCAGCAGTTTTTCTTCTGGCGGCCTTTTAAATCGCTTAAAAACCATGCAACCACGGTGAAAAATCTCTATCACATTGGTGCGTCTAGCCATCCTGGCCCGGGGTTGGGCGGCGGTTCTGGCTACATGGTAGCGAAACACTTGGCGCGATCTACATAAATTTCATACTAGTAATGACAAAAGAGGAAAGTGACATGGCAAATCTAACGAATAAGGTGGCAATAGTCACCGGTGGTGCGGCCTCCATTGGTCGCGATATCAGCAGAGAATTGCATGCTCAGGGCGCACGCGTGGTGATTGCAGCCCGAACGGAGGAAAAGGGTCATAGGTTGGCAGCTGAATTGGGTCCCGGTGCGCTCTATGTGCAAACCGATATTACCGACGACGAGCAATTAGAGAATTTGATTGCGCGCACTCTGTCCGAGTTTGGCGGTCTTGATATTGTGGTAAATAATGCTTGTTCCTACGATGATGACGGGGCCCAAACAGATAGGCAAACCTGGCTGTCGACGATTAATACCTCGGCGATCTCGGCAGCAATATTGGGTGAGATGGCGCGCCCCCATTTGGCTAAGAATAAGGGTTGTATCGTAAATATTGGATCCGTTTCGGGCGCCTTTCCACATATAGGCCGCTGGGCCTACCCGGTAGCCAAGGCGACGCTAAGGCATCTGAGTAAAACCCAAGCGGTAGAATATGCTGCCGACAACATCCGCGTCAATATGGCGGTTCTTGGGCATATATGGTCGGATCCGTTTGAAGGGCTTACCCAGGATAATCGCGCCCATGCGGATGCAGTGTCATCGCCGTTGAATCTGATGGGGCGGGTCGCAAACGGAAGCGAAGTAGCCAGTGTGGCGGCGTTCTTAGCCTCTGATGCTGCCTCTTATATGACCGGCGCCGAGGTGGCTGTGGATGGCGGATACAGTGCCATGGGGCCCGAGGGTCATGTGCCGTTGATGCCGCAACTAATGAGTTTAGCCGAGTAGCCTACCCACTCGAGGCGAACGGCGTGAATAACGCTCTAGCTTGGGCTCGACTGCGCCGCAGGCAAGATTTGGCGATGAGCCGGTCATCACGCCTGCGGTCGGTTGTGCGGCGCGACTTCGCGCCACGCTCAGATACTGGCTAATTCATACGTTTGTAATTGTGCTTAACAACCTAAAGCTATGAGAAAAGCGTCATCGTCACTTTTTAATGGACTTTTTAGCGTCGATTTAGAACGCACATCAGCGTTATCGGTGCCGAGCCGGAAGCTAATGGTGTTGATCTCTGTTGTGTTGTCAAAAGCAACAGGACTAACCCCGCGAGTCATGGTGTCTCTTGCAAGGTTAGAGGTTTCTGAAAGATGATATTTACCGCCTAAACGTATAAAAAATGATTTTTTATACTAATCAGTTTGTGGTTAGAAAGCTTTTAATGAACGATTTGCAACCTTTTCATAAGAAGCTAAACTTCAGTTGCCAGAAACTCAATACCAACCCTATTTATGAGCGCTAGAAATTTAAAACCCCCTGATCATGCGGTTGTTTTTACAGCCCTAATAACCAAGGCTCAATGGCGATTATACGATGTGTCAGGGTTGATTCTTTAGCCCATGACCTTGGCTTTTGTCGCCGACGGGAGCTCCCCATAAACGCTTTTGTAAAGGGCCGAAAATCGACCTAATTGACTGAAACCATTGTTGAAGGCAATGTCTGTAACGCTCAAATGCAGCGATTGAGCGGGGTCGAGTAATTGCAGTCTGGCACTTGCCAGTCGGTGCTTTTGTACAAATTGCATTGGGGTCATGTCGAGGCATTGCTTAAAGCTATTGAACAGGCTGCGCTCGCTGACCTCGGTAATGCGCACTAACTCGTCAATGCTGAGATTATCGCTGGCGTGCTGCTTGATATATTCGATGGCGCATCGCAGCGACTTGGGCAGCACGGCACGGTTGTCGAGCTTTATTCTCGCGCTGTAATTATGCTCGAGCGTGTACAGCAGGCCGCGGACAATATTAGTCAACTCGTTGTCGATCATCTCGGGCGTTTTGTAAAAGCCATAAGGCTGATTGTAGTCACTGATAAACGTCATCACGTGTTTCCACCAAGACGCATGCTGGCGGTTGCGCGTTTCCATATACGGAGAAAATACCAGATCTTGAGTTGCGGGGCGCCCCAGACAACTGCTCAGCACAGCGTCAACCTTGTGTTTTGATAGTTGCAGCATAAGTTGTTCGCAGCCGTCACTCCAGGTCATTTTTGTGTACACGCTAGGATTGATCACACTGGCTTTTCCAGGTCTCGACTCGATGGTTTGATTGTCGGCACGAATGCGAGCCGAGCCTTTAATCGGCAGTTGGATTAAATAAAAATCGCCCAATAGGCCAGGTTCTATGTCGCTTTGTGGGCCGTATCCCATATAGTTAAACGAGATGCCATCAAACGGCATATGGTAGTGGAACGCATCTAACTGCCCGCATTTTAATGAAAGGCGGTGCTCGCAATAGACCTCACTCACCTTCATTCGGGCATAATCGATATCGGCGGTGCGAAATCGTTTAAATTGATTGTCGGCTAGCGCCACTGGGTATGAATTCATACAAATCCCCCCAAATTCTTTATTTTATATTTAAAGTATTTTTCTAATTTATAGTGGCAAATGTTTATTTTGTCAAACACTATTTGCTGCGTTGGCAGCATATATGGGTCTCAACGGTGGGCGGAGGTTGAAATTCAACCTAGTCGATACGGGTCGACAGCTAAATATTTTTGAGTTAGTTCATGGCATCGACCCTGCGGGTGCTGTCGATGTTCGAGTTGATGACAAAACCCCCGACCACTGTTAGTCGCATAGTGGTTGCCGTTTGACTAATTTTAAAATTTAATCGAGCCGCTGCCATTAGGTGCAGAATATGAATGCCGCATGCACGATTTGAATAGCCGTTATGCCCCTTGTGGTATGCACTGGTAGTGTGAAGTTTACTACTCGCGGAGATTCGTTATTATGCATAATCACATGATTAATAGGCTGGGCAGTTTGATGTCCAAAATAGTTTCAAATTTGCGCTTGGCGATGTATGCGTGTCGTCGGGGGTCGTTGTTAGTTGGCATTCTACTGGCGTTTTTGACGCCTCAGATATCGGCCTCCAACCTTGAGGAGATCGTGGTGACGGCGCGTAAAAAGGCCGAGAGTTTGCAGGACTCGCCGATTTCCATTACCGCGTTGTCGGGCGATCGTCTGGAGGAGATGGGTCTTACCCGGGTGACGCGACTGCAGGATGTCACGCCAAATTTAGTCTTTCAAAACACCCCGACGTTCAGCGGCGTCGGCAATAACGCTGCGGTGTATATTCGCGGTATTGGGCAGCGGGACTTTATTCCAACCATTGACCCGGGTGTCGGTATTTATATTGATGAAATTTACCTTGGCCGTTCGGCAGGCGCGGTGTTCGATATGCTCGACATCGAACAGGTGGAGGTGCTGCGTGGTCCTCAGGGCACCTTATTTGGGCGCAACACAATCGGCGGTGCGATCAGTTTTACGACCAAAAAGCCCGACGATACTCTGAGTGGTAAAGTGGATGTCAAAATAGGCAGCGACGGCCGTCAGAACCTGAGGGGGATGATCAATGTGCCTCTTTCAGAGACGCTTTTTTTACGCGCGAGCGCCGGCACGCTCGAGCAGGATGGTTATGTACATCGGCCCTTTGATGGTAAGGATCTCGGCAATCAGGATTCGGTTATGGCGCGCGTTGCCCTGCGTTGGCAGGCGTCTGACACCTTTACGGCAGATCTTTCGTTTGATTATTACGATGACTACACCAATGGTCCGCCGATGGTGATTACCCGAGTCGATGAATTTCCCGACAATTTAAACGCGGTACAACTGGCGATTGGCCCCCCGGGGAACTTTCCCTACACCAACAATATTTTTGCTGGATTTGGTCCCACCGGCCCCGACTTTACCAACGCCGCATGCTCATCAGCAAACGCGCCCGTTGCTTGTTACAACTCGGCTAACGCGGTCACTGGCGACAACACTAATTTGGGCACCGGTCCGAACTATTCCGACATGCAAAATGATGCGGTATCGCTTGTCTTGGCGTGGGAACTCGATCAGATGACGGCCAAGGTGATCGCTGGTTACCGCTCGATGGACGGCAGCTTTGCATCGGACCGAGATGGTTATCATCAGGCCGATGGCGAGCCGTGGGTGCCGGGTTTGCCGTTTTTAATTAATCCGGTGACGCACTATTTCGATACCTTTGTTCAGGATCAGACGTCTCTAGAGCTGCAGTTATCGGGCAGTGCAATGGACGATCGGGTCGATTGGATTGTGGGTGTTTATACCTTTTCAGAAGACGGTGAGAACTTGAATCCGGTAGATTTTACGCCGGCCTCGATTCAAAGTGGTGGTTATTTTGACTATCAGAGCGATGCGGTTTTTGCACAAGTGACCGTGCAGGTCACGGACGCATTAGCGGCTACCGCGGGTCTTCGCTATACCAAGGAGGACCGGGATTACATACCCGATCAATACGTCGAAGAGATGCCACTGGCAGCGGCGTTTGGCGGTACCTTGCCGTATCCTTGCTATGACTTAAATGGAGCGGTGGAGAATTGCGCCATAGGATCTCGCGTGGTTCCAAACGAAACGGTTAACAATAAGATGTCGGAAACCACGCCGATGTTGAACTTGGCTTACACCATCGATGACCAAACCATGGTCTATGGTACCTACAGTGAGGGCTTTAAGGTCGGCGGATTTAATCAGCGCATCTTCCCTCCAGAACCAAGCTTGCCGACCTTTGATCCCGAGTATGTCAAATCCTTTGAGGTGGGTGTTAAAACCGAGTTGTTGGATAACAATCTCCGGCTCAATTTTGCCGTCTTTAAGAGCGACTATACCGACCTGCAACTGCTGATAGCAGAGCCCAGTCGCGTCGGCCCCTACATTACCAATGCGGGCGAGGCGACCATCGAGGGTTTTGAATTAGAGGTGTCTTACGTGAGTGCCAATAGCGTGTTTATCGATCTGGCGGCGGGTTATACCGATGCTGGCTATGACCAGTTGACCGATGCCGCACTTGCGGGCGGCCTCACGGTGGATTCGCCGTTTGGTTTTATCTCTGATTGGAACGCTCATTTGTCGGTAACAAAGACCTATGATCTGGCTGGCGGCAGCACTGTGTCGCCGCGGATTGATTGGACGTGGCGTTCTGGTCTTTACACCAATGCCAGTGGTTTGCCGCTGCCACCGGCCTGGTCGGATAATCCGTTGTATCAGGGCGATTATACGGTGGTCAACTTGAGCGCGCGTTGGGAGAGCGCCGATGGGCGTTTTAATGTGACGGCAGCGGTCGACAACATCGCCGACGAGAAGTATGCTATTTTTGGTGATTACCAGCCGAATTTTGGCAGTGACGCCGAGGCCTTTGATCGCGGTCGGCAGTGGTCTTTGATGCTAGGATATGCGTTTTAGAGTCGAC
>DDJS01000014.1 GCA_002339165.1 Cellvibrionales bacterium UBA2618 | reverse complement strand
CGTATGGTGTAGTCGGTATACCTCGGCAGGGCGGTTGCCACCAAGATACCAATAATGGCGATAACCACCATTAGCTCAAGTAAGGTGAAGCCTGAACTCTGTTGATGCATAAACCCGCTGGATCCGCTAGTTTTATTCATGGCTGTCGGCTATTGCTATGGGTTCCGTAATATGGTCGTGATGAGGGCGATTGGCTAGCGACTATTTGGCATCTTGGGTATTTCTAGAGGAATATTTGTAAATATTGAAAATTAGTCATCATTGCCTGAGTTCTGCGCAAGCAATTAGCTGGATCTGTGCCACATTAAAACTTTCCTTGCCTGACAATATAAGCTTGGCTAGATATACTTTTCGAATTAGTAGCTTGAGGTTATTGTTTTTTTTAAAAAACTCAAAATATCACTTTTCTCGATCTGTGTCCGACAGTACACTATGATCAATATAAAGAGTCGAGTAGCATATCTGCTGTGCTTTTTTAATTTAATTCAAAAAAGCACTTGGCGTGCCTATAAGGGGAAAAATAATGGTTAGACTGATTTCTGTATTGTTGCAAACGGCCTTGGTGTTGGCAGGGATGGGGGTCTTGACCGCCACAGCGCAAGCGCCTGTGGCGGGTTTGGAAGAAATCGTAGTCACGGCGCGCAAGCGCGAAGAAAACTTACAGGATGTTGGGCTGGCGGTAAGCGCACTTAGTCAAACTGAGATAGAACAACAGTTCGCTCGCGACATCAAAGGACTAGCCAACGTTGCTCCTAATCTCATTATTGATGACACTTCGCAGGGGCCGGGAGGCAACGCGGCGATCTTTTTGCGCGGAATCGGTGTTGCTGACGTTGAGAAAAACTTCGATCCGGCGGTGGCCGTGGTGGTGGATGATATCTTTATCGGCGCCAACTCCGGTTCCATCTTGCGCAGTATCGATCTAGAAAGTGTATCGGTCGCTCGCGGCCCTCAGGGCACGATGTTCGGCCGCAACACCATTGGTGGTGCGATTATTGTCTCGCGTAGTCGTCCGACCGGCGAGACCGGACTAAAGATCCGCGCGGGTCTGGAAGATTTTGATACCAACTATTTCGACACGGTGGTTAATTTTGGAATCTCTGATACGGTCGCATTGAAATTGACAGCGGCTATGCGCGATCAGGGTGAGGGGTATTATCACAATGTCTCTTTGGGTAGCGATGACGGTAAAAATGACTATCAGTCAATGGGCGGTAGTTTGTTGTGGACGCCGTCGGACGCGTTGGAAGTGCAGCTGAGTTATTATGAGGATGACGTAACCCAAGATACTCCTCCTCTGCTGAATACGGCGCAACCGGGAGGTCGTCATATACTGTGCGGGCCAGGTTCATTTTTTGACTGCGCGCCGAATCAAAATGTACCGATTACGGGCGATCGCAGAAAGGTTGCCGGCGTTTGTTATCAGCCCAGTTCGTTTGGACCGGAAAATAAATACGGTATTGCGACGGCTGCGTTCAACGCGGCCAATGGGTTACCGCTGCCAGGTATTGCAATCACGCCGATCGATACAATTTCAAAAGTGCCTTGTTCAGCCAGTTTTGAATCGCAGACTACCAGCCTCAGAGCCTCATACGATATCAATGACAACATGACGCTGGATTACATCTACGGTCAATGGGAATCCGATGAGAGCATTCTCTCTACCTGGGACGGTGTCGATGCAATGCTTTATGGCACTAGCCGCCCCGCGGTCTACGAGCAAGAAAGTCACGAACTGCGTTTCTCGTATGATAGTGGTGATGGCTTCGATTTGGTCGCTGGCATTTTTACCTGGACGTCTGAGTACGAGATCTGGTTGCGCAGTTGGATTGGCTTTAACCCACCGACGCTGGCTTTGGATATTTATCAATACACCAATCAGGAAACTGATTCGTCGGCAATATTTTTTGAGGCCGATTACGATTTGAGCGATCGCCTGACGGTGACCGTCGGTGGTCGTTATACCGAGGACGAAAAAATCTCTCGCCAAATCGGTGGTCAAGCCGATACCAGCCCGAATTTCCCCAAGGCGGAATGGGACAAATTTACTCCCAAGTTGGGTCTCCGTTACCAGTACACCGAGGACATGATGGTTTTTGGTACTCTATCTCGCGGATTCCGTAGCGGTGGCTTTAATGGTCGCGTCGGCGGTGGTTTAGAGGAGGCCACGCAGCCCTACGATCCAGAGACAGTGGACAATGTCGAATTCGGTATTAAATCTGAGTGGCTGGATAATCGCGTGCGCTTGAACGCGAGTGCGTTTTTAATGAAGTTTGACGAAAAACAGGAAGAGCTTAAATTACCTAATTCCGGTGGCGCGACAGGGCAAAAAACCGTGGTTGTGAATGCTGCGGAAGCAACTATCACAGGTCTTGAAGTTGAGTTGCAGGCGCAAGTGTCGGATGCATTGTATGTCCGTGCCAACGTTGGTTTGCTCGATGCTGAGTACGACTCTTTTAAATATACCGGTAGCGACGGCAACTCGGTCGATTTAAGCGACAGGGATTTTCGCCGAGCACCTGACGTGACGATGAACGTAGATGCAACGTACAGCTGGGACCTTGGCGGCGGCGAAGCCTGGGTGAGGGGTTCAGTGCGCTATTTGGGTAAACACTTTATCGATAACGAAAACACGACTGAGCTTTCAAATGGTGCGCAGACCATTGTTGATATGTCGGTTAATTATCGCGTCGATACGTTGACGTTCAGCCTGTTTGGCCGCAACTTGACCGACGAGGACGGTTATACCCATGGGTACGATGTACAACCGCTTTGGTCCTATGCGGGAACCCGCGAGCCTCGAGTTGTTGGTTTTGAAGTGATGGCGAGTTACGATTAAAGTTATCGATTAGTTGGCCATTAAAGCGGGCGTTTCGTCCCCTAAGGTGCTTTTACGCACTGGGGCAGCGCTCGCTTCCATGATTTTTTATCCGTGACAAAGGGAACCTAGTAACGCCACAATGCGGCTGTGCCGACTATTTGCTTGCGCTGATTCGAGCGCTGATGGTGCGTGTTCAATACGTTACCAAGATTCTTGAATTTAGTTTAACTTTGTGGCAATGTCAGCGTTTGATTTGACGGTAAAGCGCGCCTTCGACGCGCGCTTAAAAATACAATATTTGGAGGGACCATGGCGATCAAAACTGATGGGATAACACGACGAAAAGTGATTACCGGTGCAGGCGGGATGGCGGCGCTTGGTGTGATGGCAACTCAGACAGCTTGTGGTGGTGGCGGTTCTTCTGATGCTATCAAATGGGACAAGGTGACAGACATCATCACCGTTGGCAGTGGTATCGGTGGAGCAACCGCTGCTGCGGTTGCCAAAGACAATGGTGACGAGGTTATAATCGTCGAAAAAGCGGGTTTTTTTGGCGGCACTTCGTCGAAAACTGCAGGGGTTATCTGGGTCCCCAATAGCGTATTCCTCCGAAATCAGGGTATCAGTGACAATAAAGATGATTGCCTACGATATCTGGCGCGCTTTTCATTCCCACGCGATTACCATCCGGATGCGGAAAATCTGGGTCTGCGAGCGTCGGAATACGCACTGCTCGAGGCCTTTTACGACAATGCCTCGGTGGCTCTAGATCGATTGATTAAACTCGGCGTGCTCGACGCCGTCGAGTGGCGCATGTGGGCTCTCGACCGGCCCACGCCCGATTACCTAGACAATGTAAAAGAAAACAAGGTGGCTCAAGGGCGCGCCGTGGGCGTAGTCGATGCCGATGGCAACATCGGTCAGGGTATCGAATTGATGGGCCAAATGGATCGAGCATTAAAGAAGATGGGTGTGCCGGTGCTGTTAAAACATGCCGCCGATCGGTTGGTGACCGACGACAGTGGCAGGGTGATCGGCTTGATAGCCAAGCATGGTGATCAGGAGGTCGCGATCAAGGCTAACAAGGGGGTTATTTTTGCCTCTGGTGGCTACTCCCACAACACCGCATATGTGGCCGATTTTCAGCGCGTGGCGGTGGATGGTTCTTGCGCTATGCCGGTATCGACCGGTGACTTTTTGAAGATAGCCAGCGACGTGGGCGCCAAGATGGGTAACATGTCCGGCGCCTGGAGAATGCAGCTCCCCTTCGAGCAGGCGACCGCAACCCGAGCAGTGCCGGCGGGTGTATTTTACGTGCCGGGAGATTCCATGCTGCAAGTGAATAAATATGGTCGCAGGGTAGTCAACGAAAAGCGTAATTATAACGACCGCTCTGAAATCCACGGCGTCTATGACCCCGGTAAAGCAGAGTTTACTAACCATCTGATGTTTATGGTTTATGACCAGCGAACCGCGGAGGCGTTTGCCGGTAATTTCCCAATACCAGTGACGCCCGGTAGCGATGCCTACACCGTGAGTGGCGCCGGTGTGGCAGAACTGTCGGGTAAGTTGACTGAACGCTTGGCGGCTATCAGTGGTGATACCGGCGGGGTGGTCTTGGATGGCGGCTTTGAAGCGGCGTTGGGGGAGACGATTAAGCGGTTTAATAGCAACGCTGTCGAGGGCAGAGACTCAGATTTTTCTCGCGGCGCATCGGACAACGACACGGCTTGGCATGGGGCGTTTTCGCCAATGCGCCAAGACACTGATTGGCCAGCCAACCCCTATCCCAATTTGGTGCTACATCCACTCGACACCAGCGGGCCGCTGTACGCGATTATTTTGACGTCTGGGACGCTCGACACCAATGGTGGGCCGGTTGTTAATCAGCATGCGCAGATTATGAACGCGTTCGATGTGCCGGTTGAGGGTCTCTACGGAGCCGGTAACTGTATCGCCAGCCCGTCAAAAGAAGCCTACTGGGGTGCTGGATGTCCGCTCGGACTGTCTATGACCTACGGTTACATTGCCGCCAATCGAGCGCACGCTGCAAAAAAAGTATAAATTTAGCATAAACCACAGACCATTAGGGGATGCAGATGTCAGAGAACAAATCTAGCTTTGAAGCGCTTGCACGGCGTATTGATGAAGTCGAGAGCCGCAGCGCCTGCCGAGATTTAGTATCCAATTATTGTCACGGTTTCGACCGTCGAAATTGGGATTGTTTTATCGGTATTTGGCACCCCGATGCGGTCTGGGACATTGGCCCGATGTTCGGCAGTTTTCATGGTCACGAGGGAATACGCGAAGCGGTTTATGACATCCTTTATCCGGTGTGGCGTGAATCTCATCATCTGACGACTAATTTATGCATCACCTTTAGTGACGCTGATCATGCCAGCGGTATCTGTAACGTCGACTGCATGGGTGCCAACCAGGAAGATGTGGTGCAGATGGTTGGCGCTACCTACATCGATCAATTTGAGCGCCGTGATGGCGTGTGGAAAATTGCCCATCGAAAAGTTGAAATGGATTATTTTGATGCCATGCCCGGAATGCAAATGACTCAGCCCTAAATTCCATAATGATGGTACATAGCGTTTGGCCTGACTCTCTAACAAACCACTAATGGACTAGACTGGATAGTGCAGCGGGGCAAGTATCTTTTTGTTGGGTAGCTTTAGGTTTGTGTGTCCGCTGTAAAGAATAGGTAATCGACACTGCGGGTGATTGGCGGTAGCGCAATGAGGAGAGATAAAAAACCTGCTGCCCTGATCGCTTTATTTTGATTTGTTGGAGTGGGCAATATGTACGTGGGCGACTACGCGAGAAGCAATCCCGAACGGCCGGCGATCATCATGGCCAACAGTGGTGAAGTGGTCAGCTATCGAGCATTTGATCAACAGACCAATCAACTCGCACATTTTTTACGTGATAACGGCTTGCAGCGGCTCGACCATTACGCGATTTTTATGGAAAACAACAGCGATTACCTGCTTTGCTGCGGTGCAGGTGAGCGATCAGGTCTGTATTTTACTTGCGTTAATTCCTATTTAAAGCCCGACGAATTGGCCTACATAATCAACAACAGCGAGTCGAAGGTTTTGATTACCTCGTTAGAAAAGTTGGCTGTAGCCGAACACGCTCTAAAACACTGCCCCGCTGTTAGCTGTTGTCTGGTGGTTGGTATGCGCTCATCCAGCGGTAAGTATCTGTCTTACGAACAAACTCTCGCCGGTTATCCAACCACTCCGATTGCCGACGAATACCTCGGTACACCGATGCTATATTCATCGGGAACCACCGGGCAACCGAAGGGCGTGCTGCGCCCTTTAGATGCCGTATCGCCGAGTCAACCTTTATCTTTGGCAACTTTTCTGACCGAAATTTGGTTGTACCGACCAGACATGGTGTATCTGTCGCCGGCGCCGTTGTATCACTCGGCGCCGCAGATGGCGGTCGGATTGACTATTCGTCAGGGCGGTACTTGCGTAATTATGGAGCGCTTTGATCCGCAACAGTACCTGTCATTGATCGGCAAGTATGGAATCACGCACACACAGTTGGTGCCAACCATGTTCAGCCGGCTTTTAAAACTATCCGAGGGGCTTAAAAAATCGACAGATTTGTCCTCGTTAAAAGTAGTTATGCACGCTGCGGCACCTTGTCCGGTGCCGGTCAAGCAGGCCATGATCGATTGGTGGGGGCCGATTATTCACGAGTATTACGGTGCTACTGAAGGTTTGGGATTTGCTACCTTGGACAGCCACGAATGGCTCCAAAACAGGGGCAGCGTCGGCAAGGTAGTGCTCGGTAAGCTACATATTCTCGACGCCAATGGCGACGCAAACCCAGCCGGAAAAGCCGGTGAAATATGGTTTGAAACCGCCAATCCATTCAGTTATTTTAACAACCCCGAAAAAACCCGCGAAGCGATGTCGGACGATGGCGCTATGAGTACAGTTGGCGATATCGGTTACCTGTCAAATGGCTATTTGTATCTGACCGACAGGTCGAGCTTTATGATTATATCTGGGGGGGTCAATATCTACCCCCAAGAAACCGAAAATCTATTGATCGTGCATGCAAAAGTATGCGATGCAGCGGTGTTCGGTGTGCCGAACGAGGACTTGGGTGAGGAGGTCAAGGCGGTCGTTCAGGTAATGCCCGAGTTTTCCGAGGAAGCCGGATTAGAATCTGAACTGATGGCATATTGTTATCAGCATTTATCGCGCCATAAATGCCCGCGCTCGATCGATTTTGTGGATCAGTTACCGCGCTTACCGACCGGCAAACTCTATAAGAAAACCCTCAAGGACAGTTACTGGATCGGACACCGGAGTTCGAGCGAGCCATAGCCGCTCAATAGCAAAGGGTGTTTGCCTTGGGCGATAGACTATCCGCTTAATGCCCCGCCTACCAGCAGTGTCTCGGACGTCGCATGAGGGTCACGCTGTGCCTGCGAATTGCGCGTAAGTCTGGGTCGCTGAGATTAAATCGCCGGCCTGGCTAAAAGGGTTGAGCGGTTACTTCAATATTGCTCAATATTATCACGCGCATTGGGGCCATGGTTGGCCGCGCTTCCGAGGCGGGCCGATTCTCTGTGAATACAGCTTAGGATGGGATCATGTAGTCGCAAGGTCAGGCCATTAGCAACAGGCGACGCGCGGATAATCGTTTTGGCGGTTGTAGCGGTACTGCCAAGCGTTGTTGCCAACTGGGCAAGCGGGGGGGAGTGTTGTAACATCCGTTGTTTTAATGGCGGCTCTTGGCTAATGGTGGAACTGCCAACATCAAGTCAACCCATTGCGATTCCAGACGCCATTGAGGTCAAACTGAAAGGATTGAAAATTGTCTAAATCTAACGTTGATACAATCGATGAAAAACGTCTGTCGAGCTATTTGCAAAGTCACATCGATGGATTTAAAGGCCCGTTGGTGGCGAGTAAATTCGCTGGGGGCCAGTCTAATCCAACATTTAAGATAGAAGCGGTTTCGGGTGATTATGTGCTGCGCAGTCAACCGCCCGGCAAGTTGCTCAAGTCAGCCCATGCGGTCGATCGTGAATATCGAGTTCTGAGTGCTCTCGCAGATACGCCAGTGCCGGTCGCTGGCGTCTATCATCTCTGCGAGGACAGAGAAGTAATGGGTTCGATGTTTTATCTAATGGAATTTTGCGAGGGCAATATTCACTGGGATTCGGCGCTCGATACACTCGACAGTAATGCCCAGAGGACGCGCTGCTATGATGAGATGAATCGTGTTTTGGCGGCCATCCACTCGGTCGATCTGGAGACCGCTGGCCTGCTGAGTTTCGGTCGACCAGGAAATTATTTCCAGCGTCAATACGACCGCTGGTCAAGCCAATACGAAGCGTCGGTGTTGACGCCGATTCCGGAAATGAATGAATTGATCGCATGGTTGGGGAATAATGTGCCCGAGGACGACGGCAAAATTGCTCTAGTACACGGCGACTATCGCTTGGACAACCTGATGTTTAGCCCAGATAACCATAAAGTGCGCGCGGTACTCGACTGGGAATTATCGACCCTCGGTCATCCCTACGCAGATCTGGCCTATCAGTGTATGGGTATGCGGTTGCCTGCGGAGACAGCCAAGGGTTCGTCGTCTGGGTTGCTTGGCGTTGATGTCGCGGCTATTGGGATTCCGTCTGAGGAGGCCTATGTGGCTGCTTACTCGGAGCGCATGGGTATAGGCACCATCGATAATTGGAATTTTTATATGGCGTTTAGCTTTTTTCGTATCGCCGCGATCTGCCAAGGTGTCGCCAAGCGCGCGGTGGATGGCAATGCATCCAATGCCGAGGCGATGTTGATGGGCGACCGCGTGAGACCCCTTGTTATCAGTGGTTTGGCGGTGATCTAACCCGTTATTGATAGTGCTCGGCGGCGTGCTGATACTCGGCGAGGCACGAGCATAGGCGATCAT
>DDJS01000038.1:1429-3131 GCA_002339165.1 Cellvibrionales bacterium UBA2618 | reverse complement strand
GGGGTGCCAACTCAAACCGGTTTTGGCGGATGTTTTGAGCGCTTCAAGCGAAGCGCATTACGCGGCCCTAGGGCTCGATGTGCTATTGGACAACACCGGTGGGCTGCGACTCATCGAGATCAACACCTTTCCAAACTTCACCCACACAGACTCAATCAACTCTCGGGTCAACGTTCCGTTTGTTATCTCAGTTTAAGCCCTTGTCACCGGCACGGTAACCGACGGTCTGAAAATCTTGTGATTGCCGTTAATGCAAGGATCGTGGTGCCTTGCAGGATTAAAGGTCTCGACGTCGATACTGAATAAGCGAGACCCGTATGATCGATTGCGCTGCGAAGTGGGCGCTCGTGACATTCGGTTTCGCTTGGCCAAATACTGCCTGCTTTTGGTTACCCGCGCACAAAGGGCAGGTCACGCAAGGGGGTCTTCTCATAGCATGCAGTGTGGTACTAGATGGCCGCCAACGTTTTGAAATTACTTTTTGTTTACCTCCTGGATGTCTGGGTTACTTGCAATCGCTGGGTGAAAAAATCCACGCTAACCTTAACCTTGGGCACCTGATAACGCTGTTTTTGGTAGAGTAGATAAATACTCGGATCAGCGTTTTGGCTGGTGCGCAAAATCGGGTTGAAAAATAGCTCTTGCAGTTCACCGCTGTCGATTTGATCTGCGAGTAACCAGCGAGGTGCCATGGTGATGCCAAGCCCCTTGCGAACTAGGTTGCCGAGCCATTGACTGCTATTGGATACCGCCACTGGAATACCCGATACGTCCTGCCACTCGCCGTCGACCTCGCAAATCCAAGGTGCTCGGCCGTTGGGGGTGCGATAAAACAGTGCTTTGTGGTCTTTCAATTCGAACACGCTTTTGGGCGTGCCATTGATTTTTAAATAATCCCGCGAGGCCACCGGAATAAATTCGTTACCCATTAGTCGGATCGCTTGCACTCGCTCATTGGGCGGGTAGCCACCTCGTATGGCGATATCGACTTGATCTCGACCGAGCGTGGTTAGTTCGTCGGTTAGACTTAGGTCTAGGAGAATATCTGGGTAGTGATCTTGAAATTCATCGAGCAATGGCAATACCATGTGTTCGGCAAAGGCGGTCATCGCGCTAATGCTTATTCGCCCCTGCGGCTTGGTCTGGTAGGCGCGGACCGCTTCGTCGTTTTGCTCCAACTGATCCAGACTTTCCTGCGTTCGTTGAAAATACACCTGGCCAATTTCGGTTAGCCGGACGGATCGCGTGCTGCGGGTCAACAGTGTCGCACCAAGATTTTTTTCCAAATCGGCTATACGTCTCGACAAGGACGAGGGCGGCACGCTAAAAAATGCCGCGGCGCGGGTAAAACTACCTGTTTCTGCGACTTTGGCGAAGTAGCGGAGTGCTTTTAATTGATCCAAAGTGTCCCTCAACGGCCGATTAAATCATTGTCTTTTAGGCAATAGTTTTATTCGATTTACGCGGTTTATCAGATTATATAATACCTGAATAATAGCGCTTTGGCGCTCTTGTAAACGATCGATGCTCCGGTACTGGCACACTGTTTTAAACCTGCTGCCGTTCATATCACCCGACTGTTGGAGAAAAAGAGAGTGTTGTGTGGGGCCTAGCGGACTCTGTCGTTACCAATGTGTTAAGAGGTCAATTTGTCAATGCGCCATCTTCTGATAATGTCTGTTGGCCTTTTGATGTTGGGCTT
>DDJS01000038.1:0-1120 GCA_002339165.1 Cellvibrionales bacterium UBA2618 | reverse complement strand
CTTTTGATGTTGGGCTTGGCCTCGCTTATTTATGGGGATGGCGAGCTTGCGCCGGCGACAGACGCCTATGAGCAATCGCTCCGAATCGCTGGTGATGTGGATAGCTGGAGTGCTCTATGTATAGTGATTGTCTCATTTGTAACTGCGTGGGCATTAAATTACAGCGCCCCTAAAGTCCGAGTTTTTGGCACCGTCCTCGCCGCGCTGGGGTGCCTTGCAGTGACCGTATGGTTTTTCAGTTTTGTTACATACTCGGGTGTTTTACAGGATCCAAAGGCCAATCAAACACCATTGGATTCAGCCAAACCCATGCTGCTTTGGCTGCAAGCCTGCGTTGCATTGTTGGCTGGGTTACTGCTGTTGTTGGCGGCAAAGCGTCAGGCTGCTAGTAACAGCGAAGAAATTGTTGTTTTAGCCGCTACCAACGAGCAGCATCAATACGGGCGGGTATCGCGGGTGCTGCACTGGGCTACCGCGTTATTTTTCCTTGCGCTGATCCCTGCGGGTATTTTTTCTTCGATGATTCCGGAGGATCATGGCTATCGAAATGCATACTATGTAGTTCACAAAACGCTGGGTGTTGTCATCTTTTTGTTACTGCTTATCAGATTGGCATGGAACCGGGTGTCGCAGCCCCCGAGTCTCGATCCAGCGCTGACGTCGCTAGAGCGAAAGCTCGCCGGCGCTGCGCATACAGCGCTCTACTTGATGTTGCTATGTATGCCGGTAACAGGTTTTATGATGACCAGTTACCACGGGTACCCCACCTATTTTTTCATCTGGGAACTTCCCCCGTTGTGGACGCCGAGTGACGCTTACATTATCTGGGGAGCATTGCACAAATATCTGTTGCCCTACCTACTTTACATTGTTTTAGGGGGCCACATATTGGGCGTTCTAACGCATCATTTTATCGATCAACACAGCCGCGCAGTGAAACGAATGGTGGGATAAATGGCGCTTCTATCGATCGTTAACAGATTTTGGCTGTGGGTGCTTGAAGCTGGCATTTTAGATCATAATATAACTCTGCAGACTGCAGTTTTTTGAAAGACAATAGTGAAGCTTTTATGCACAGAGAATTGATCGTTTTATTTTTTTAACAAAAACTAAGGAAAAA
>DDJS01000020.1:3702-31333 GCA_002339165.1 Cellvibrionales bacterium UBA2618 | reverse complement strand
CGCCGACGATAGTCGCATGATTACCGGTCAGGGGTTTGTGATCGATGCTGGAAGAACCTAGTTTGACGCCTGATTCGCTCTTTATTGCTGGTGATTGGGGAACGACCCACTTGCGCCTTTATCTCTGCCGCGTTCAGGGGGTGAAACCGATACATCTGCTAGCCACACAAATGGGGCCGGGCGTGGGCCAAATTGGCGATGATTTTGAACGGATATTTTTCGATCTGGTGGCTGCCTGGATCGAAGAATACGGCGTTATGCCGGTGATTTTGTCGGGCATGGTAGGCTCTAATGTCGGTTGGAAACGCAGCCCCTATATCGATTGTCCGGTTCGCCCAGAGCAAATTATCGCAGGCCGGACAGCGTTCCGTAGCCGCGACTTAGAGTTTTCGTTAATTCATGGACTGCGCGCGCAAAACCCTTTCGGTAGCATTGATTTGATGCGCGGCGAAGAGTTGCAACTGTTGGGATGGATGGCCGCCGTTGGGGCTTCAGATGTCACGCGGGTGGTTGCCCTGCCTGGAACCCACAATAAATGGGCGCTGATAAAAGGCGATACAATTGAAACGTTTATTACCTCTGTTACCGGTGAGGTCTATTCTTTACTGCAAGAGCATAGCGTACTGATAACCAGCGCCGCGGGCTCGGCATTCTCAAGCGAGGTTTTTTTGCAGGGCGTTGAGATCGCCAAAAAACTCGGCCCCGGACAACTCCTACAGGCGTTATTTAGCGTTCGCAGTGGCCAGGTAGAGGGGCAATTGTCGGCGCTTGATGCTTCTTGTTATCTATCTGGATTACTGATTGGCTCGGACATTATCGGCTCGCTCGGCGCCATGGAGAGGTACACAGGGCCGATTTCGGTGGTCGATGTTATCGGCGATGCGCCGCTCAGTGATCGCTACCAACGCGCAATGGGTGCGCTCGGTGTCGTCGCAGAACTCTGTGATGCGACGCAGATCGCGATGTCGGGTTATCGGCTGATTTATCAATCGCTCTACGCGGACGGATGACAATGACAGACAAGTTTGAAACATGCTTTAGGCACATGCCGCTGGTGGCGATTTTACGAGGCGTGTATCCCGAGCAGGCGGTGGCGATTGGTGAGGCGCTTTATACCGCGGGTATCTGCATTATTGAGGTGCCACTCAACTCCCCGGAGCCGCTGGCGAGTATTAAAAAATTAAGCCTCGCTCTGGGGGATCGGTGCGTGATTGGTGCTGGCACCGTATTGACCGTGGATGACGTGCTTGGTGTTGCGGCGGCGGGTGGTGAAATTGCGGTCAGTCCGAACACCGATGTGGCGGTCATAAAGTGTAGTCTTGCGATGGGCATGACGCCGATGCCGGGCTGGGGCACGGTCAGTGAAGCGCTGGTCGGCTACCAAGCTGGTGCGCGCTACTTAAAGTTGTTTCCAGCGATCACCTATGGCCCGCAACACGTGGCTAGTGCGCGCGCGGTACTTCCGCCCGATTGCAAGATTGTCGCGGTGGGCGGGATCGATGCCAATTCGGTAGACGACTGGTTAGGTGCTGGTGTCGACGGGCTCGGAATAGGCTCCGACATCTACCCCATGGGTGGCGACGTCGAGCGTGTGCATCGTGCCGCGCTGACCTTTACTCGCGCACTGCGGTCGCGTAACAAATAGAGCTGAGAACATGCTTACAGCGACATTAATCGACACCCTTGAGGTCAAAAATCAATTGGGCGAGGGGGTCATTTGGGACTCCGATGCCGGTGCCGCATGGTGGACCGATATCGATGGTATGACGCTCTATCGTTATGATTGGTGCGATCGGCGGCTGGCGCATTGGGCGACACCCGAGCGCCTTGGCTCGTTTGCTCTGGTGGCCAGTAGCGACGATCTTATCTGCGCTTTTGCCAGTGGCTTCGCCTATTTTAATCCAGTCAGCGCAAAGTTACGGTGGCTGCAACGGGTGACAGAGGCCGGCAGTGGTCTTCGTTTAAATGATGGCCGTGCCGATCGGCACGGCCGTTTCTGGGCCGGCAGCATGGTCGAGAGTGGCGAACCGGGCGGCGGCGCGCTCTACTGCCTCGATCAGCGGTTGACGATGAGCCGCAAGCTGTCGGGGCTGACGATATCCAATGGTCTTTGCTGGAGCCCCGACTCGACAATCATGTACCACACGGACTCGCCGACTCGATGTATTTATCGTTACGATTTTGATCCGCAGAACGCCACCCTAGACAACCGCAAGCTCTGGGTGACAACCGAAGATGGTTGTTTTCCCGATGGCGCCACGGTCGATTCGCAAGGCTATCTCTGGAGTGCCCAGTGGGGCGCGAGTCGCATTGTTCGTTACACGCCAGATGGAGAGGTTGATTTCATTTTACTGTTGCCGATGAGTCAACCCAGTTGCGTCGCTTTTGGGGGACCGAATTTGGATGTGCTTTTTGTCACCAGTGCGCGTCAGGGGATGAGTTCTGAAGCTTGCGCTGCGCAGCCCGAGGCGGGTAATCTGTTAGTTTTTCAGACCGATGTGACGGGCATTGCCGATCCGTCGTTTGTTCCGCAATGATGGTCATCGGGCCGGGGATAAGCAGTTTTCTTGATGGTCAGACGGTTTTTTGACCTGACAGAAGCGCTTGTCGTTGGGGCTGGCGTTGAGTGTTGGATGCGTATTACCGTTAAAAAATGCGCTTCATCAATTGCCCAGGAGTAATGCTCTAGCTGAGTAATTAGTCTGTTTGGCTGTAGATAAAAATCAAAAGGAGAGCGTTGTTGGCCGACCTAATAGCAGCGTAAACGGGGATCAAATGCGCCCTTGTGGATCTATGTACGTCCGGTTATTTACGCTGGTGCGATCGCCGGTTGATGGCGCTTAATTTCGCCTGTTGGGTCCATGATTCAACGGTGAATCGGATGGTATTGCTGGCGATAGTTGGCAACCCTAGTGCGCAGCAGTCAAGCGGCGTTTTTGTTGCCATAATAGGCGGCGGGCGCTTCAGAAAGTGCGCAGCGCAGTTCACAAATTAAACCCATAGCGGCGCTGAATCGTCGCCACATTTTAGGGAATAATCCAATGCACGCACACCGAGGTTCATCGCGCAGTCTACCGATCACTCGTGGCCTGCTCGCCTGTTTTGGCCTGTTACTGGCGCTATTTGGCGCCAATATTAACCAACAACTATCGGCTCAATTGGGTGATGCCGGTGCCATTGTTGTGCGAGTTAATGACCAGCCGATCACCAACGACTTGGCTGAAAATCGGGCGCAGCGGCTTTGGGGTGCAGCCTATTTAGCTTTGACGTCGGCGCAGCAGCGCTCGATTGTCGAATTACTGATCGATGAAGAACTGTTGCTGCAGCGTGCCGAAAGCCTTCAGTTGGCGACCACCGATCCCGGTCTGCGCAAGATCATGGTCGCCGTGGCGATCGAGCAGGTGGTGAATGAGTTTCGGCGCCAACCGATCACTGAGCAACAATTATTGGCTTTTTATCGGACACATCGATCAATCTTCGAAGCGCCGATTAAAATTGCTGTGGACGCGGTGCGCTTGGATCCCGAGGTCGATGTGTCAGTGGTCGAGGCGTTGCTGGCTGAGGGGCGCACTCTGGCATCGATCGTCGCGACGTTGGAGCACCAATATTTGGCACCACGCAGTCCCTTAACTGCGGGCCAACACCATCGAATACTCGGTGGCGCGTTCGCCCGTCGGGTGCTAGCGCTCGACGAGTTTGAGGTCAGTCGAGCAATGGTGCGTTCCGAGGGGAGTTATTTTTTTCAGGTGACCGATATCGAGACTCGCGCGCCAGATGCAGACAATTTTGAGATTCTCCGCGAACGAGTAGCCGGCGAATATTCGCGCCGTGGTCGGCGGCTGGCGCTGGAAACTAAACTTGATACGCTGTGGCGTCGGGCGCAAATTAATAGCCAGCTTGGCGATCTCGAAAGACACTGATGCATGCACCTAAACGTCATCAATTGTCGGCACTTGGGTGGCTCGCGCTGAGTTCGTTGCTCGGCGCTCTATTGGGGTTGATCGACGCCGAGCAATGGCGGTTCGCACCGGCGTGGGATGAGGGGTATGCGGCCGAGGTTAACGGCTCTGAAATTACGCGTGTGAACTATCAACGGGCCTTAGCGCTAGTCTCCAAAGACCGACGTGAGCCGATGAAATTGGCCGACCGGCAGCTTGTTATGCAGCGGCTTATCGAAGCAGAATTGCTAGTTCAATTTGCTACCCAAAACAATTTAGAGCGCCTAAACCCGCGTCTGCGTAGCGCCATTTTGCAGTCGTTGGTTACGCAGTTAGACATGCAAAATCGGGCTGACGGCGATGGCGGCTTTCAGGTCGCTACCAGCAGTTACGTGGCAGCCCTGCGTGAAAGTGCCGATATTGTTTATGGGGTTGACCCATGAGGCGGTGGTATTTTCTTTTGGTGGCAATCTCAATGCTGCATATTGGTATCGCGGAGGCACACAACCGCAGCCAATCATTTTCTTCTTGGACTATCGATGATCGGTATCTGCAGATGCTGTATACCATTCCTGCGCGAGAGGTGACTCGGCTTAAAGAGTCCGAGATTATGCCGCTGGAATATACACTAATCAATCATTTAAGTGATTATATTAAAGTAAAACAAGATGAAGAAAACTGCCCGTTGGCGGTGCACACAAAGTTCCAGTCTGTGCCGAGTAAGCCGGCTTATCTGCGTATTTCCGCGGTGTTTGAGTGCCAACATTCTCTTCAGGCGGCGCCGACGACCTTAGTGATAGGCAGTTTTTTTGAGCGCTTGTCGAGCCACGTTCATTATGCGCAGGTTCTCAGACCGGGACAGGCTCCCCTCGAGTATTTGTTTACCGAGCAACGACAGCAGCAGGCGCTTGAGTTAAATGCCGACGGTTGGATGGGATCCGTACAGCAGGCGCTAATGCGGTATACGCGATTGGGTATCGAGCATATTTTTGGCGGTATTGACCACATTGTTTTTCTGTTTGCTTTGTTACTGTTGCTGCCGAATCGAACAGCGATCATATGGATGGTGTCCGGGTTTACCCTCGGGCACAGTGTCACCCTGAGCCTTGCCGTATTGGGTTGGATTGCCCCAGATGCAGCAGCCATCGAAGCCTTGATTGGGTTTAGTATTGCGCTGTTATGCGCAGAAAATATTGCCGCTAGGAATGGTGGTACGCGCGGCGTTGGTCTCGTCATCACGGTTGTTCTCGGGGCGATGATGGTGTTGTCGATTGGGCAATTTTATCCGCCAAGGGTATCGCTGTTGAGTCTCGTCGGTTTACTAATTTTTACCCGCAGTTATCTACCGCTAGTCGGTGACCCTCGAACCGCAGCGCGGTTGCGACCGCTGCTATGTGTCGCATTTGGCTTGGTACACGGATTTGGCTTTGCCTCCGGCTTGATCGATATAGGTGTGCCTGCGGATCGTTTATGGTCGGCACTACTGGGATTTAATCTGGGGATAGAGTTGGCGCAATTAATGGTTATTGTAGCGCTGTGGGTGGTCGGTAAGCGCTTGGCCGAGCATTTGGCCACGCCACAGAGTAGCGCCGACGTCTGTTCGGCGCTACTCTGTGGCGTGGGTGTATACTGGTTCGTTGTGCGCAGCTATGGATTTACCCCAGTCTAATTTACACTGGGGCCGAAGCTCGGGCGCAAATATAATAAAAATAGAAGGAGTTAGGGTGTTGCAACGAACTGTACTCGTTATCGTCGCGCTGGTGATCGCCAGTTTGGTGTTCTTTATGGGTGCCGCTCCGGATATCGCATACCGGGTATTACCCGGTTATTTTCCGGATCCTACGCAAGCCTGGGATGCCACGCCCCTGGATGCTCGCGATGTGAGTGGGGATAGATTGCCATTAGCGGTGGTGCGCCAACGTTTGGTCGATGCAACGCGCGCAGACAAGCAAATACTGTTTGGCGATACCCATGTTCATACCACTAACTCGGCGGATGCTTTTATGTACAGCCTGCCGATGATGCACGGCGCGAGCGGCGCGTATCCACCGGCTTACGCCTGCGATTATGCGCGCTTTATCTCGCAGTTAGATTTTTACTTTTTGACCGATCATGCTGAGAGCTTTACCCCCAGCCAATGGCGCGATGGCATAGAATCGGTCCGCCATTGCAACCGTATGGCGGGGGATCCTATGAATCCAGATATTGCAGCTTTTATCGGATGGGAGTGGACCCAGGTCGGCGCTACTGCGCAGGGTCATTACGGGCACCACAATGTGTTGTTTAAGGATGACCAAGCGGATCTGTTACCAGCGCGTCCGATTGCTGCCACCGGCATGGGCGTGGCGACTGTGGCTGCGCGCTCAGGTTCTGCGCGACAGTCGGGGTTGTTGGGGTTGCTCGATCCACGGCACCGTGATTACTACGCATCTTATAACGACTGGGTGATGCAAATGGCCGCGGTACCGGCCTGTGAGACGGGGATTGCCAGCCCCGATCTTCCGGTGGAATGTTTTGAGGCGGTTGCCACACCCGGAGAATTATTCGCTAAACTCGACGAGTGGGGTTTTGAAACTATGGTGGTTCCCCACGGGACTAGTTGGGGATTTTACAGTCCACCCAACTCAAACTGGATACACCAACTGACCGCGGACAACGTCGACGCCGATAAAACCAAGCTGATTGAGGTCTATTCCGGTCACGGTAATTCTGAACAATATCGAGATTTTTCTGCCCGTAAGCGCAATGCTGCAGGCGACTGGGTGTGTCCGCCACCGCAAGCCAACTACCTGCCGAGTTGTTGGCAGGCGGGCGAGATTATTCTCAAGCGCTGTTTGGCGGACGGCGACAGCGCTAAAAATTGTCAACTTCGCGCGGCGCAAGCGAGGCATAATTTTGTTCAAGTGGATGGTGTTCAAGGCTTCATGACCGTGCCCGGTCATGTCGCGGAGGAGTGGTTGGACGCCGGTCAGGCCCGCGATATATATTTGCCAGCGTTCAATTACCGACCGCAAAAATCGGTGCAGGCAGGATTGGCGGTACGAAATCTCGATGATCCAGACAATCCACTGGGTTATCGTTGGGGTTTCATCGGCTCGACCGATACCCATTCGGCCCGCGCAGGAAACGGTTTTAAGCAGCTTCAGCGCTTAAATACGTCGGATGCAACCGGTGTGCGCAGTGAGTTTTGGCGCGATGTTTTTGCATCGTCCGCGGTAGTCAGCGAGTATGGCACTCAGTCGCTGAGCGCAGACCAAATAGACCCGGCGAGCGCGAAGATTTTTGCCTCTGAGTTTGAGCGCACCACGTCGTTCTTAAACGTTGGTGGTATTGCCGCCGTGCACTCGCAGGGACGTAATCGCGAGGCGATTTGGGACGCGATGCAGCGACGCGAGGTCTACGGTACTAGTGGTCATCGCATCTTACTGTGGTTTGACTTGCAGCAGACGAACGCAACCGTGCCTATGGGTAGCGTCGTCAAAAGTAACACCACGCCGCGCTTTCAGGTTGAGGCGATCGGTTCATTGAAGCAACTGCCCGGATGTCCCGATTATGTTGTCGACGCTCTGGAGAAGCGGCACCTTGAAAAAATGTCGCTCGGCGAGTGCTACCATCCGTCGGATGAGCGCTACCACATTGCGCGCGTCGAAGTGGTTAAAATCCGCCCGCAGGCATCCACGGATGAGGACATCGGCGGGTTGATTAAAGATCCTTGGAAAGTGTTCGACTGTGAACCCTCGCCACTGGGCTGCAAGGTTGAATTTGAAGATCCGGATTTCGTCGCTGAGGGGCGAGATGCACTTTACTATGTGCGGGCCATGGAGGAACCTATTGCGACTATCAACGGCGCCAATTTACGCACTCATTACGACCCAGACGGCAAGGCGGTCGGCACCGACATGTGCTTTGGTGACTATCGCACTGATGCCGACGACGATTGTCATGCGGTGCATAATCAGCGGGCTTGGTCATCGCCCATTTTTGTCGATTATCGGCACGCAAAATAGGACAACAATATGCCGCAAGCACTGGTTACCGGAGCGTCTGACGGAATAGGTCTAGAGTTCTGCAAAATATTGGCCGAGCGCGGCTACGATTTGATCTTGGTGGCGCGCAGGCAGCAGTTACTCGACACAGCAAGCCGGCAATTAAGCGCTGATTACGGGGTTAGGTGCGAAGTGATTGTCGGCGATTTGAGTCTGCCGAAGGCAGCCCAAAAGTTGTTTGATAACACCCAAGAGCGCGATTTACGCGTCGATTTTTTGATTAACAACGCGGGTTTATTGCAAAATGGATTTTTTACCGATATCGACCTCCAGCGTCAGGAGCAAATGATGTCGGTAAACATGCTCGCGTTGACGTCGCTGACCCATTTATACGCCAACGACATGCGCGCCAGGGGCGGTGGTCATATACTCAACGTGTCGTCTCTCGCCGCCGCAACACCAATACCCAACCAAAACGTTTACGCCGCCAGTAAAGCCTACGTACTGGCATTTTCGCAGGCGCTGGCGAATGAACTCAAGGCGGTTAATTCAGGGGTCAGCGTGACCGCACTCTGCCCCGGTTTTACCGCCACAAAAATGATGGATAATCCTGATCAGGGTGCTCGTTTGTCGATACCGTCGATATTGCTGCAACCGGCGCGCGAGGTTGCGCAGCAGGGCATCGACGCGTGCCTCGCAGGGCGCTCGATGTGGGTACCTGGATTGGCTAATCGAGTGACCAGTTGGGTTGCCGCAGTATTACCAAACGCATTATTGTTGCCGGCGGTAGGCCGTTTTTACCGTAAAAACATGCGCTAAATCGGCGCATACAACGTTGTCAAAGAGGGTCTACTATGAGTGCTCAAGGAGCTAGCCAAATCCCAGCGAAAGTTCTTATAACTGGGGCCAATGGCTTTATTGGTGGTGCGTTAATGCGCCACTTCCGAGCACAAGGTGCGGCCGTTGTGGGCGTCGATTTGGTTGCCGTCGGCGACGATATCGTCGCTGGTGATATTGCCAAACCAGACACTTTCCGGCAACTTTTGCTCGATTGTGATGTGCTTGTGCACACTGCAGCGATTGTCTCCAATGCTATGTCAGACGTGGATATGTGGACGGTTAACGTGGCGGCGACGGCGAATTTAGTGGCCTGCGCGGCTGATTGCCAAGTTGAGCGCTTTGTGCACATTTCATCGATTGTGGTCTACGGAAATAGCGCCGCAGGCGAATTGGATGAGAACCATCCGGTGCATGCGGACGGCGGCAGTTACGTGTTAACCAAACTGGCTGCCGAGCATGCGGTATTGGCGACGACCGTAAAAAGTGACATGGAGGTGGTGATTATCCGTCCTGGCGATGTTTATGGTCCCGGCAGTCGTCCCTGGGTCGTGTTACCTTTGGAGGCGATTGCCAAAGGCCAGTTCGTATTGCCAGCTAAGGGAGAGGGTTTTTTTCGACCGATCTTTATCGATGATTTGATCCATGGCATTGGTTTGGCGGTCTCGACGCCGGAGGCGGCGGGCGAGGTGCTTAATTTGTCCTGTCGCGGCTACATCACTACGCGGGAGTTTTTTTCGCATCATTTCCGCTGGTTAAATAAGCGTGGCCCACTGGCCGTACCGACCGGGTTGGCCCTGGCGGGGGCGGCCATGGCTACCAAAATCGCCAATTTAACCGGCGGTATCAACGAGGCATCGACGGCCACGGTTTTGCAGTTGTCGACCAAGAGTTGGTTCAGTATCGCCAAGGCAGAGCGCATTCTCGGTTGGACGCCCCGAGTGGCCTTTGATGATGGCATGCAACGCTCGAGGCTCTGGGCGCAAGAACAGGGGCTAGTCAAGGATAAACGGGCCTAGAATCGACTATATTTATCGAGGGCGGCCGGTCTGCTTGCGCTCGCTGGTGCGCCACGGCGGGGTGGTTTAAGCGGTCAACGTGATGAGCTATTAGAGCCACCAGCAACAGGGGCCACCAGCTATCAGAGCCTTTAGTAACCAAAGCCTTTAAAAATCAGAACATTCAGCAACTAGAACTACCAGCCACCATAGCCATCAGCCAGCCGTGAACCACGGCGATCACCCCGCCGATTCGGTATCCGACAGGCTAGTTCCGTCGAGCGTGAACGTGACCTCCTTGGGCAGTAACTCTTGATCACAAGCCGAACAGGCTATGCGCATTTTTAGTCGGCATCCACAGGGTCGATGAACCAAGCTGATGGTCGGGTCTAGGTGGTCGGTTGGCCAGCGACTACCCCACTCCATCAAGGCCAACATCACCGGATAGATATCTTGGCCTTTTTGTGTCAGCTTATAGCGCATATGACGGCTGCTTAGTTGTTTGGTTTTAGCGATAATTTGTTTGGCTAACAGCAGGCGTAGGCGCTCAGACAACACGTTAGTTGCCATCTGGGTGTCCTGTTGGATAGCTTGAAAACTGTTAAGGCGGGTAAACAAGCAGCGGATAATGAGCGCCGACCAACGGTCGCCAATCACGTCGGCAATCTCGTCGAACAGGGCGATCTGTCGCTGCTTTAAAACTAGGTTACTCTTGCGGCGACGGCTGTATGGTTTGACTCCATCTTGTATTTCTACGCGCTCGATTACCCAATCGACGTCGCGGCTGTGCAGCGGGGCACGACATGCCAGGCATTTGGGTATGGGAGTAGAGATGTTTCGGCAGTTTTTATGGGTTAGTTGAAGGTTGATTTTTTCCGGTCGTTGTCCCCATTGATACTCCCAATAAAGCATGCTTAAAGCCAGCGGATACATGCCCAATAATTTTTCTGTGCCACGATACTCATAGCGTAGGGGCTTTGTTGAATAGGTTTTTTTTTGTAGGCATCCGACGGCGATTAACTTCTTTAATCGGTCGCTAACGACGGTTTTTAACAGGCCGGTCTGGGTACAAAAATCTGAGAATCGGCGGATGCCCAACCAGTAGCTTTCGAGGAGTAAAAGAGTGGGTTTGTCGCCGACTATCTCTAGCGCGGTCCATACTGACGAGGCCCTATGTATTTGCTTGTCTGTATTTTGACTCATGGTTTTATTGTCGTAAAAATCGTTTCAAATTCTAGCATAATCGGTATATAGTATGTTTATGAAAGTAGCAGGATGCTAGTGGTGTGAGAACTTCTCCAAGTACCACAATAGAACATTATCAACGCCTTGGATGGTGGGGGAAAGCCACTTTGCGTTCGCTATTTGATAAGGCTCTACGAGACTTTGCCGATCGCGAAGCGTTGCTCGATCCGCCCAATCGCCAAGCGTTAGTGGGTGGCGAGCCCAATCGATTGAGTTATGCGCAAATTGACGCCCTGACCGACAAACTTGGCTGTTTGATGTACGCCAGCGGGTTAAGACAGGGTGATAAAGTGCTGCTTCAGATGCCAAATGTTGTTGAGATTGTTTTGGTTTATTTAGCAGCCAGTCGCCTCGGTTTAATCGTCAGTCCGGTTGCCATGCAATATGGTCAATTTGAATTGAAGACGATCGACAAGCTCATTCGGCCGCGGGCCTATATTGGCTTTCAACGTTTTAAAGGGGAGCGCTTTGCCGGGCCGCAATCAGACTGCCTCGATGAGGGCTGCCAGACGCTGATTATCGATGGCCGAGACTTTTGCCAATCGGTCACGATTGATGCGTCTGCGCTCTCGGCTTTAGGAGATATTGGCGCTAAGAGTATTGACGCTAAGGGTGTTGAGTCTAACCGCCTCGATGCTGAGACCTTCGACACTGAAGCGCTAGAGTCTGCATACCAATGTTATATAGAGCAGCTTGAGATCGACGCCAACGATATTTTTACCATATGCTGGACGTCTGGAACCACCGGTCGTTCGAAAGGCGTTCCGCGCAGTCACAACCACTGGCTCGCGTCTACGCTGGCCAGCCAAGACGCGATAAAACTGCGCCCCGGCGCGGTCATGCTCAATCCTTTTCCATTTATCAATATGGCAGCGATTGGCGGATTTTTGTTTTATTGGTTGCAAATCGGTGCGAAATTAGTCTTGCACCATCCGTTTGAGGCCAATCTATTAATGTCTCAACTGCAGAACGAGGCGGTACAGTACACAATTTTTCCGCCGGCGGTACTGAGTCAATTACTCGGTAATAAGGATATTATCAATCAACAGTTTGACTTGTCTTCGGTAGAAATAGTGGGCTCTGGTAGCGCGCCATTGAGTCCTGGGATGATCACCGGCTTTAAATCCGAATTTGATATCGATGTGGTGAATATTTTTGGTTCTAACGAGGGTATGAGTTTACTGTCTAATCCGATCGACGTGCCTGATCCAACCGATAGGGCGGGCTTTTTCCCGCGGTTTGGCCGTGCGGATTTGGCGTGGGATAATCGTATTGCGGCGCGCATAGAAACTAAACTGGTCGACATTGTTTCCGGCGAAGAGATCACCGAGCGGGGTAGGGCTGGCGAGTGTCTGATCAAGGGCCCCACGGTGTTTGATGGGTATTACGATGCGCCCGATGATAACGCCAGTGCGTTTAGCGACGATGGTTATTTTCGCTCGGGCGACCTGTTTGAAATCGATGGCGATCACGATCAATATTATCGTTTTGTGGGTCGATGTAAATCGCTGATTTTGCGCGGAGGGGTGAATATTTCTCCAGAGGAATTGGATGAAATTCTCATCGGCCACCCGGCGATTGCCGAGGTTGCTGTCGCAGGCTATGCAGATCAACAGATGGGTGAGAGGATTGCCGCCTTTGCGGTGTTGCATGCGGGCGAGAGTCTGACCTTGGAACAATTGACGGGCTACATGCGCGATCTTTCAGTGGCAGCGTTTAAATGGCCGGAGCGCCTCGAGATTCTGATGACGCTGCCGAGAAATGCGATGAATAAGGTGATGCGCAATCAATTGGTGAGTGATTAGGATTAGACGCGATAGTTTATTTTTTTTGGTTTTTAGGTCTATATTGTGCGTACAAATAATAGACTTTTATATATATATTGATGATGTGCTATTTTTTGCGGACAATAAAATCAAAACTTCTTTTAAGGAATGAAAGTCAATTAAAGGGGCTAGTATGTTAAATACAAAGGTTTGTTCACGCGTGCTGTTGGCCGTTGGAATAGGGTTTACCAATGGATTGGTTGCACAAACACTCGAGGAGATTGTAGTGACCGCACAGAAACGTGCGGAATCGTTGAGCGATGTGCCTATTTCGATTTCAGCGGTTACCGGAGCATCTCTGGAAAAACAAAGCATCGACAGTCTGGCGACGTTGTCGCAGTCGATGCCCAACGTTAATATATTTGAGGGCGCGATCGATTCAACGATTCAGGTGCGCGGTGTCACCACCGGTAACAACAAGGGATTTGAACAGTCGGTGGCGATGTATTTTGACGGTGTCCCATACGGCAGATCGCAACTGGTTCGCACGCCGCTGGTGGATTTAGAGCGGGTTGAAATTTTGCGAGGTCCGCAACCCACCATCTTCGGCAAGAACGCCATTGCTGGTGCCATCAGCGTTATATCGGCCAAACCGACCGATGAGTTCGAGGGTAAATTATCCGTCGCGTACGAATACGAACACGAGGAATCGCAAGTCCTTGGCGTTGTTTCCGGCCCGCTGTCTGACTCGGTAAATGGTCGTCTGACACTGTCCTATCGGGATATGGGCGGCTGGGTGAACAACGTTCAGCAAAACCGCCTAGAGCCGCAACGGGAGGAGACTTACGTGCGCGCCCAGTTGGCTTGGGACGTGAGCGACGATCTTGCAATGAACTTTAAGGCCGAGACTGCCGACTTTGATAGCTTTGGTTATTCGATGGAAAACCTGCGGCCTCAGGGTGGTTTTGGCTTGGTGTTTGGCGGGCCAATTGCAGTTGATACTAAAGAGGATTGGCAGCGCGCTAGTGGTGACGTATTCTCTAAAAACAGTATGGAGAACTTCGTTCTAACTGCGGATTACAACTGGAATGATCACGCAGTCACGTCTACTACCGCTTATGTGGAATATGATACCTCAGAGGTATTGGACGTTGATTATCAAAAACAGCTGATATTAGACGGTACCAGCCAGACCGAGGGCTTTGAGCAGTTTACGCAAGAGATTCGTTTTGCCTCACCCGGTGGCGAGCGCTTTGACTACATCGGCGGTGTTTTTTATCAAACCGAAGACATCGTGGTGACAGATGGAGTTCCGCTGGGAAGCTTTTTGGCACTAGCAGGCCCCCCCGTATCTTTTTTAAATGGCACGAGTTGGGCCCGAGATTACGAGCAAAGCTCAGATCGGTGGTCTATTTTTGCGCAGGGTGATTATGAGATTTCAGATAAGTTAAATCTTACAGTAGGGGCACGTTACTCCAAGGAAGATAAAAATGCGAAGCGTAAACTGGCGTTGCTGGGTGCCGATGGTAATCCGGGGAGCGCGCAAGTTCAAGGGCTCTGGGCTGGAGTGTTAAATGTCTACGCACACGATATCTCCGGTAGTCGCGATGAGAACTCATTCGATCCGTTGATTCGGCTGCAATACAAAGCGAACGATGATTTAGCGTTTCACGTCTCGTATACCGAGGGTTCAAAGGCCGGCGGTTTTGATATTAGAAGTAATTCGGCCCCGGGCACTGCGACATTGGCAGGTCGCCCCGCCGGAACCTTTGAGTTTGAAGATGAGGAAGCTGAAAATATTGAATTGGGCGTTAAATATAGCTCAGATCGTGCGCAGGTCAATCTGACGCTGTTTAAGACGGACTACACCAACCAACAGACATCTATTTTTGATGGCACATTGAGCTTTTTTGTCGGCAACGTCTCGGCGTCCGAGTTGGAGGGCGTAGAGTTAGACGGGCGTTTTCTATTGGCTGAGGGTCTGGAATTTTACGCAAGCGCAGCGCACATCGACTTTTCCTATACCGACTTTAAAACCGGTCGCTGCGGCTTCAGCGAGACGCCAAATGCCGGCGGTTACTGCGATAGGACGGGGTACACTGCACCCTATCTACCCGAGACCACCGCTAATTTTGGTGCTAATTACGAGATTAATTTGTCATCAGGACTGGTTTTGGACATGAATCTTAACGCCAATCATTCGTCGAGTTATTTGCTATCGACCGCCCATGATAGTCTGCACACACAGAGCAGCTACACCAAGGTTGGAGCGCATATAGGTGTGTCGGGGGATGATGGCGCTTGGAGGGTATCGCTGATTGCCGATAATCTGACCGATGAGCGAATTAAAGTTGCTGGCGTGGGCTTGCCATTAACCAGAACCTTTGTTGGGCTTGCATCTGGAGGAGCCCTGGATGGGATTGCCTATTATTCGTTCTATCAGCGCCCACGCAACGTGACATTGAAGGTAGATTTTAACTTCTAGACGAGTAGCTTTTACGAGACGCGTTGAAACGGGGCCTTCGGGCCCCGTTTTTTATGGAATACGGCATCAGCGGGTTGGCAGTTGGTGGCCGGCGAAGCAGCATAGCGCCAGCGTTAGAGCCTTTGATCAAGAGTCCTGCCCTAATAGAACGCGCCTTTGCGTGTTAATGTGATCGCGCTGAGTTGGAATTACGGTGCTACGCGGGCTTGGTTAAAAACACGTCAGCGTGCGCCATTTTGGGCACAGCAATGGATTCAGAGTTGCAAGGGCAATGTTGGGCGGCAGCTATTAACAGCCGCTGCCGTCTAGGCGCGTAGACATGCTATTTGACTTTTTGTGAGCATCGCCCTAAGTACTTGTGGTGGCCACGTTTGAGCCGGTTGCCAAGCACGCGATCATTAGATTGTTTTGCGGCTCTTGCCGTAGCGCTTAGATGTCTGTTTTAAGCCATTCGAGGATGTGCTGCCGTGGGCCTTTGTCGGCGGTTGTCTCCTCCGCCGACAAGGTGAGTTGGCGGCCATCAATCAACCGCGCTCGGCGGCGTTGGATGCTACCGATAAAATCTGGATTGAGCGAGAAATCGACGCGGTGGATGACAATATCGCTCTCGATTGACCAACTGCCGGCGTAGTGAAAATAACTGTCAAAGGCTTGAGCTTTTTGGTTTTCGCCGAGTTGCCGTGGATTACTGTGGTGCTGCGCGGGTCGTTTGTCTGCCGACACGGTCGCCGACATCTGGCCGTCATGGGTGTACAACAGCTGTCCAATAGCGTCCGCACCAAACGGGTGGCGTACCTTATTGTGCGGGTATTCAATACGCCATTCGCGCAGTACCCAAGCACCGATTAATTGCTTCGCGGAGAGTGTCATAACGGCTGCCTAAATTGAATGATTCTGAAGCGATTGGCGACAAACGCGAGATCTGCCAGGCAGGCATTGCCGGCCGGATTGAGTCCAGTGATGTGATAGTCGCTGTAGGCGGCGGCAAAATTGATCGGCATGGGCACCGTCATATTGCACCAAAGAGAGGCGCCGGCGTCGGCAAAGGCATTCTCTGCGCGGACTTTATAGACTGGGTCGGTCGAGTATAAATAAGAGGCAATCGCACCATGCTGGCGGGCTAGCTGAGTGGCGTTATTCAGCGCCGCCTCGGCATCTTGCTCTTTGATTAAAAAGCAGACAGGTGCGAAGTGTTCGCGGCTGTAGAGCGCATGATGCTCTGCGTCTACCGCTAAAACCAGCGGCGTAGCGGTGCGGGCCTCGGGGAACTCCGGATGTTGATAGGGCCCGCTATCAAGTATGACATCGACGCAGGGATCGCTGCGCAAGCGAGCGAGAATGGCGAGTGATTCGTCCGCCTGAATAGCCCCGCACAGGGCAGCTGCGCGCACCGGGTTGTCGACTCGCGAGTTGATCGCCGTAGCCAGTAGTTGCTCAAAGTCGGCAAAGTGGATGCGCCCTTGGTCGGAGTCAATCCCCGACAGCGGAAAGTGAATATTTTGCGGGCTGGTACACATTTGCGCGGAAAAACCACAGAGCGCATTCGCCAATCCATCGATCATACCATCGAGATTGTCGGTCGATTGGATGACCACGCCATTGCAACCCGCGGTCTCGGTATAGACCAATTTGTCGGCACAGTTTTTCTCAATCCACAGACCAAACTCTTGGCTCCCGGTGTAGTCAATGATGGCCGTGTCTGGGTGCTGTAACAGCGCCAGGGTGATCGGCTGATCGCGGGTATCGGCGGCCATGATCAGCAGATTGGGGTCGTAGTCATGGTCGGCGAGAATCTTGCGTATGCACCGCACCGCTAGCGCCACGGGAAGAATACCATTGGGATGCGGCTTGACGATCACTGGATTACCGGTGGCGAGATTTGCAAAAATGGCTGGGTAAGCGTTCCACATGGGGAACGTCGCGCAGCACACCACCACAGCGGTGCCGCGTGGCACAAGGCGATAGGATTTTTCTAGGGTCACCTCGCCGGCGCGGCCAAAAGTCTTGCTCCAAAGTGCCCGGTTGGGAACGTCTGCCATGGCTTTATGGGCATAGGTGAGCGCTTCGACGCCGCGATCCAGCGCGTTGGGTCCACTGCCGGAATAGGCCATTAAGAATGCCTGTCCGGCGGTATGCATGGTGGCATAGGCGTTGGTAAAGCATTGCTTTTCTAGCGCAAACGCCATTTCGAAACACAGGCCAACGCGCTCTTCGGGCGATACTTGTTGCCAGCTTAGACGAGCGTCAGAGCTCGCCTGCATGGCCGAATCGACATCGATTTTGGGGTAGTCGATCCCCAGTGGGCGCTGGGTATAGGGCGAGACTTCATGGCCGGTACGACCGATTTCCGCCGGTTGATCGAGGCTGAACGGTTTTTGTAAAAGCGCCTCAAACGCCGCTTTTCCATTCGCGTGCGCATCCTTTGGGTGCAGTTGTCGGCTTGGCGATTCGATAAACGGGCTCCAGTAGTGTCGTGCCGAGCAAGCAGCCAGAGCTGCATCTAATACCTGTTGGTGTTTTTTAAATAACATGCGCTTACAGTCTCTCGATGATCATCGCGCAGCCAATGCCGCCGGCTGCCTGTGTAACAACCAACCCCAGCGAGCCATCACATCGATGCAATTCGTGTACCAACGTGGTCAATAATATGGCACCGGACGCACCCATCGGATGGCCCATAGCGATATGCCCTCCGTTGACGTTGACCTTGTCGATATCCGGTTGGTAGTCTTGCAAAAATTTCAATGTTGGCGCAGCAAAGGCCTCCATAAATTCAATTCTGTCAAAATCTTTGATCGACAGGTGGGTTTTCCTCAGCACTTCGTCAACGGCGTCGAGTCCTGCGGTTAATTGCAGTATCGGATCGCCAGCGGTTTCGGCCATCGCCAGGATTCGTGCTTTTGGATTCAGCGCCGCGCGCGCGCCGGACGCGCGATCGCCCACCACTACCAAGGCCGCGCCATCGGCCATGCCGGGGCAATTGGCTATCGAGTGAACATGGTCTATGGCGTCCAATTGCGGGTACTCCGCCAGCATCATAGCGTCGAAACCCGCAGCACCTTGTTGGCTAAAAGCGGGCGCCATGGAGGCTAACTTGTCGATGTTTAAATTGCCTCTGATAAGCTCATCTCGGGCTAGCGCCACTGTACCCGAGTCGTGGGTGATGGCTACCACGCTGGCGTCGTAATATCCCTTGTCCCAAGCAGATTGGGCCTTGAGGTGCGATTGCAAGCTGATGTTGTCGAGTTCTGCTTTGCTGTAACCTTGAAGCGTGGCGATTAATTCAGCGCCCATAACCGGTGGCGCCCAGCGCAATTGCTTCGCCAATAGCGGGTCGCAGTAGTAACTGGCGCGATCGCCCAGAAACGCCACCGACGAGAGGCTTTCTACGCCACCGGCGAGGTGCAATCCTGGATCGCCGGCCAAGACAGATTTTGCGGCATCGTTGACCGCGGTCAAGCCGGATACGCAGTAATTATTTAGCGTTTTGACGGTCACCTGATCGGCCAGGCCAGAGGCCAACCGACTGACTAGCGCCAAGTGACCCCCTTGATCGCCAATCTGACCGACGCAACCGAGCGTTAGCGAGTTGAGATGCTCGGGCAGACCGGTGTGGCGGCGTTTAAGGGCGTCGATTAATTGGACTACCAATTGGTGTGGCCGGTGCTCGGCGAGACTGCCGCCAGTTTTTTTTTCCGAGGCGGCGCGACCCATTCCTCGGGGCGTGCGCAGGGCATCAAAAATAAGCGGCTGGTTAGAACTCATAAGGTACTCACTATAAACGCCACATTGGTGGTGCCGGACCCGCCGACGTTAAAGGTCGCCATGGTCTTGGCGCCATCGACCTGCATGGCGCCGGCGCGATGCGTGGTTTGTCGGGCAGCGTCTAAGACCATACGCACCCCGGTGGCACCGACTGGATGGCCGAGGCCAATCAGACCACCCGAGGGATTGACCGGAAGGCTGCCGCCCATAGCGATGCGACCATCTTCGATAGCTTTCCAACCCTCGCCCGGCGCGGTGATACCAAAATGCTCGATCGCCATATACTCGGTGATCGAAAAGCAATCGTGGGTTTCTATTGCGTCGAGTTGCTCCGGGCCGCTCAATCCGGCCCGTCGATAGGCATCGGTAATGGCTTTGCGCGTTAGCGGTAACACGTAACTACCGGCGGTACTTTTATCCAGTTTGGTGGCCATCAGCATCGGTGCAGTGGTATGCCCCCAGCCTTTGATGTAGGGCAGGTCATCGAGTGATAGGGCATGTTGGCGGCAGTGTAATTGAGCGCGCTCCTCGGTGGCTAAAATTAGCGTGGCAGCGCCATCGGTAATCTGGCCACAATCCTGCCGCCGCATCCAACCTTCGATAACTGGATTGGCCCGATCGTCTTGAGAGAAGCTGCTGTCGTTAAATTGCCAGTTGCGGGTCTGTGCATTGGGATTATTTTTCGCATTGGCGTAGTTGGTTTTAGAGATTTCTGCGAGGTGTTGATAATCGAGTCCAAAGCGCTGGTCGTAAACGTCGCACAAGTCGGAAAACATCGCTGGCCACAGATACTTCGCGCCGAGAGCCTCGCGACCGACCCAAGCGGCTGCGCCCAGATGTTGTGCGGCTGTGTCGCCCGAAACGTTGCGCATTAGTTCGAGACCAGTCACGCAGGCTGTTTGGTAGCGGCCGCTAGCCAAATCTGCCATCGCAGCGAGGATTGCCAATGATCCCGAGGCGCAGGCGCCCTCGTGTCGAGAACTCGGCAAGCCATAAAAATCCGAGTGTACATGGCCAAAAAAGCCACCGAGCATACCCTGACCAGTGAACAGCTCAGCCACAAAGTTTCCTATATGACCAACCTCAATGTCTTTGGGCTCCATCTTGGCATCGACCAATCCAGTCGTCACCGATTCGGCAAAAAGGTCGTATAGGGTCTCTTCGGCGCGACAATAATTTTTTGAAAAATCTGTTTGCGCGCCACCCAATATATATATTTTACGTGTCATCTCAACGTCTCCGTACGAATTTTGTCGATTGCCAAAATCTAACACAGCAGTTAGTATGATTATAAAAGCTTAGTGTGGAAAATACGAGTGAAACAACTCCAGCGTCTAAAACTTCCCGTGGTGGTTGCCCCGATGTTTTTGGTGTCCGGCCCCGAATTGGTCATCGCCAGTTGCCTGTCGGGTGTGATTGGCGCGTTTCCGTTTCCCAATGCCCGCGATATACCGACGCTCGATGCTTGGCTCGACCAAATCGCAGGGGCACTGGTGGGCGCTGATTACGCTGGGCCTATGGCGGTTAATCTGACGACCCACCGCAGCTATGATCGGCTTGCTGACGAGATTGCGGTGATCAAAAATCATAGACCGGACATAGTGATTACCGCGCTGGGTGGTCCCGATGCGGTGATTGACACTGTGCACAACTATGGCGGCAAGGTGATTGCCGACGTCAATTCCTTAGCTCATGCCCGCAAGGCGGTGGCTGCTGGTGTTGATGGTTTGGCCTTGATCGCTGCCGGCGCTGGTGGTCATACTGGTCATATTGCGGGTATCCCTTTCGTCAGTGAAGTGAGAACATTTTTTGATGGGCTGATTATTTTGGCCGGCGGCATTGGCAGTGGATCGGCGATCCGTGCGGCGCAGATTGCCGGCGCAGATCTCTGTTACATGGGCACGCGATTTATTGCCGCTGATGAAAGTTTAGCCAGCCAAGAATATAAAAGCATGTTGGTACAGGCGAGCTACGAAGACCTGGTGTTGAGTGATCAACTGACTGGCGCTAAGGCTTATTATCTGCGTCAGTCGTTGATAAAAATGGGCTATAACCCAGACGATATGAAGGCCGGTAGTGGATTAAACCTTGCCGACTCACAAAATCAAATTAACGCCTGGCGGGATGTTTGGTCGGCCGGCCATGGCGTCGGAACGGTGACGGCGATTCAACCGGTCGCAGACATTATTGACCAATTAGAATCCGAGTATAAATCAGCTGGAATGTCGTTTGACGAATCGCAAAGGAGCGCAACCTATGTCTGATAAAGACGAAAATCTAAACAACCTCAACCCTTACCTACAGGGGCCTTATGCGCCCATCGATGCGGAAATTAATGCACATCAGTTAAAAGTCATTGGCGAGATACCGACTGATTTTGGTGGTGCCTATTTTCGCAATGGGCCAAACCCGGCGAAACAACCGTCCGGTTTGCACCACTGGTTTGACGGTGACGGTATGTTGCACGCGATTCACTTTGAAGATGGCAAGGCCAGTTATCGCAATCGTTACATTCAATCGAATGATTATTTGGCGGACAACTCGGGAACGCTTGAGAAAGCCGGTATTTTTTCTCCAGCGCAGTCCGATGGTAGTTCGACGGTCTACAAAAACACTGCGAACACCGATGTGGTCATGCACAACGGTGAATTGATGGCGCTGTGGTATATCAGTGGTAAACCGGTGCGCCTCAATGCACAAACACTCAGTACCTTGCGCGAGGATGATTTTGGTGGAAAATTACCAAACAACGTCTCTGCGCACTCTAAAGTTGACCTACAAACCGGCGAATTTCTATTTTTTGATTACGGCCTCTACGACCCTTGGTACAGTTTTGGCGTAGTCGATCGGAACAATAATTTGACCCATTTTACGCAAATTGAACTGCCGGGGCCGCGCTTACCTCACGATATGGCAATCACCGAAAACTATGCCATTTTAATGGATCTACCGATCGTGTTTACCGAACAGGGATTGCGAAATAAGGTATGGTCAATCCATGCAGATCGGGCATTGCCGACGCGCTTTGGCGTGTTGCCTCGGAATGGCGATGGCAAGCAAATTAAATGGTTTGAGTTTCCTGGGTGCTATATTTATCACGTGATTAATGCCTGGGAAGAGGGCGATAATATCGTGCTTTACTGCTGCAAGATGGTCGAAAATGGCCGCCAGTTACCGATCGAATATGGGCCCTATGCACCGATGGTGAACGTATTGGCGTTGCGCGCTGTGGTTACCAAGTGGACCATGAATTTGACAACTGGAGTGGGTAAGGAAGAGCAGATAGATGACGCGATCAGCGAATTTCCAGTGGTTAATTTGGGTCTGACCGGGCGCCAGACTCGGTATTCGTATCATGGTGCTATTCCGGATACTGAAACTCAGGTGTTTGATGGAATATTAAAGTATGATCTGACTGATGGGTCGTACAAGCGGCACCGATTTGATCCCAATGTGTGTGGATCAGAGCCCGCCTTTGCACCGCGGTTTAACGCCAAAAGTGAGGATGATGGGTACGTGGTGTCTTTTGTGACCGACATTTCTACTCGCGAATCGCGGGTCTTAATCATCGACGCACAAAATATTGAAGGTCGCCCGTTAGCCGAGATCTGTCTGCCTCAGTGCGTTCCGCTGGGTTTCCATGGCACCTGGGCCAATCTCGATGAATTTCAAACCAGTCCGTCCAAAATTTACTCGTAGGCGATCATACTTTTCAATCAAAAGGGCAGCCTGTGGTCGGCCACAGATTTTTGCAGCGGTTGATTATTTGGCGCAATGCACCGAGTAAACTCGATAAGCGCTGGGGTTTAGCGGGGTTCTTGGGCAACAGCGAGGAACAACGTGCCGGATCGTTCCGTTACTAGCGGTGACATTGTTATTGCGCAAAATGTTTGGCTAAACTATGGCCGCTGAGGTGTAATGCTGTTCACTGCGTAGTCGTTTCGTGGTGGCTAGATACAATACGGGGAAATTACCATGCGCGCTTTGCTGTTGATACTGATGTTGGCCGGATGGTTCAGCGAGCCAATGCTCCGTGCTGATGAGGGTGACGCATATCTATACATTTTGGGTGTTGCACAGGATGCTGGCTATCCCCAAGCTGGGTGTTATCAAGCGCACTGCATGCCGGGGTGGCTAGACCCCAGGCTGCGTCGCGGTGCGACCTCGATTGCACTAGTTGATGGCAATACCAAGGCGACTTATTTATTTGATGCAACGCCGCAATTGCCAGAACAACTTTACGCGTTGCAGGTTGAGGCGCCGGCGGAGGAATTCCGTCTTTCTGGGGTGTTTTTAACGCATGCGCATATGGGGCATTATGCGGGCCTGATGTATCTAGGGCAGGAAGCCATGGCGAGTAAAAATTTGCCGGTCTATGCCATGCCCAGACTGCAAAAATACCTACGCGATAATGGTCCGTGGAGCCAATTGGTCGCTTACGGTAATGTCAGTTTGCGCGACTTAAATGAGGGTTCACCGGTAGATCTCGCGGGGATAAAAGTCACCCCAATATTGGTTCCCCACCGGGATGAGTTCTCTGAGACGGTAGGCTATAAAATAGCTACCCATGGTAAAGTTGCGCTGTTTATCCCCGATGTTGATAAGTGGTCGAAATTGGATACCAATATCGCCGAGATGGTCGCCGAGGTAGATTATGCATTACTCGATGCAACCTTTTTTGGGGCAGGTGAATTGCCCGGCCGTGATATGTCCAAAGTCCCCCATCCATTGGTGACTGAAACCATGCAGGCGCTAGATAATTTATCGATGAAGCAGCGCAATAAAGTTTGGTTTATCCATATGAACCATACCAATCCACTCCTCGACCGCGATAGCGAGCAGGCCACAATCGTGCTATCGGCGGGTTTTAACATCGCCGTAGAGGGCACTCGTTTACCACTGTAACATTGCGATTAGACCGCCGGTCAGGCTGACAGCTAAAACGGCGTGCGATCAGGCGCTAGCTTTTATCGGGCAGTTTAAAGCCCAAGCATCGACAAATAATTAGCGCTGGGCGGCAATATGGGTCAATATAGTTTTTTATCCATGGCGATAAAAAGTGATTCTCCCTAGCAATAAAAATTTTAAAAAGAGGGGTATCTGACGTGACCAATTCATCCATAAAACGGGCTCAAATATTAATACATTGTGTTGGCTTGAGCCTGCTGTTAGGTGTGGTGATGAGCTGTCAAAAACCTCATAGCGATATGCTGATTATTGATAATGTTCAGGGCTACAGTTTTGATGATGCCAGGCAACTATTTCAGTTTTCTGCGCTGGCTATCCGCGGTGGGCGAGTTGTCGCGACCGGTGACGGTCAGCTCAAACAAAAATATCGTGGTGGAAAGGTGCTAGATGGCAACGGGAAAACATTGTTGCCGGGGCTGATCGATGGGCATGGTCACGTCTCCTGGCTCGGTTATACCCTGTTGAGTATCGATGTGCGTGGTATGCCATCGGCGCAAATCGTGGTCGACGCAATTGGCGAATACGGTAGGCAAAACCCATCATTAAATTGGCTCACGGGTCGCGGTTGGAATCAAGTATTGTGGCCCGGTAAAGCGTTTCCTAGCGCTGCCTTGCTCGATGCGCAGATCGCTGATCGTCCAGTTTGGTTGGAGCGTATTGACGGCCACGCCGGTTGGGCCAACAGTCGTGCTATGGAACTTGCCGGTGTCAATCGCGACACCACGACGCCAGCCGGTGGCGAGATTATCTTTAACGCAGCGGGCGAACCGAGTGGTGTATTTGTCGACAATGCCATGGAATTGGTCAAACGGGCCATTCCAGCACCGAACGAGAGTGATATACAGCGCGCGCTCGACGCGGCGAGTGATCATCTATTAAGCTTGGGGATTACTTCGGTACACGATGCTGGGGTATCCTCCCAAGAACATAAACTTTACCGTCAATTGGCCGATCGCGGCGCTATGTCGGTGCGAATTTATGGAATGTATTCGTCGACAGAAACCGATCTTGAACGAGTCTTAGCCCTCGGCCATAGTGATGACCCTAGCGACATGTATTCGCTGCGCAGTATAAAAATATATATCGACGGCGCGCTGGGCAGTTATGGCGCTGCAATGCTCGAGCCCTATTCAGATCGGCCAGATCATAGCGGTTTATTGTTAACTGGTGCCGAGGACATGCGGCGCATTTTTGCTTTGGCCATCGACGCCGACTTTCAAATCGCCATTCACGCGATTGGCGATTTTGGTAATCGTACAGGATTGGATGAAATTCAACGCGCCTATGCCACTGCGGGGGGGCGGCATTTGCGCCATCGAATAGAGCATGCTCAGGTCGTTAGTTTGGCAGACATTCCGCGTTTTAAGAGTTTAGATGTGACGCCCTCGATGCAACCGGTGCACGCTGTCAGCGATATGAATATGGCGGAAGATCGAGTCGGACCGGATCGATTAAAGGGAGCTTACGCGTGGCGTAGCTTTCTCGACCAGGACAGTCGAGTGGTTTCTGGGTCCGATTTTCCGATCGAATTAGCCAATGTTTTTCATGGTATTCATGCGGCAGTTACCCGTCAAAATCACGATAACCTGCCCGAAGGCGGTTGGATCGCAGAGCAAGCTATGAGTCTCGAGGAGACTATGCGCTCATTTTCTATCGATGCCGCTTGGGCGGCACATCAAGAAAATGTTTTAGGCGGCCTCACTCCGGGGAAATGGGCCGACTTTATTTTGATCGATCGGGACATCTACAACATAGCACCGCAAGCTATTTGGCAAACCGAGGTGTTGGAAACATGGTTGGCCGGAGAGCGGGTTTATGCGCGCGACCAATGATTCGTAGTTTTGAGGGGCTTAATGGTACCGTTCAGTGTAAGTTCCGTAACAACAAAATTGAGCCAGTTAACTGAAGATTTATGATGCAAACATTTTCAAAGACCACCGGCATCTCGGTGGTTGCCGCAAACATGATCGGCACGGGTGTATTTACCAGTTTAGGTTTTCAACTGTTGGGGCTGCAATCGCCGTTTGTGCTGATGATGCTTTGGCTGGTTGGGGGCGTTACCGCACTATGTGGTGCGCTGACCTACGCTGAATTAGGGGCAAATTTACCGAGATCGGGTGGTGAATACAACTTTTTGACTCGGCTTTATCACCCCTGTGCCGGTTTTGTCTCCGGTTGGGTATCGGCCACCGTTGGCTTTGCCGCCCCTGTAGCGCTGGCGGCGATGACATTTGCGGCCTATCTCTCCGCAGTATTTCCGAACCTGCCGCGGGTGCCAGCAGCGCTTACCCTGGTGTTGGTGTTGTCCCTCTCTCACTGCTTCTCTCGGATCGCCAGCAGCCGTGTCCAAAAGCTCTTTACGGCGTTAAAATTCGCTCTCATTATATTGTTTTGTCTGATTATTTTTGTTTTTGGCAACAGTCCACAGGCGATCAGTTTTACTCCTCAGCAAGGTGATCAGGGATTGGTTTTTAGCGGTGCCTTTGCGGTGGCGCTGATCTACGTTAACTACGCCTATACCGGTTGGAACGCGGCGACATATTTGACTGGAGAAATGGACAATCCACAGCGCGATCTTCCGATGGTGCTATTTTTTGGCACCGGAATCGTGATGGTGCTCTACCTGATTCTCAACGCGAGCTTTTTGAGTGCCGCGCCGATATCCAGCCTCGAAGGGCAGATGGAGGTGGGGGTGATTGTTGCTGAGCATGCCCTTGGGGGTAATGCTGGAAAAATTATGGGAGCGGTATTGGCGTTGTTGCTGATTTCTACCGTCAGTGCCATGACGATGGCAGGCCCGCGGGTGCTGCAGATGATTGGCGAAGACTTTAAAGTATTCTCGAAACTTGCCGTTTGCAATGCTCAGGGTATACCTGTGACGGCGATTTTAGTGCAAGGCGCGATTGCTGTTTTTTTTGTGATCAGCGCAACGTTTGAATCAGTATTGATTTTTTCTAGCTTTGTGCTAGCCATCAATACCTTGTTTTCGGTGCTCGGAATTTTTATTTTACGCTATAAAAAACTCAATATTGTCGGCGCCTACAGGACACTCGGCTATCCAGTAACACCCTTGGTGTACTTGGCAGTCACTGTTTGGACGCTGATTTATGTGCTGCGAGAAAGTCTCCAAGAGGGGCTTCTTGGGTTGGCTATTATTGGTGTCGGAATTTTGATTTATTATTTGTCCATAGATAAACCAACAGAGACGCACGAGTGACACATTTGCATGTTTGAACGCGATACCATGCGCGCGAGGTGTCGCCGGATAATCTGCATGGGCACTGTGTGAAGTTGGCAGGCGCTGTCTAGCCTAATAGTTGAACGTTTTACACCTGCTATAGGATTGACCTAGGTATGATTGTTAATCGTAAAAGGATTGTATTTGTCGACGAAAGGACGTTTTACATCGACTGGATTCGGAGTATTAAAAAATCGGCATAATGGGCTAATATATCATTAGTTTTTTAGTGTTGGTCTAAAATGCACTGGCGCTAAAACAATGTTTTCGGTGTCGGACACGCGGGTTAGCTGTTTTGCTGTGGGATAGTGTTACACAGGAATGCGTCTTGCCGCTTCGGTAGTCCGGTATGTTTAGGTGACCGATGGCTAGGTGATGGTTGCCCATGATAGGGAAAAGATAAAA
>DDJS01000020.1:0-3306 GCA_002339165.1 Cellvibrionales bacterium UBA2618 | reverse complement strand
AGTCTTCGGTAGTAAAAACGGGATGGTTAGCAGTGAAAAAGCAATTGATAGGGTTCGGTTTGGTCAGTACGGCAATTTTAATTGCCGTACTGATGAACCTGTTCCGGTCGGCACCAGAAAAATTGACTACGCCAGAGGCCGCTATTGCGGTTAAAACTGAAATTCTGCAAAAATCCGATGTGACCTTAATGGTGGAATCTCAAGGCACCGTAAGGCCGCGCACTCGAACAGTCCTCACTTCGGAGGTGTCGGGAACCTTATTAGAACTGTCTGATCGCTTCGTTGTTGGTGGCCATTTTAACAAAGGTGATATTTTAATGCGCCTTGATCCGCGCGATTATGAGGTCGCGTTGCAGCGAGCTGAAGCGAAATTAAGCAGCCGTAAAGCGCTTTTGGAATTCGAAAAAGCCAGGGCATTCCAAGCACGTAAAGAGTGGGCCATGACCGATCGGCCAGAGAGCGAGGCGCCGGCTTTAGCGCTTAGGAAACCTTATTTAGCCGAAGCTGAGGCCAACCTGTTGCAGGCACTGGCAGAGGTTAAACAGGCCGAGGTCAAGTTGGGTCGAACGTCTATTCGGGCGCCTTACGCTGGGATGGTGACGAAAAAAGATATCGACATCGGTCAGTATGTAACGCTGGGATCTCGCCTGGGAGAAATTTTTGCGACTAATTTTGTCGAGGTAAGATTGCCTTTAACCGACCAAGATTTAGCCATGATGAAGACTCCATTGCCAGGTCGTGTTGGTATTGAAAGCGTTGAACTCGAGGGGTCGAACAATGGTTATGAGGTAAAATGGCGCGCCATATTTGAACGTTTTGAGGGTGTTGTCAACGAAGTGAATCGCTCGCAATATGTGGTTGTCAGCGTCGCTGACCCCTACCGTCTTAAATCGACTACGACAACGCCATCGGCGCCTTTGTTGGTGGGCACGTTCGTGCGGGCGCGACTTTCAGGAAAAACTCTAACGGATGTTTTTAAAGTACCGCGCGGAGCGTTGCTGCAGGACTCTAAAATAGCTATCGTCGACCGACAAAGCAGCTTGCGCACCCGCAGTGTAGAGGTTATGTATGCCGATGATGAATTCTACTACATTGGCGAGGGGCTCGGCGAGAGCGTGGAGGTGGTGGTCAGCGCTATTGGTACGCCTATCGAAGGACTTAAGCTGCGAGTAAAAAATATATCTGAGAAGGACGTGGTCAACTAGTGGATACGCAAGGAAAAGGCTTGATCGATTGGTTCGCGCGAAACCCTGTGGCGGCCAATCTAATTATGTTTTTTGTTTTCGGCGCGGGCTTGCTGTCGTTATCCGATATGAGTAAAGAGATGTTCCCTCGAACTGATAAACGGGTGGTCAGCATCTCGGCATCCTATCCGGGTGCTGCGCCCATCGAAGTAGAAAAAGGCGTTGTTTTGCCAATGGAGGCGGCATTGGAGGGCTTACAGGGCATTAAAAAAATATCCTCAGATGCCAATCGCGACCTCGCCAGAATTCGCCTCGAAATCGAGCCGAATGAGGACATCAATGAAATCATGACGTTGATAGAAAATCGTATTGATGGTATTACCAATTTCCCAGACGATTTAGAAAAGCCCTCGGTTCAGCGGTCGAAGAACAATAGCTGGGCGATGGGGGTATCGGTTTTCGGAGACATGACCGAGCGTCAGAAAAAACTTCTTGGAGATCAAATTTTTGACGAATTACAGGCGCTCCCAGAGGTCAAAGAATTGCGGCTTTGGGGTGCCGGAAAATATGAAATATCGATCGAAGTCAAAGAGGACAGACTGCGCGAACTCAATCTTACTCTGAGCGAAGTGGCGGCGGCCGTGCGGGCGTCTTCGATGGATCTTCCGGCTGGAATGATAAAAACGATTAACGGCAACGTGATGGTGCGGACGGAGGGTAAAGCCTACGTCGGCAGCGATTTTGAAAATATTATCCTGCGAAGCCAGGTCGACGGTACGCAATTGTTATTGTCTGATGTTGCCGTGGTCAAGGATGCTTTTAGGGAGAGTATTTACACCAACCGGTTTGACCGCAAAACGTCCTTCACGCTCGGGATCTTTACCCTTGAAAATCAAAACTTGTTGGATATCAGTAAGGCGGTACATCGTTATACGCTAAAAAAGCAGGCCGAATTACCCGAGGGTTTAAACATTTCCGTGTTTAACGACGAGGCGTATCCTTTGAATGGCCGCCTGACTATGATGTCAGAAAACCTGTTGATTGGCGGTATTCTGGTGGCCATCGTGCTCGGGTTATTTTTGAACTTAAAGGTGGCGCTGTGGGTAATGGTGGGCATACCGCTGAGTTTTGCTGGGGCATTTTGGTTGATGCCAATGGGTTCAGTGACGGTCAATATCATGAGCTTGTTTGCCTTTATTATGGTGCTCGGTATCGTCGTCGACGATGCCATTGTGATTGGTGAGAGCGTATTCACTGAAGTCGATGCTGATTATCAGCGTCAACTGGCTGCTGGCTTGCCACAGGGCGCCCTTTACACTGCCTCGTTGGCGACCGTAGTCGCCGGAACTAGACGCGTTGCATTGCCCTCGACCATTGGTGTTCTGACGACCATGGCGGCATTTCTTCCGTTGATGTTTTTAGGCGGCAGTTTCGACGGCATTACCAAGGCTATTAGCGTCGTGGTGATTTTGTGTTTGACCTTTTCTTTGATCGAATCAAAATTGATTCTTCCCGCGCACCTGGTCGGTTTGAAGTTAGGGCGAGCCCCCACTGGTTTTGCTGCACCAATTGATCGCGCGCAAAAAAAGGTTTCGCAATGGTTACAGGGTTTTATCGAAAACACCTATCTGCCGGGGCTTAAAATTGCTTTGGAGAATCGCTTTGTTACCTTGGCGGGCTTTGTCAGCGTGTTAATTATTGTGCTGGGTATCACCAGCAGTGGCATCGTTCGTTTTGAATTTTTCCCCAACGTCGCTGGCGATGACGTTCGCGCGGAAATCACCATGCAAGATGGTGCATCTGCCGAGAGTATTACCGAGACCATGGATGCGGTTGAAGATGCAATCTATAAGATTGATCGTCGATACCGAGAGGCGAGTCCGGATGGCGCTGGCCTGGTCGAACACGTGGCATTTTTTGTTCGCAGCGACGTGAGTGTTATCTTTCGAGTTAATCTCATTAAGTCCGAGTTGCGCAGCGTAGCCGCCACTGAAATCGAAAAAATGTGGCGAGAGGAAGTCGGTTTGCTGCCCAATGTTCGCAAGCAACGGTATGTCGCGAGCGAGGGGCCGTCGGGTCCAAAGATTAGCTTGTCCCTGTCTGGTGCCGATCCGGAAGAACT
>DDJS01000056.1:3986-4426 GCA_002339165.1 Cellvibrionales bacterium UBA2618 | reverse complement strand
GAATGTAACGATAGGCCTCGTTCGATTGAAATGTGTCTCCAGTGCGCTAGTCAATTATTATCGACGATTGACTGGCGTGCATGAACCATTGTTAATTTGATTGTTTGGTAGGTTGCTTTTTATGGATTGCTTAGCAGCCGGTATTTTTGACCTTGGTGATTCGATCACAGTGCAAAACAAGCGGTGTGGTGCGCTATTCTGCGCGCGATCGGGTGGTTTTATGGATTAGAGAATTGCTTGGACGGGGTGTGTCGGCGCATGGGATGGCGGTAAATGCAGTTGTGAAACCATTTCATCGGGGTGTCTGCCTTACACACAGGCCACTGGCAGCGCAGCGTGCTACTATGAATGGGCCAGTGAATTATTTCATTAACCCAGAGCCATTATTACACGAACACTAAACCATGACATGTATTGAGAGCGCTCCATTGAAGATGCCC
>DDJS01000056.1:703-3662 GCA_002339165.1 Cellvibrionales bacterium UBA2618 | reverse complement strand
GGCCCTTGTTGTTGGTAGATTCGGGCAGTGGCGGGTTCTCCGTGCTGGAGGTTATTCAACAGCGGTTGCCTGGGGTGTCATATACCTATGCTGCGGACTATGCCGGTTGCCCCTATGGTGATCGCAGCGTCGAGCAGATTGTCAGTCGTGTTATGGCGCTGGTAAAAACGGCGCAAAGTCGCCGTCAGCATGGATTGATTGTAGTTGCGTGCAACACCGCAAGTACCTTGCTGTTGGATCATCTACGCGTCGAGTATGCCATCCCAGTGGTTGGTGTGGTGCCGGCGATTAAGCCGGCTTGTGCATCCTACCCGGGCGGCAATGTGCTGCTTTTGGCAACGCCTCAAACCGCACATGGAACCTATCTTGACCGACTAGAAAGTCAATTTTCCAACGGCGCACATGTGCAACGATTTGGCAGCACGGAATTAGTTCGGTTAGCCGAACAGTCACTTCACAGCGGCGAGGATATAAGCGCTGTGGCCGCGGCATTGGGGCCCCTTGGTGCTAAGCAGTTTGATGCGGTGGTGTTAGGTTGTACGCATTTTCCGCTGTTGAAAACCAGTCTCCAGCGGATATTCTCCGAGGCTGAGCTGGTCGATAGCTCAAGGGGTATTGCCGAGCGGGTTGCCGCGCTGGCTGAAAACCGACTCGATTATAGCGGCGACAATGCTTTTTATGTCACCGCGCAATTCGGCCCACCGCAGGAATTCCTAGAGCGCTATGGGTTAAACGAGGCGCGGTGTATTTCACTCAGCGCCTTAGAATGACCGCCCGTAGCGTCTCCCCCGGTGAAACAACCGCGCCTTAGGCGTTAACCTGACGTTTTAAATGGGCGATTAATTGGTCTAGTGGAACCGACTGATTTTCCGGCGCCTTACGGTGTCGGTATTCGATATTGCCATCTTTCAAGCCGCGCTCACCGATGACTAGACGGTGGGGGATACCAATCAGCTCAACATCTGCCAGCATACTGCCGAGTCGAGCCTTGCTCTCATCCATAAAGAGAACGTCATAGCCGGCGCTGGTCAGTTGCGCGTAGATCCTTTCTGCGGTCTGCTTTACATCCGCTGATTTGTGTAAATTGATCGGGATCAGCGCAATCTGAAAGGGCGCCAGTGCCTCGGGCCAAATAATCCCTTTGTCGTCATTGTTTTGTTCTATCGCTGCAGCCACCACGCGACTCACGCCGATGCCGTAACAGCCCATGTGCAGCACTTGTTCAACGCCATTTTCATCGAGCACCCGGGCCTTCATGATCTCGCTATATTTGGTGCCGAGTTGAAAAATATGGCCCACTTCGATGCCGCGTTTTATCGTTAATTGTCCGCACCCATCTGGACTCGGGTCGCCGGCGACGACGTTGCGAATGTCAGCTTGGATGAAGGTTGGACAGTCGCGCTGCCAATTGACCGAGCGTAGATGGTAGTCGTCGCGATTGGCACCGCAAACAAAGGCGTTAAGGCTGGCTGCGCTATGATCCACTACCAGCGGCATACTCAGCCCGACCGGGCCGAGAGAGCCGGGTCCACAGTTGAACGCTCGGTGGATTTGTTGTTCGCTGGCCATGCTGATTTCGCTATCGAGTTGCAGGGCGTGTTGGGCTTTTACTTCATTTAATTGGTGATCGCCACGGACTATTAAGGCATATAGCTGGCCATCGCCATCGCCATCGCTGTTAGCGGCACTGACAATCAACGTCTTGATGCATTTCTCAGGACCAATATCAAAGCTTTTGCAGACGTGATCGATGGTTTTAACGCCCGGAGTTGGCACCTCTGACATCGCCTCGCAGACTGGGTGCGACGCTTTTTCTGGAGCCAGAGCTTCGGCTTTTTCGATATTGGCTGCGTAGTCGCTCTGATCTGAAAAAACGATCGCATCTTCGCCGGATTCTGCGAGGACATGAAATTCGTGGGAGTGACTTCCGCCGATGCTGCCAGTGTCGGCGATCACCGCCCTATAATCGAGACCGCAGCGGGTAAAAATATTGCTGTATGTGCGATACATGCGATCGTAGGTTTTCTGCAGAGAGGTTTCGTCGAGATGAAACGAATAGGCATCTTTCATGCAAAATTCACGGGTTCGCATGACGCCAAAACGCGGTCTTCGCTCGTCGCGAAATTTGGTCTGTATTTGGTAAAAATTGATCGGTAATTGCCGGTAACTGCGGATGTCGTTGCGCACAATGTCGGTGATGACTTCTTCATGGGTTGGGCCGAGGCAAAATTCACGCTCGTGTCGGTCGCGGATACGCAGCAGTTCGTGGCCAAATTGACCCCAGCGCTGGGACTCTTTCCAGAGTTCGGCCGGTTGCACTACCGGCATGGATAATTCGAGCGCTCCCGACGCGTCCATCTCTTCGCGCACAATGCGCTCGACATTGCGGAAAACCCGCAACCCCAGGGGTAGCCAAGAGTAGAGCCCCGAGGCAAGTTTACGGATCATGCCGGCGCGCAGCATCAGTTGGTGGCTGATTACTTCGGCCTCAGCGGGCGGTTCTTTTTGGGTGCTAATAAGGTATTGGCTGGCGCGCATGCTTTCTCTTACACTATGATTGGGCGAGCGCGTAGTTTACGACTCGTGGCGGTCGCGGTACAGCACAGAAAAGCCGGTGGGTGAAAATGTTTGATTTGGATAAACGATTGCGCACCGATACGGTGTTGGTGGGCGAGTTGGCGTTGAATTCAGTTCTGCTTGCTCGAGATGCGACTTATCCTTGGGTTATTTTGGTGCCACGACGATCGGCTATCACCGAAATTCATCAGTTGAAGGCGGAGGATAGGGCCCTTCTTATGCAAGAATCCTGCGTCTTGGCTGAGGTGATGATGGCTTTATACCAGCCAGACAAACTCAATATCGCAACCCTCGGCAATCAGGTGCCGCAGTTGCATATGCACCATGTGGCGCGCTTCAAAACGGATCCGGCTTGGCCGCGCCCCGTTTGGGGCGCAGCGGC
>DDJS01000056.1:0-312 GCA_002339165.1 Cellvibrionales bacterium UBA2618 | reverse complement strand
CTAGCGCCGCACGGACTTGGCAATCCATGAGCTAGCGCTGTGCCAGCTCTACCTCGGCGGCTGCCAGAGATTTAACGGGTGTGTCCGCTAATCGCAACGGTAGGTGATTCTCGATGGCATAGTAGCGCGGTTTATTGCGCCATTTCTTTTATGCCTTTTAACGGTTTTATCTTGACTGCTGTGGATGCCGATTTGCGAGGAAACACGGTGGTTTTTCCGGTAGAGGATTTTAACGCAAGGCTATTACGCCCCAAGTCCACTCTGGATCGAGTCGTTTGCGGCGATTCCCAATGCTTCTAATTCTGCGACATG
>DDJS01000047.1 GCA_002339165.1 Cellvibrionales bacterium UBA2618 | reverse complement strand
GCTGGATCGGCGGTGGCATCAGGCTCTAGCTTATAAGTGTCTTTGTATTGAAGGGTCAGCTCGCCCAACACCGTCGCAGTACCAGAGTAGGCCACTGTAAACGGACTTGCGGCGACATTGAGTGCCGCCAGAATAGCATCAGCAGAGGTTTTCACTATACCGGCCTTCTCCGCATCGGTGTAGCCCTCTGCCGCTCCGGCAGCGGGTGCAGCTGGCAAAGCGATATTTACAGCAATGTCGGCACCAACGCCAGGGGAAACTGTCAAGGTGGAACCGAACTTAACGTCATCGAAATTAAGAGGGATGACGCCGCCTCGCATGTACTCTTCAACGATATCAGACGTCACGATGTTAAGCTCCGAAGCCTTGTCACCTGCGTTGTCGTAGCGGCATATGCCAAGGAACTGCGAGGCGGCTGCCGTGTAATCAAAGCGACCAGAGTCACCGAACCGAGAATTCAAAACATTCTCAAGCTCTTGCGCTATTTGTGTGCCCGAGCGCGGCACGGTGCTGCCCGCCAGATGCTCTAAGCCAACAGTAATATCGGAGGAGCCATCTATCGACATCGAAAATAAGTTCTTTAACTCTTCCCGACTGTAGCCAGAAAAGTCAAAGCCGTCGCTGCCGTTGGTTAAATTCAAAGCGTCGATATTAGCTGTGCCGCTGAGATCTGACAACTGCACTGCCGCGGCTAACGAGGGGGTTGGAGCGGCTAATTTGTCAAACGAATACTTTTTGTAGAGCGTACCCTGCGTGATCAGATACTTGTCGCTCTCTGCGCTTGTACGCTGCAGCTCTTGCAGCTCGGTACGGCTCTTTATCTCTCCGTACTTGTTGATAAACATCTCATCGCCAGCGTTCTCGGCCTTTTGGATCAAAGCCGTATCGATTGCCTGCGCCTGACCATTATCGTCAGTTATGTAAACGTGCGTCTGCCACTTGTTATTGGGGTCATCGGCCGTAGCGTTCTGGGTCTTGACGTAATAAATCGTCGCCAAGTTGGCAGAGCCCGACGTTCCATAAACCGTCAAAGATGTCGTCTTGTGATACGTATCTGGGTTAGACGGGTTAAACACCGCCGTAATCGGAGCCACCTGCGCGGGCAGGTTCAGGCCCAACTCGACTTCAGTGGTGGGGTTAAACTCGGCAACGGTCTTGCGCGGAATTGTCATCGCACTGGGGTCTTGGGAGAAGTCCGCCTTGTTGGTCGAATCCACCGGCAGTGATTGGAGCGCCTGACCGGAGCTGTTAACCATCTGGTTTTGCTCGTTGAGCATAAAGGCTCCGTTTCGAGTGTAGACCTTGGTGCCATCCGAGGACTCTAGAGCAAAGAAACCGTCACCGGCAATCGCCAAGTCCAGCGCGTTCGCCGAATTCTCGATATTGCCCTGACTGAATTCCTGTGATACTTCCTTCAGCGACACACCGCGACCAATCACCGAGCTAGATTTCTCTAGCGGTGAGGTCGCAAAAATATCGCCGAAATCGGCTTCGGAGCGCTTAAAGCCGCCGGTGCCCGAGTTGGCAATGTTGTTCGACGTCACCGACAACTGCGTCGTGGCTGCGTTCAAGCCTGTTAATGAAGTATAAAATGACATTCTTCAATCTCCTATTTACTTAGCTGTTCTTATTTCAAATACTGATTCGTTTTACTTCAGACATCGCCACGGTACTGCCGTTGCCGATTTCTAAGGCCATTTCCTGCGCAGCTGGATCCCAACTTACGCTTTTAACTTTTGCAAAGGTTGTAACCGGCGCTGTTTCTAGCTTGCCGTTACGAATAATGCTTGCGGACATGGTGTAGTTTCCGCTAGCAGCCATTTCGCCCTTGGTGTTGAAACCGCTCCAATTTAAATCAGTCGTTCCGGGCAGACGCGCTCCGGTAGTCTCGCGAAAAACTACTTCGCCATCGGCATCATAAATACTCATGATTACGGACTCTGCGCCGTTTGCCAAGTCAACGTTGCCAGAGGTCTGCTCGCCTTGCTGAGAGCTAAAATACCCTCCCTCTACAGCGACGCTCTTACCAACCAGGTTGGCTCCAGCTAGCATCTGTTCTTGTCGCATACCGCCGACCATAGCGTCCATGGAATCGCGCATGCTGTAGTTCGCCTCGAGAGTCGAGAATTGCGCTAACTGGGCCACAAAAGCCTCGTTGTCCATCGGCGAGAGTGGGTCTTGATTGTTCAGCTGTGTGGTGAACAAGGTCAAAAAAGCATCTCGCCCCATATCGTCCCGAGACGTGTCTCGGGTGAGTTGCTGCTCTTCATACTCTGAAGAGGTTAGGATTGACGAAGCTGTGATAGGATCGATCATCGATTACACCTTGGTAAGTTCGAGCGTTCGCATCATTAACTGCTTAGCGGTGTTGATCACCTCAACATTGTTTTGGTAGCTGCGCCCTGCAGCCATCATTTCGACCATTTCGGTTACCTCATTGACATTGGACGCGTAAACGAAACCGTCCTTGTCTGCTTTTGGATTACCCGGGTCGAGAATCTTTCGGTTAATGGCCTGGTCGTCGACCATGCCAGCAACTTTGACACCGCCTAAATACTTTGCCCCTTGGGTGAGCTGCTCCTCTCGCAACAACGCCTCGAAGATCGGCCGCTTCGCCTTAAACGCAGTGTCTGGGGACGAGCCCACTGTCGACGCGTTTGCCATGTTGGAGGCGGTTGAATTCAAACGCACCATTTGCGCATTCATCGCGGAAGACGCGATTCCCAAAATATTATCTATTGACATGAGCTCTAGTGCCCTCCGGTGAGCGCTTTGCGGATACCGCCTATATC
>DDJS01000039.1 GCA_002339165.1 Cellvibrionales bacterium UBA2618 | reverse complement strand
CGTTGTATTTGGCTGGGTGGCTTGATGATGGGGATTGGTGGTTTGATTGCGGTTGCCGATAAGCGCTACCGACGGCGGAAAAAGATTCCTCCCATGAAACTTAACCGCCTCGTTGAACCGGTACTCGAGGTCTCTAAATGAGTCCGAGACTGGCTCTGTTTGCGCCGTTGATTGTATTTGTGGTGGTCGCCCCATTTTTATGGTTAGCGCTCGACCGTGACCCCAATGAACTGCCCTCGGCCCGAATCGGGGAGCCGTTTCCCGCATTTAGTTTGCCCAGCCTGGAGGATCCGAAAGAGTTGCTGAATACGGCTGATATGCGCGGTCAAGTAGCGCTGGTTAACGTCTGGGCAACATGGTGCTACGCCTGCAGAATCGAGCACGCCATGCTCAATGAATTAGCCTTGATGGGGGTAAAAATCATAGGTCTTAACTACAAGGATAATCGCCAAGAAGCGACGCGCTGGCTTAACCAGTTGGGCGATCCCTATGCGTTTAGTATTTTTGATGCCCAAGGTTCCCTCGGCCTCGATCTTGGTGTATATGGCGCGCCCGAGACCTATCTGCTGGATGCCAAAGGCATTATTCAGTATCGACGGGTGGGCGTTCTCGATCAGCGTAGCTGGCAGCGTGAGTTCGCTGAACGCTATCAATTACTGGTATCTGGTGATGTCGAATAAGCGGCGGCGAAGACCCTTGTTAGAGTCCTTTGTGCGCGCTGGAATGCTTTTCTCAGCGGTGGTCATGCTATCGTCAGGGCTGGTGTTTGGACAAACTGAGGTGGTCGAGTTTTCCGATGAATCGCTGCGTCCCAGATACTTGCAATTGATTGAAGAGCTTCGCTGTCCCAAGTGCCAAAATCAAAACCTTGCCGATTCCAACTCAGCTATTTCTATCGATTTGAGATTGCAAATTCAATCGCTACTCGAGCAACAAAACAGTAATGCGGAAATTAAAAGCTACCTTACCGAGCGCTACTCAGACTTTATCCTCTACCGACCTCTGGTCGATCGACGAACCTTATTTTTGTGGGTTGCACCGATTTTTTTCATGCTCTCGGCAGCGGCGGCGATGGTTTTAGTGCTGCGCCGACAGCATCGTATAAGTGACCACCCTAGCGACGATTCGCAGATCGTCATCAGCGACAGTGATAAGCAGCGGTTGGCGCAATTACTGAATACTCGGAACGATCTCCGTTGAGCACCCATGAAGTTTTTTTACTGGTATTGGCCACAGTGCCCTTCATCGCCTACCCTTGGTTCGCGTCGCTTCGGAGCGCCGAATTGCCCGTCGATTCAGATCTCAGGGAAAGCCAAAACGTACGACTATATAACGAGCAATGCAGCCTATTTGATGAGCAATTGGCGGCGACAGAAATAAGCTACGAGCAGCATCGTCATCTGATGACGGAAGCACAGCAATTATTGTTACAAAACACAGCTCCAGGAAAGCGCATAGGGGTTTTTGATGACGGTTACTGGATATTGCCCCTGTTGTTGATTTCGGTTGCGGTTGCCACGCCATGGCTGTATGCAAAGATCGGTGCAGCCAAGGACGAAGCGATTTATCGGCTACTCGCGGAATACGCTGCCGACGGGTCGCTCGACGGCAGCAGCAGCGCAGATATGGTGGTGCGTCTTGAGCAGCGTGCCAGCGAGCGGCCCGAGAATATTTACTACTGGATGCTGCTTGGACAGTTCGCCACCACCCGGGCCGACATTGCGGCGGCGGCTAAATATTACCAGCGGGCTTCGGAACTGAGTCCCGAAAACGGCCACCTGCTAGCGCAGTATGCCCAAGCGTTGTTTTTCGCTGATAACAACCAGTTCACTGAGCGTGTTAGTCGTGCCTTGAGTCGGGCGTTTTTAGTGGATTCAAACAATCGATTAGTGCTCGGTTTAAAGGGTATCGAAGCGTTTTCGTTGCGCCAATTAAACGCCGCCATCGGCTATTGGCAACGCGCGCAACGCGGTCTCGATCCCAGTGTCGTCGAATTCCAATCGTTGCAGGCCGGCATCGACCGTGCGCGGCACGGGCTCTCTCTCGAAGCCGATGGTGCCGGGTCTTCAGTAAAGCGCGGCATTGCCACCGACGGTGCGCCCAATAAGCTGCTTAGCGATGATGGGAACTCTACTCTGAGCGGCCATGGTGCCCGGTGGTCGGGACTTGAAATCGCGTTGAGTATCGATCCACAGATACTCTACACACCCGAGCAGGCAGTGTTTGTCGCGGTCATCGACGCAAAGGGCCGGCCGATGCCAATTGCGGCGCGTAAATTAACCGCCAGCGCTCTGCCTATTACAATACGCCTGTCTGACCGCGATTCGCTAGTGGCGTCGCGGCTACTATCGAGTTTTCAGCATGTCGAGGTGATTGCGCGTCTGTCGACGAGTGGATCAGCAACCCCGCAGGCGGGTGATTGGGAGGTGCGTTCAGGACGCCTTAAACGCCACTCTAAACCGACTGAATTGGCGCTAGAAATTAGTCAGAAACGTCCTTAAATAGGACGATTGGGTGGGTGTTGAGATTAACTATTTTTTGTCGCGCGGTTAGCGTGTAGAATTCAAGGCCGATGACGACATGTGCCACGGTGATGGTCAACTACAACTCAATAAACGATCGGTAATGCGGCTTAAATCAATCAAACTCTCCGGGTTTAAATCTTTTGTTGACCCGACGACCGTGCATTTCCCCAGCAATCTTTGCGCAGTGGTGGGGCCGAACGGCTGTGGGAAATCAAACGTTATCGACGCGGTGCGTTGGGTATTGGGCGAATCCTCGGCTAAAAACTTGCGTGGCGAGTCGATGTCGGATGTTATTTTTAATGGCTCCGGAACGCGTAAGCCGGTTGGACAGGCATCCATTGAGTTAATCTTTGACAACAGCGATGCGCGAGTCAGTGGTGAATTTGCGGCCTACAGCGAGATTTCTATTCGCCGCAAAGTGTCTCGGGACGGACAGTCTCAATATTACCTGAACGGCAGTTCGTGCAGGCGGCGCGATATAACAGATATTTTTCTCGGCACCGGTTTGGGCCCACGTAGCTATGCAATCATCGAACAGGGCACCATATCGCGGTTAATCGAAGCCAAACCGGATGAGTTACGCGTTTTTATCGAGGAAGCCGCGGGTATCTCTAAATACAAAGAGCGACGGCGGGAGACCGCCAATCGCATGGCTCGAACCGAAGAAAATCTCGAGCGTCTTCGCGATATTCGCGACGAGTTGACCCGCCAGTTAACACGGCTTGAACGACAGGCCAAGGCAGCGCAAAAATATACCCAGTTCCGGCGGGAGGAACGGCAAAAAAAGCTCGAATTAAGCGCGCTGAAGTGGCGCGAATTGAACAGCTCGATGTTGCAACAGCAAAAGGTTATCCAGCGGCTCGAAGTTGATCAAGAGGGTTCTTTGGCGCAGCGTAACGCCTGCGATACCGCGATTGAAAAATATCGCTTACAGTTGACCGAAGCCGGCGATACGCTGGATCATGTGCAGAGCCACTACTACAAGGTTAGCGGCAGCGTGGCACGCATTCAGCAAGCGATCGAACATGCCCGTGAGCGCTCTGCCGAACGTCAGCAGGATATCCGCGATACTCAGGAAAACTATGATGAGGCCTGCCAGCACCTTGCCGCTGACCGCGATAAAGTGACTGTGTGGAATCATCAATACGAGCAATTAAAGCCACAGTTGGATGCGGCGGAAAAACGCGAGATCGAAGCTCTAGGGTCACTCGATTTAGCGCAGACGGCGATGCAAGATTGGCAGCGCGAAAGCGATGATTTTACTGCTCTCGCTGCGTTGCCGCGCCAACAGGTGGAGGTTCAGCAGTCGCGGATAGGGTACTTGGACGATCGTGTTGTTAGTCTAAAGCAGCGCCAGCAAGACCTTGACGCTGAAGCTGGCAGCTTTGAAGACGCGCCGGAGCGCGCCGAGATGGCTCACCTCGAGGTGTCGCTAGGCGAATTGGCGCTGTCGCAACAGGCGAGTGAAAATCAACGGCAAGAATGTACCGATAAAATAGCCAATGTGCGGCAGCAACTGCAAAAAAACCAGCAGGAGTTAAATCATCTAAGAGAACGTCAGCAGACTTTTCTGGGGCGGCGGGCGTCACTTGAAGCGCTGCAGCAGGCGGCCATGAATGACAATCAATCGCAGCAGTGGATTAACGATCACGGTTGGCGTGAACAGCCTCGATTAGCGGATAGCGTGGACCCTATCGCCGGATGGGAAACCGCTGTGGAAACCGTTTTGGGCAACTATTTGCAAGCCGTTATGATCGAGGATCTCGGCGCTGCGTCTGAGATTTTACCAAGCTTTAAAAAGGGCGAATTGCTGTTGATTGACGGGTCACCCTGTATCGCTGCAGAGCCCATGTCTGAAGAGCAGGCGCCGCGTTTGGCGAGCCTTGTTGCAGGGGACGCTGCGGCCGCCTTGCTGGGCCATGTTTTTGCGGTTCATAATCTATCCGAGGCACTGGCAATGCGTGAGAACTTGCAAGCGCACGAGTCGGTGGTTACGCGCGATGGCATTTGGATAGGGGTCAATTGGTTGCGTATGGCGCGCGATATAGATACCTCGGTCGGCGTGCTCAAACGCAAGCAAGAACTGCAAACCTTAGTCGTCGATATGCACCAACTTGAGGATCAGTTGGGTCAGGCAGAGGCCTTTCGCGAGGCGCATCAACAAGCGTTGCAGGCAGAGGAGGCGGCGGGTCGAGATAATGCTGCAAACATCGACGCACAGCAGCGCCAATACGCGGAGTCGCGCGCTCAGTTGAGCGCCTTCGAAGTGCAGATCGAGCAATTTAAAGCTCGCAAGGAGCGTGCTGAGAAAGAACTCAACGAGGTTGCACGGTTGTTGATTAGTGCGCAGAGCGATCTGAGTTTGGCCCAGCAAGCGCTGCGCGAAGCGAGTGATTTAGTCGCCAGTAACGCCCAGCAAGGTGCGGCACTTGGCGAAAGACGCAGTGATTTACAGGCTCATCTGCATGATTGTCGCAACGCACTGACCGAACAGCGAGATCGTCGCGAGCAACTGGGTATTCAGGTGGGCGGCTTGAGCGTGCAGCGGACATCGGCTGCCGACGGCATTGCCCGCCTAGAGGCGCAGGTATTGCGTTTGCAGCGCCGCCGAGAGGAATTGGCTGTGGCCGACGGCGATGAACCAGAGCAGGACCAACAACAGGATCTGGATAACGAATTGGCCAGCCAACTGCGTGCCGAGCAAGAGTTGCGCGACGCAAAAGCTGCTGTTGAGGCGATTGAGCACGGCCGGCGCGAGCAAGAAAAAGGCCGCGCGGCAGTTGAATCAGAGCTCACAGCCGTCGGCGCTCAACTGGAGACGGAGCGACTCGCGGCGCGTGAACTCTCGACCCTTTGTGGAACCATCGAAGAACACATCGTTCGCGATCAAGGGCACTTGAAAGAGCTACTAGAAACATTGGAGGAGGACGCTGAATTACTGCAGTGGGAAGAGGAACTTGAACTGCTGGGTAAACGCATTCACCGACTGGGCCCGATCAACTTGGCGGCGATCGAAGAATATCAGGTGGAATCTGAGCGCAAGGCCTATTTGGATCGACAAAATGACGAGTTAGTCGATGCGCTGACCACCTTGCAAAGCGCTATTCAAAAAATTGATCGAGAAACCCGAACGCGCTTCAAGGACACGTTCGATATGGTCAATCAGCACCTTCAAGAATTGTTTCCAAAGTTGTTTGGCGGTGGCGAGGCCTACTTGGAAATTACCGGCGAAGACCTTTTGGATACTGGAGTCACTTTGATGGCGCGTCCCCCCGGTAAGAAAAATAGTTCCATTTACCTGTTGTCGGGTGGTGAAAAAGCGCTGACCGCTATCGCTATGGTGTTCGCCATTTTTAAGCTTAATCCTGCACCTTTTTGCATGCTCGATGAGGTCGATGCACCGCTCGACGATGCCAACGTCGGTCGCTATGCAGCAGTGGTTCGGGAAATGTCCTCGCAGGTACAATTTATCTATATTACCCACAACAAGATCTCTATGGAGGCGGCCAATCAGTTGATGGGTGTGACAATGCACGAAGCGGGCGTATCCAGAATTGTCTCAGTAGATGTTAATGAGGCTGCGAAACTTGCAGGATCAACTTAGATAGCCTTAAAAAGGCTGTTGTTTTTTTCGCTGCGACTTACAATAGAAGACTTATATTGCACAATAAAGGCACGCACATAGATGGAATTTTTAGCATCCAGTAAAATTTTAATTACCGTTGCCGTGTTGGTTTTTATAGCCATAGTTCTCGACGGCATGCGTCGTGCAAAACGCAATCGCTATGAAAACTTGCAGATGTCCTCCACTCGCCTCGAGGAAGTTGCCAAACGCAACGCCGGGGTGGACGATGTCGAAGACATGTTCAGCGGCGACTTTCCATCCGGTAAGTCGCGAGTGGTTGGGGTGCGCAATGTATCTGGCGGTGATATGGAGGATGTTTTACTCAGTCATCGGGATATCAGTGAACGTTACGCTACCACTCGGCAACCGAGGCAGGGCAGCATCGACCTGGATGGCTCATCGGGCGGGTCTGAGTCAGCGCTGAATGCGACCGGCGATGGTAAAAGTAACGATTCGCCCTCGATCGAACCGCAGGTAATGATCGTGCATCTAATGGCCGATAAAGGCGATGTGGTTTCCGGTAAGGACCTTTTACAGGCATTACTGGATGCAGGCCTTCGCTATGGAGCGATGGGGATTTTCCATTTTCATAATGACGATCAGGGCTCTGGCCCAGTGTTGTTTAGTTTGGCTAATCTACTCAATCCCGGCACCTTCGATTTGAATACGATGGATGATATGACAACGCCCGGGGCAACGCTGTTTATGAACCTCGATGAAGTGGGCGATCCGGTCGCGGCTTTTGACGTAATGATCTCAGCGGCAGAGTCTATTGCAGGAAAATTGCGTCTACAAGTCATGGATGACGCGCGCTGTTCAATGACTCGGCAGACGATTGACCACAGTCGGCAACGGGCCCGCGAAGCCGCCGGACGAAGATCCGCAACATGAGTTGGCGCGGCGCCTGTGAATGACTGATTTAGACACGGCTTCGGCGGCACACTATCGACAACTGGTCAGCCAGTTGCAACAGCACAATCATCGCTACTATGTCCTCGATGAACCTTCGGTTCCGGATGCCGAGTACGATCGGTTGATGCATGAGTTGTGCGCGTTAGAGGCACGTCATGCAGGTTTAATCGACGCCGATTCACCCTCGCAACGAGTGGGCGGGATGGCGCTTGCCGAATTCAACCAGGTGGCCCATACACGGCCCATGCTGTCGTTGGATAACGCCTTTGATGCAGCTGAATTACAAGAGTTTGGACGCCGAGTCAACGAGCGTTTGGCGCGCTGCGATAGCGTCGCGTATGCCTGTGAGCCGAAGTTAGACGGTGTGGCGATTAGTCTATTGTATCGCGACGGTGTACTCGAAAGGGCGGCTACCCGCGGCGATGGTGCTGTGGGTGAAGATATTACTGAAAATGCCAGAACTATTCGATCGATCCCGCTACGTTTGCAGGGCGAGTCCGTCCCGAAATTACTCGAAGTACGCGGCGAGGTCTATATGCCGCGGGACGGCTTTGATCGGTTTAACGCGGCCGCAATTGCCGGTGGTGGAAAGACCTTTGTCAATCCGCGCAATGCCGCAGCGGGTAGCCTGCGCCAGTTAGACTCAAAAATTACCGCAGCTCGACCACTGCAGATGTGCGCCTACGGTGTCGGTGAAATTGACGCACAATGGCAGCCGTCAACCCACTTAGAGATGCTTCATTATCTCGGTGGATTAGGTTTTATGATCAATCCCCACGTTCATTTGGCGGCCGATATTGATGACTGTGAACAGTACTATCGCGATCTGGCAATCCGGCGTCCCGCGCTACCCTATGATATCGATGGCATTGTCTACAAGGTCAATGACTTAGAATTTCAGCGTCGTCTCGGAACGGTTAGGCGCTCACCACGCTGGGCCATCGCTCGAAAATTCCCCGCCGAGGAGGAGATGACGCAATTAATTGCGGTCGAATTTCAAGTCGGTAGAACGGGCGCCATCACACCGGTAGCGCGCTTACAGCCAGTTTTTGTCGGCGGTGTTACGGTAAGCAATGCGACGCTTCACAATGCGGACGAAATAGCCCGTTTGGATGCGCGCGTTGGCGATATGGTGATTGTCCGCCGCGCCGGCGATGTGATCCCCCAGATAGCCAAAGTGATTGTTGAAAAACGTCCGGTCGATGCCGCTCCGGTGAAGTTTCCCGATTGTTGCCCAGTGTGTAACTCGCCAGTGGAACAGTTGACCGGTGAGGTGGTAGCGCGCTGTACTGGCGGGATGTTTTGTTCGGCGCAGATCAAACAAGCGATAAAGCACTTCGCGTCGCGCCGTGCCATGGATATCGATGGCTTGGGTGATCGCCTGGTGGAGCAACTGGTGGATGCAAAACGTATCCACTCGGTGGTCGATCTGTACAGTTTAGACGTCACCCAGTTGCTGCCGCTTGAGCGAATGGCGGAAAAATCGGCGGCCAAGTTACTGGTTGCGATCGAAAATAGTAAACAGACAAGCCTTGCAAAATTTTTGTTCGCCCTAGGTATTAGAGAGGTCGGCGAGGGCAGCGCACAAATTCTAGCAAACAGTTTTGGATCGCTAGAGGCGTTAATCGATGCGTCGCCCGAGGCGCTGTTGGAGATCGACGGCATTGGGCCCATCGTGGCGCGGCATATAGGTAATTTTTTCTCTAATCCAGACGCCTTAGCGATTGTATCAGCGCTGCAAGAATCAGGCGTCATCTGGCCCAATGAGGCGGTCGATCAGCGTGCCGAGCAACCGCTGCGCGGCCAAACTTGGGTGCTGACCGGCAGCTTACAGATTATGAGCCGTGCCGAGGCTAAAGATGCTCTGCTTGGCTTGGGCGCCAAAGTGGCTGGATCGGTATCGGCCAAGACCTCGCAATTGGTGGCTGGGCCGGGCGCGGGTTCCAAACTCCGCAAGGCCGAGAGTTTGGATATTCCGACCATGGACGAGCAGCAATTCGTTGAATTTTTGCAAGTGCAGCGCAGTTTTTAGGTTGAGTTCCTTTGCTCAATACGACCGACGTTGTTGCGGGACACGGGTGCGGCTATGAAGCAAAAATTTGTTTGGTATTGCTCGATGCTGGCTTGCGCAGCGTTCTTGGTGATGGCGGTCAGATTGTATCGTCTACCTGTTTTTGAACTGTTGAGCAATCTGGTCGGCGTTTTGCTGCTGGCCGCGTCAGTCGCCTGTCTATCTTTACTCATGGCGTGGTTGCTTTCCAAATTCCGCCGTGGTGACGATGATGAGTAGAGCGATATTTTCATTTGCCCACTACCTCGGTGCTATTGGCACCAGTAACATGGCCACCGGCGTGCATACGGTGCTTTATCCATGGTTGATCGTCGGTATTCTCGAAGGCTCGCCGAGTGATCTTGGTCTGGCGCAGATGGCGCTGTTGCTGCCGAACCTGTTATTTATTCTTCCTGGCGGGGTGATCTCAGATGGTCGCCATCGAGGGTCCTGGCTCTCGCTGTTATACCTGCTGTATTTGGTGCCACTGGCACTATTGTTTTGGGCTGTCGCCAGAGGCCATCTAAGCACTGCACTAGTGATCGGGTTCGGGCTGGCGTTTGGCTCCATTACCGCGTTTGTGCAGCCGGCCAGAGAGAGTTTATTGGCATACACGGACAGCGCAGTGATGCACCAATCGGTGGCCAAGGTGTTGGTAGTCAAATTTATCGCTCAGGGCCTTGGTTTTGCGTTCGCCGGTCTGCTGGGTTATATCGATCTGATGGCGCTAGTTTGGATACAGATGGGGATGTTTGTACTTACGGCACTGCTGATACGCCGCAGCCACCCGCGCGTGCCGGAGGAGGATACTAGCGCTAGCGTTCGCGATCCATGGGGAGAATTGCACGAGGGTCTGGCACTGTTTCGCGACGATCGCCGGTTGCTGCATCTACTGTATTTGGTGTTTGCCACGGGTGTATTGCCTTTTGGTGTATTTTTAGTCGGTATTCCAGTGCTCGCCCACCAAGTTTATGACGGCGGCGCCTTCCTGCTCGCGGTATTGCAAATACTGTTCACTTTGGGTGTGGTAGTGGCTAATTTGGGCGTTATGCGACAGACTCAAACGTTTACTCGGCCTGGTAAATCAATGATTGTCAGCTTTTTTTGGCGCGGTAGTTTGTTTGCATTGACCGCATTGAGTGCGAGCTTTTGGTTGCTCTTCCCGACCATTTTTTTGTGGGGTTTTTCGTCTGGATTATCGATGGTTCTCGGGCGTACTATTCTTCACAATCAAGTGGCAAAATCTCATCGCGCTCGGGCGGTATCCGTGTATCAACTGTGCCTTTGCGGCGGCACTCCCGTCGGCGCTTGGTTGTGTGGCGCCGCGATAGAACAATTTGGCGTCACCCAGGCGTTTGTCGGTATCGCGGTTGTAACCATGGCGGTGGCAGCGGTGGCGGCTTTCAAATCGCCGCTTTGGGGGCTGGCAACTGGGGTTGCTGCGACAACGGTCGATATCAAGACGTCATAAAGGCGACCAGCGCCGCAGTGACGGCGACATTGAGCGATTCAACACCGCGCTGCATAGGAATGCTCAAGCGGTGGTCTGCTCGATTTACAATGCTCGCACTCACTCCCTCAGTCTCGTTACCCAGCACGTAAACGGTCGGCGATGTAGGTGAAAACGCGTCGATATTGCAGTCGGCTCCAGCGTCGAGGACGGCGACTTCATAACCACGCCGCTGAAAATCCAAAAGCGCGCTGTCCAGCTGTTCACAGCGCAAAATATTGCTCTTAAAAAGCGTGCCGGAGCTGGCTTTGATCACCAAAGGTGATATTTCGGCGCTGCCCTTGGTAGGCAGTAGTAGGCCGTGAACCTTACTGGCGGTCACGCTGCGAATGATCATGCCGAGATTTTGCGGGTTGGTGATCCCATCGAGGGCGATCAGACGGGTTGCCGAATGGACTGGGAGTTGATCGATCACCTCGCTGTAGTGGCGATAACTGGGGTGCTCGATATCACAGGCAACCCCTTGATCTTGTTTACTGTTACGCGAAATGTGCGCAAGCTGCGCGCGACTGTGATGGCAAATTTCTATGTCGCGACGCCGGGCTAGATTGACTAACTGTTCTATGACCGCGCTACTGCGGTTTGAATCGGCGAGGTGCAATCGATACACCTTCAATTGCGGGTCACGCAGCACCTCGCTACAAGTATTACGACCGTAGACGGTGATCAAATTGTCAAAGAAGGCCTTTTTCTGCTTGTAGTGAATGCTGTCTGGTGGTTTGTGGGCGTGTTTGCGTTGAGTCATGGGCGTTTTTGCAGCATTTTATCAGTTTGTAATAGTTTTTCGATGCGCTCGAGTGGCGCTCTACCGGCAAGCTTTCCTCGGCGCGCTAAAGCAACGCTCGCCAGTCCTAGAGAACGGTAAACGTCTGGCCAGATCTGCTGGTCGACGGAAGAGGTCTGCAAGGCGTTGAGGTGGGCTGCGACGGTGTCGTGGTCGCCGCGAGCAATGGGCCCGGTGAGAGCGCGTTGCGCAGAGCTTGCATAGTAGTTCTGTAAGGTTTGCTCTATTAAAGGTCGCAGCGGACTATCGGTGCATGCTGACTGCTCGAGACCAGCGGCTTGGAGAATGTTGTCACCCATATCGAGCAGCGTCACTAAATAATTACAGGACATCACGGCAGCTGCATGATAGAGAACTTTTTGGTCGCGATTGATCTCGAAGGGCCGCGCGCCAATGGCGCTAAACAGCCCTCCCAGTTTGGCTAGGGCAGCGCCGTCGCCTTCCATGGCACACAGTGTGCCATGGAAGGAATCCACCGAGCGCTGCGGTTCTGCGAAGCTGTGCAGCGGATGAAGCGACGCGCAGGACATTGATGAGCCAGTCAAGATGGTCGAGTCGAGTACACCACTGCAGTGAAATATGAGGTCACCAGGTCGCAGTATGGCGGTTGCTTGCAAGCTTTTAAAACTCGTCGCTATCGCCTCGTCGGGTGTCGCGATTAGCCAAATGTCGGCTGCTTTCAGTTGATTGAGATTGTCGACTGGGTCGCCGGCGCCGATAAATTCTGCAGCTTGCTGAGAGGATGCTGCGGTGCTATTGAGTATCTGCCCAACCGTTACCTGCTGCGCCAACAGTTTACACAGCGCGCTGCCCAGACGTCCCGCCCCGATACATGACAGTACAGGCGTTATCGGCATCTGCACCTAGCTCCGGCTCAGCGCGTCTAGATAGGCGCGCACGGCACTGGGCATGCCGAGCTGAAGCGCGTCGGCGGTAAAGGCGTGCCCGATGGAGACTTCCAATAATTGATTGATCGACGCGTAGTGTTCAAGATTGATTAAGTTTAGATCGTGACCTGCGTTGACACCCAAACCGAGAGAGTTGGCCAGCGTGGCAGCATCAAGATGGCGTTGAAAGACGGTTTGTAAACGATCGCTACCCCAGGCCTCGGCGTAGGGCCCGGTATATAGCTCGATCCGATCCGCGCCAAGTTCTGCAGCACGCAAAATCTGTTTTGGATCAGGATCCATAAACAAACTGACGCGCACGCCCATGGCTTTGAGTTGAGCAATACTGCTAGCCAATTGGTCGTTGTTTGACGACAGATCAAAGCCGTGATCCGAGGTTAATTGACTATCGCTGTCCGGAACGAGGGTGCATTGGTCCGGGGTGGTCTGCTCAACCAGCGCCAGTAGTCCCGGATAGCTACCATTGGGCGGGGCCAAAGGGTTGCCTTCTATATTGAATTCGACCTGCTCGAGCGGTGCTACTAAATCGGCCAACTCGTGCACGTCGCAGGGTCTTATATGCCGCTGATCGGGTCGTGGGTGAACGGTAATCCCCTGCACTCCATGATCGATACACAATTGTGCATGCGCGGTGACGCTAGGATAGTTACCCGGCCGCGAATTCCTGAGTAGCGCAATTTTGTTAAGGTTGATGCTGAGTGCGGTCATAAACTGCTCTGCTCGAGCGCCTGTGTACGCCCGGTAAAGGGGTTAAATAGCGCGCATTGCATAACGCTCTGACGGCATGTTTTAACGGATTGGAATAGGACGTTCAAATGAGGGTTCCACGGTGGTGGCGCCGGTGCCGGTCCAGGCGTCAGGGTTGAGCAATTTAGCGGTCAGAATTCGAATCGGCTCGAGCGGAACGTTCTGATAGGGCCCATAATTGCCGGTGCGGACCCGAGCGATGGCGTCGACCACCCTCATCCCCTCAACAACCTTGCCAAACACGGAGTACCCAGCACTATCACTGCGCATATTAAGCGATGCATTATTGCGATGATTGATAAAAAATTGGGCTCGAGCGCTATTGGGGTCGTTGGTGCGCGCCATCGCCAGCGTTCCGCGTTTGTTTGTCAAGCCGTTAGTGGCCTCGTTAGAAATATTATCGGTGCCGGGTTCACGAGGCGTCATGTCAAAGGTAAAGCCGCCCGTTTGAATCATAAATCCGCTGATGACGCGATGAAATATAAGGCCGTCATAATGATGGTTATTGACTAGCGAAATGAAATTCGCGACGCTAACTGGGGCCCGTTCTGCATATAGTTCAACGATTATTGATCCGCGTTCAGTGACCAATTCAACTCGCGGATTGTCGGCGTGTGCCGGCATCACCGTGGCTATTGCTGCAACGCTGACAAGCAGCGCCCAAAAGCCTTTACGGATTGTTGTATAGAGGCCCATTACTGCCATCCAGCGAGGCGTTTTCTGCCGCGTAGTTTGGGAATTAGCACGCTCAATATGGCACCCAAAAATACTGCAAAGGCGCCATACAAAAAGGAGCGATGAAATTCATCACTATCAAAATCGGTTAACCGTGCTTTTAGTACGTCGTTTTCTTGGGTCAGCAGATGATTCTGTTCAACCAGAGATTGGATTTGATCGTTGAGCATGGTTGGGTCGCCTCCGTTTCCTGAAAACGCGTTTAGTTGCCTTTTTAGGGCCTGATACTCGCCGTTGACTTCGCCGAGGTCGGTATCTTGCGACGTAAGTTGTTCGCGCAGTTCGGCCACTGTGGACTTCTGCTCGGTATAGCGTTGATCGAGGGCCTTGTAGGCTTGCTCTTTTTCGATCAACAAAGTGCGTGCAATGGGTTTTTTGGAAACGAAGCGTGCTTGGATCCACCCCCGTTGATCAAGATCGGTGCGAATGCGCGCCCAGTCATCCTGGATGCTCAGGACGGTGAGTGGTGTCCCGCTCTTCAAGCCATTGTGAACGACTCGTCCGTCGGCACTGGGTAGGCTTCTTACCGGCACGTAGAATTTGTCACTGATATAGCCACGCTCGGGTTCTTGCACCTCGGGGACAACATTTTCGACGGCTGCTGGGGCAGATGTTTCGCTCGCTACCGTAGGCGCCGTTTGGCGGTTATCGGTTTGGCTTGGGCTCGGTGTCATGGGTTGGTCAGCGTCGGCTGGGTTTGATTGTTGACGCGGGTTTGTGAGTGCCGCAGAATCGGGCGTCACCATCTGCCCGAGCGCGCTATCGGCAGCGCTCTCGATTTGCGTGGTTGGCGTACTCGCTGGACGATTGCCCTCGGCGAGATCGCTGCGCTCGACTATCTCGTCATCGCTAGCGTTGTCTGGAACAGATTCGGTTTCCTGAGCCATTACCCCCGCGTGGAGCGTTGCTACCAGTATTCCCAGGGCTAAATGTATGTGCCGCATGTGGTTTTTTCCGAAGTTCAATTTCGATTCGCGATGATACTCTTACCGAGCGCAAAAGATAACTGGTACCGTTATATTCAGCTACGGCAGGACGTTTTTAAACGGTTTAACCTCTATTTTACTGTATACGCCCGCGGTGCGATAGGGATCAGCCTCGGCCCAGCCACGCGCCTCTTCAATCGATGTGAAGTCGGCGATGATCAAGCTGCCGGTAAAGCCTGCGTCGCCCGGTTCGCTGTTGTCGATGGCCGGATAGGGTCCGGCCACTAGCAGTTGGCCAAGATCCTTGAGTTGCTGTACTCGCTTTAAGTGCTCCGCTCTGGCGGTTAAGCGCAATGCACCAGTGTCAGGGTGGCTTTGGCAATTTATCGCGTACCACATGGTTCAACTCGCCTGGTTATTTTTCAATAGGTCTTCCCAGGGTAGACCCGTCAGACGGGTCATTCCGCGCATTAGGTAAAAAAGATTGGCAAACAGGATGAGCATATACGGCAGTACTATCACCGGAAAACTAAGAAACTGCATGGTGCCCAGTTGCTCATTAAACGCAACCGTACCCGGAGCGGCGGTTAAGAGTGCTTTGGCGAGACCGTAGTTGAGGATCGAAGACAGTAAAAAACCGCCGGCTAAAATCCACGAGCCGTTCACCAAAAGACGGTTAAATTCGTCAGTTCGCCCGTTTTTTTCAAGCGCTGCAGCAACTTTGTCTACTTCAAACAGGGTGTCGTTGAGCATCAGAATACGGATAATCGGCTTCGATGTCTTTAATGATAGCAGTGTGGCGAGACCGAATAGCCCCGGGATTGCCGCCTCTTTGATGGCGATGTAAGAGGCATCCAATTCGAGTAAATTAACGCCGCCAGTGAACAGTATACTGACGATTCCAAGAGCGGAAAAAAAATTATATTTGCCGCGCGTCACAAAGTCACGCACGCCGTAACTGACTGGAAATAAAATCGCCAATACGATGGCGAACTTGATGCCTAGGTACTGGTCATCGCTGAGTGCAATAAGTATGCCGTTGGGTATTAGCAAATTGAACAACAGATTGAGCCAAAGGCTCTCCGCAGGCACGTTGTCGGATTGCGCCTCCATCTTGGTATACCCATCGCTGTCGGAATTGGGGTGATTCATAGGTGTGTGTTTGCTCAGCTTGTTAGTAGAGGTTGTTTCGTCAGTCAGTTTTTGCCGCGGGACGCAGTGTAACTTTTTTGGCGGGCTTTGATAATAGTCTGGGAAAATTACCGGACATGGATTACAAACACTTTGCGGTTGTTAATGTCATTGTTGGGCCACCATTATCGGTGAGCTTGTGAGACAATATCAACGAGCAATGGCACGCAGTTAAGGTCGGCAACAGTGAGTCAATATTTCGATATACATCCGGACAATCCACAACCGCGGTTACTCAAAAAAGTGGTTGATATTATTCTCGCCGGTGGCGTGGTGATCTATCCCACCGATTCGGTGTATGCCGTCGGTTGTCAAATTTCCAATAAGCGCGGTATGGAGAGAATGCGTGCCCTACGCGAGTTAGACAAAGATCACAATTTCACCTTGTTGTGTCGAGATATCTCTGAAATCGCGGTTTACGCGAAGGTCAATAACAGTAATTTTAGGCTATTAAAAGCTAACACCCCCGGACCTTTTACCTTTTTACTGGCGGCCTCATCCGAGTTACCTCGGCGACTACTGCATTCCAAGCGTAAGACGGTGGGTGTTAGGGTGCCGAATAATGCGGTCGTTCAAGCATTGTTGTCGATGCTTGATGAACCCCTTATGAGCATGACCTTCGCTCTACCGGACGATGAATTTGGATTGTCCGATCCCTATGAAATAAAGCAGCGCATGTCGGCGCATGTCGATGCAATTGTCGACGCCGGTTATTGCGGTATAGAGCCAACCACGGTCGTCGACTTGACCGATGCGGCACCTCGATTGGTGCGGCAGGGTATGGCTGATTTTAGTTCGCTGGGATAATCGTTGGCGGGGATAATCACCTCGTCGCCAACTACGATCAGGGGTATACTGCGTCCATACCTATATTTGACTCTTAAGTAGCATTCATAAAACGGACTCTAACCGTGGGCAGTAAGGCGCAGCCAATTAATCAAATCGAGCTCGCGGCGGCTGCCAAAGCCCCTCGGGTGGGCACTGTGCCGCAGCAGGATGAAATGCCATTTGCTGTTGTGCAAGGTAAGGCGTTGTCGGTACTGCCGAGAGATTTGTATATTCCGCCGGATGCTCTAGAAATCATCCTCGAGGCCTTTGAAGGGCCGATGGATTTATTGCTGTATCTTATTCGGCGTCAAAATCTTGATATTTTGGATATCGACGTGGCCGAGATCACGCGCCAGTACATGGGCTATATACAGCTGATGCAGGAGATCCAACTGGAACTCGCGGCGGATTATTTGGTGATGGCAGCGATGTTGGCAGAGATTAAGTCGCGGATGCTGCTGCCCCGCCAATCTTCAGATGAGGAGGAGGGGGAGGATCCTCGAGTTGAATTGATCAAGCGGCTTCAGGAGTACGAGCGGTTTAAACGCGCTGCGGAGGGTATAGATCAAATGCCGAGAGTTGGTCGAGATATTTACCAAGCGAGCGCTGAGGTGCCGGATCGGGATCAACGTAGACCTCATCCGGAGGTCGATATGCGCGATATTTTAACGGCGTTTGCGGTGGTTTTACAGCGCGCCGAAATGTACGAAAGTCATCAAATTGAATTTGAGACACTGTCAACGCGCGAACGGATGTCAGATATTTTGCGACGCCTTGGCAGGCAGTCATTCGCCTCTTTTGAAAGCCTGTTCACACCGGGCGAGGGGCGACATGGTGTGGTGGTCACCTTTTTGGCAGTGATGGAGTTGATAAAGGAGTCCTTGATTGACATTGTACAGACCGAGTCCTTTGGGCCAATCCACATCACGGCCAAGACCAGATGAATACTGATTTGATCAAAAAGATTGTCGAGGGCGCGTTGTTAGCCGCCGGCAGACCGCTGGACATTTCTCAGTTAGAAAAATTATTCGCCGACGACGAACGCCCGCCCCGCGATCAATTGCGTGCGGCGATTGAAGACATTCAGGCCGATTGTCGAGGCAGAGGTTATGACATAGTGCAGGTTGCCAGTGGCTTTCGGTTTCAGGTCAGCGACGAATTGGCGCCATGGATCAATCGACTGTGGGAAGAAAAGCCGAAACGTTATTCCCGTGCAATGCTCGAGACGCTGGCGTTGATCGTCTATCGTCAGCCATTGACCCGTGGCGATATTGAATTGGTCCGCGGAGTGGCGGTCAGTTCAGACATTATCAGGGCTCTTCAAGAGCGCGAGTGGATTGCGGTGGTCGGTCATCGCGACGTGCCCGGGCGGCCCGCGCTGTATGCGACGACCAAACAGTTTTTAAATTATTTTAATTTGAAGAGCCTACAGCAATTGCCGGCACTTGGGCAGATCAAGGATTTTGCCGAGTTAGACCCCGAATTAGAACTTGCATTGGCGCGCAGCGCAGCGGCACCCAGCGCCGATTCCCAGAACCCACAGTTACCTCTAGAGGCCGCAGAGCCCACTACAGCGGTAACCGCTAAACCTTCGATTGGAATCTCAGATGAGTGAAAAACTGCAAAAAATGCTCGCTACCGCGGGTCTAGGCTCGCGGCGTGAGTTAGAAAAATGGATTACTGCGGGACGCGTTTCGGTCAACGGTCGGACGGCCACTTTGGGTGATCGTGCGGAGGCCGTCGATAGAATATTGGTCGATGGTCGACCGGTATTGATTGCCGTTGACGACAATCCACGCGTCTTGATGTACAGCAAACCTGAGGGCGAAATCTGTACCAATGCCGATCCAAAGGGGCGTCCGACGGTCTTTGAGTCTCTCCCGCGGTTGGTGCGCGGGCGCTGGATAGCGGTGGGTCGGCTGGATATCAACACCAGTGGATTACTGTTGTTTACTAATCATGGCGAGTTGGCCAATCGCTTGATGCACCCATCCTCCGAGGTACGACGAGAATACTTGGTTCGTGTTCACGGTAGCGTCGATGAGGCGATGATTGCTCGCTTGACCGATGGCGTGGTATTGGACGACGGTATCGCGCGGTTCCAGGCCGTCAAGGCTCAGCGCGTTCGGACAGACGAAGATGAAATTGGTGGAAGTAACCGTTGGTTTCGGGTGGTTTTGTCTGAAGGCCGTACCCGCGAGGTTCGTCGCCTCTGGGAGTCTCAAGGCGTCGAGGTGAATCGGCTCAAGCGAATCAGCTTTGGCCCGATAGAACTACCTTCGATTGTTCGGCGCGCAGATTTCTTGGAATTGGACCCGAAGCAGGTTCGTTCTTTGTTCGATGCCGTTAAGCTCAAGGTGCCGGGTTTTAGTGAAAAAGCAGTGCACAAAGACATACGCGAACGCAAAGAGAAAAAGCTACGATCCAGAGGGAGTCCCTGGCGTCGTTGAATGCAACGGCGCTGGCAGCAAACTCGCGAGGGTCTAATTGTCGACCTTTGTGCGTTTTAAGACGCGTTTTAAAAAGAATCCGGCGATTATTTTTTGGCCGGTTGCGCGTCGAGACTTTGGCCGTTGATTCCAAGACTTTCGTCACCGAGTAAGTAAAGGTAGGCTGGGGTGATGTCGGCTGCGGCTTTCAGCGTTTCTGGATTTTCAGCTGGATAGGCAGTGGCGCGCATTTGCGTGCGCGTTGCACCTGGGTTAATGGCGTTTATGCGTAACGCTCCCATGCCTTCTACTTCTGCTGCCCACGTCTGCACCAGACCCTCCACGGCAAATTTAGACACCGCATAGGCGCCCCAAAAGGCCCGGCCTTTGCGCCCCACCCCGGATGACGTAAAGATGATTGAAGCGCCGGACGAAGATGCCTGTAGGGATGGCATCAAGGCTTGAGTGAGCTCGAATTGTGCGCTTACGTTAGTTTTTATAACGCGCTCCCAGACATCGTTTTTGTAATGGCTCAAAGGTGTTCGCTGGCCAAGTATTCCGGCGTTGTTGACGAGGCCGTCGAGACGTCCAAACTTGCTCTCTATGTCGGCGTTGAATTGCTGGAAGTCGTCGCTAGTGGCACCCTCTATGTCGATCGGGCAGATGATTGCATCGCACCCCCCCGCGGCGGCAATGGCGTCATAGGTGACCTCCAATTTAGCAATGGTGCGCCCGGCGAGAAGCACAGTGGCGCCGTGTGCCGCGCAGGCACGTGCGACTGCTCTGCCGATACCATCGCCGGCACCGGTCACTAGGATGACGCGATCCGCCAGAAGATCGAGTGGCGCGGCATAGCTGGTTATCTTTTTATTCGACAGCACGGGCTAATCCTCGAACAACAGTGCATAGAGATCTTGCGAGCGCTCGACGATCCAGTCAGCTCGCCAGTCTGCGAGATTTTCTTGGTCGTCAATGTAACCCCACCCCGCCGCAATTGTGCGCATGCCAGCTCGCCTGCCGGCCTCGATATCGCGGATGTGATCGCCGACGTAAAGGCATGCGTGCGGCGCGATGCCGATTTTATGGCTGGCCAGTTGCAGGCCTTCTGGATCAGGTTTCGGTTGTCGCACATGGTCGGGGCAGATAACGCAGGCGGCGGTTTCCATGAGCGGTAATTGCAGCATGGTGGGCTCGGTGTAGAGCCAGGGTTTGTTGGTCACAATGCCCCACGGAATCCCCCGCGATACGCAGCTTTTGACTAATCTCTGCAGTCCCGAAAATAGCACGGTTTGATCGCCCAGATGCTGTAGGTAAATGGCCAATAACTCTTCTCTCAGAGTTTCGAAACCACTTTCTTCCGGGGCGATGTTGAAGGCTTTGCGCACCAGACCCGGCGAGCCGTCGGTGACGCTCGAGCGAATCACATCGGGCGCTAGCGGCGGTCGTTGGTGTACCGCAAGTTGTTGGTTTACCGCGGAGATAAAGTCGGGTGCAGTATCAAAAAGGGTGCCGTCGAGATCAAACAGCAGGGCATTGAATTGAAGCATTGAAGCGGTCGTCCAGTAGTAGGTTAGGCCAGTTTTTGGGCACACAGCATATAGTTGACGTCGACGTCGCGAGCATTCAAACGGTAGGTTTTTGTCAATGGGTTGTAAAGCAAACCGGTGATGCTGTGAAGTTCCAAGTCTGCGCTGCGCAGCCAGCCGCTAAGTTCCGTTGGGCGAATCAGTTTAGCGTATTCATGGGTTCCTACAGGCAGCATACGCAGCAAGTATTCCGCGCCCACGATGGCCATCAGATAGGACTTGGGGTTGCGGTTGATGGTTGAAAAAAATGCCCATCCACCCGGTTTTAACAGATCCGCGCAGGCGCGTACAACGGAACTCGGTTGAGGCACATGCTCAAGCATTTCTAAGCAGGTGACAATATCGAATTTTTCCGGATGCTGGTCGGCAAAATCCTCTGCGGTAGCCTTGGTGTAGTCGATCGCTAGTCCCGATTCGAGCTGGTGGAGTTTGGCTACCGCCAGCGGTGCCTCGCCCATGTCGATGCCGGTGACCAGCGCGCCGCGCTGCGCCATTGCCTCCGAGAGTATGCCGCCGCCGCAGCCGATATCCAAAAGTTGTCGCCCGGCCACTGGGCAGTGGCTATCTATCCAATTGGCACGCAGTGGATTGATATCGTGTAGTGGTTTGAATTCACTGTTTCGATCCCACCAGCGGCTGGCTAGATCTTCAAATTTTTGAATTTCCTGTTGATCGACATTCATGATTACGTTCAATGTCCTGCTGGGGATTGGTCGGGTACGATTTGGTCGCGCCACCGCTGTGCACTGCGGATTAGGCTCGATTCGTTTAGAGTTTGAAGTTTACCATCTTTTAACAGAATTTTTCCCGCTACCCAGTTATGACTTACCCGCGACCCCGAATGCGTGTACAGCAGTTGCGACGCAAGGTTGTAAAGTGGCTGTTGTTGGATGCTGTTCATATCGATGGCGATGGCGTCGGCATATTTGCCGATCTCCAGGCTGCCGATATCGGATTGCCATCCGAGCGCTTTAGCGCCATCCAATGTTGCCATACGCAATGCCCTGTGGGCCGGCATGGCGCCGGCATCGCCGGAAACGCCTTTGGCCAGCAGAGTGGCGGTCTGCAATTCGCTAAATAGATCGAGATCGTTGTTGCTCGCTGCGCTATCGGTACCCAGCGCTACGTTGATACCTCGATCGATGAGTTTTGCCAGAGGGCAAAAACCGCTGGCCAACTTAAGATTGGATTGCGGGCAGTGAATAACGTGACTGTTGTGCTCCTCGAGGAGGCGTAAATCGTCGTCGTCGAGTTGTGTCATGTGGACTAATTGCGTCTGCGGCAACAGCAGGCCGATATCACGCAATAACCGCAGTGGGCGCTGCCCGTGCCGATGGGTAGCCTGGACAATCTCGCCCGCGGTTTCGTGGGCATGAATGTGCACCGGCAGGTCGAGTTCATTGGCATAGGTTGCCAGTGTAGTCAGGGTTGGTATGCCGACGGTGGACAATGAGTGGGGCGCGCAGGCAATGTTGATCAAATCGTGGCCCTTAAAGGTGTCGTGTAATTGCAGCCCGCAATGGATTTGCTGGTCGACCGTTTGGCCAGCGGCGGAGGTGTCATCAAATACAGGAAAGCCAATTTGACTGCGCATGCCACAGTCAAGCGCGACCTCGGCGGAGATCTCTGGATAAAAATACATATCGGCAAAGCAGGTGGTGCCAGACTTGATCATTTCGGCGGCCGCCAGTTGGGTGCCATCGCGGACGAAATCGCTATTCACGACGCGTCGCTCAAGCGGCCAAATGCGTTTTTTTAACCAACTGTCCAGCGGCAGGTTTTCGGCGTATCCGCGCAGCAGACTCATCGCGGCATGCAGGTGACAGTTGACCAGCCCGGGCATCACTAGATGGTCATTTAGGTGGTATTCACTGGCAGATCTAAAACGCATTGCCGCTTCGCTTTGCGAGCATACAGCGACAATCTTCTGGCGATGCACGGCGAGAGCGAAATTTTCGTATATTCGACCCTCGGGAACTATTGGCAGCAGCCATCGACAGTTAATTAATGTGTCGATCTCTGTGGGTGATTTTGACGGCTGCATCTGGGACTCCTAGAGTGGATTTCTGAGTATAGCGTTTTTTGTATAACATTTGCGCTTATGGCGGCTGTAGCAGGTGATAAAACCGAGCCACTGTAGGCCTATCTATGATAGAATTTGGATCCGTAACTAAGGCTGAGAGTGGCAATTTACATCGCCGCGCACTGGCTTTACAGAGAGCTTTTAATAAACAGTAAAAATGGCGTGATAAGGGTGATTTAGTGAAAGAAATAGTTCCTGTCAATATCGAGGAGGAGCTCAAGCAGTCGTATCTGGACTATGCCATGAGTGTGATTGTTGGGCGAGCACTTCCCGACGTGCGTGACGGATTGAAGCCGGTTCATAGGCGCGTACTATTCGCCATGAGTGAATTGAGCAACGATTGGAATAAGTCCTATAAAAAGTCGGCGCGCGTGGTCGGCGATGTGATCGGTAAATATCACCCGCATGGGGACTCAGCGGTCTACGACACCATCGTTCGCATGGCACAACATTTTTCGTTGCGCTATATGCTGGTTGATGGCCAGGGCAATTTTGGTTCGATCGACGGTGATTCGGCGGCGGCGATGCGCTATACCGAAATAAGGATGACCAAGATCGCCCACGCCCTGCTGCAAGATCTAGAAAAGGATACGGTAGATTTTGCGCCGAATTATGACGAGTCCGAGTCAATTCCTGTGGTTATGCCGACCCGAGTGCCCAATTTATTGGTCAATGGGTCGTCCGGTATCGCCGTGGGCATGGCGACCAATATCCCGCCGCATAACTTGTCCGAAGTCATCGATGGCTGTCTCGCACTGATAGACAACAGCGACATCACTATCGATGAGTTAATGGAGTATATTCCGGGGCCAGACTTCCCCACCGGTGCCATGATCAATGGTAGGGCCGGCATAGTGCAGGCTTACAGAACGGGTCGTGGTCGAATCTATGTGCGCGCCTGTGCAGATATCGAGGTTAACGAAAAAACCCGCCGCGAGACTATCATAATTAGCGAGATCCCCTACCAGTTGAACAAGTCGCGGTTGATTGAGCGAATTGCAGAACTGGTTAAAGAAAAAAAGATCGAGGGTATTTCTGAACTGCGCGACGAGTCCGACAAGGACGGTTTGCGGGTGGTAATCGAAATCAAGCGCGGCGAGATTGGCGAGGTTGTGCTCAATAACCTCTACGCGCAGACGCAGTTACAGAGTGTTTTTGGCATTAATGTGGTGGCCTTGGTCGATGGTCAGCCAAAGATTTTAAATTTAAAGCAGTTGCTAGAATCCTTTGTTCGCCATCGCCGTGAGGTGGTTACGCGACGCACCATCTATCTGTTGCGCAAGGCTCGGGAACGCGCTCATACGTTAGAGGGATTCGCCATTGCGCTGGCCAATATCGACGAGGTGATCGCGCTGATCAAGCAAGCTGCGACGCCAGCCGACGCGCGCGAGGCGGTAGCTGCTCGCGGCTGGATGCCGGGGGGGGTGCTGCAGATGTTGGAGCGCGCCGGAAGCTCGGCGACGCGGCCGGATGGACTCGAACCTCAGTACGGGTTGGTAGATGGAGAGTACTATTTGTCGCCGAATCAGGCGCGCGATATTCTCGAACTACGGCTCCATCGCCTGACCGGAATGGAGCAGGACAAAATCATTGAAGAATTTTCCGTCAAGTTGGAGGAAATCGCCGAGTACCAATCCATTCTGGGAGACACCGAGCGGTTAATGACGGTTATCAGGGAGGAGTTGGAGATCGTTCGCGCAGAATTTGGCGATCCCAGAAGAACTCAAATTATTGAATCACAACACGATTTTACGGTCGAAGATTTGATCGCCGAAGAAGAGCGTGTGGTGACTATTTCACACGGCGGTTATGCCAAGACTCAACCATTGTCAGATTATCAGGCGCAGCGTCGAGGCGGTATGGGCAAGTCGGCGACGGCGGTAAAAGACGAAGATTTTGTTGAACATCTGTTGATTGCCAGCACCCATACGACTATTTTGTGCTTTACCAATGCAGGCAAGGTCTACTGGTTAAAGGTTTATCAGATCCCGGTTGCAGGACGCAATTCGCGAGGTCGCCCGGTGATTAATTTACTCCCTCTTGATGACGGCGAACGGATTAATTCGATTCTCCCCGTTGAAGAGTATCGCGACGATCAATTCGTGATTATGGCGACTGCTAATGGCACCGTGAAAAAGACCGCACTGTCGCAATACTCCAACCCCCGTAAAGTCGGTTTGCGCGCGGTCGATCTGGTCGATGGCGATCACTTGGTTGGCACTGCGGTAGTCGACGATGGCAACGATGTGATGTTGTTTAGTAGTGAGGGCAAGGCGGTGCGTTTTGCTGGGACCGACGTGCGGGCAATGGGACGGGTGTCCAAGGGCGTTCGAGGGATGCGATTGTCTACCGAGCACCGGGTGATATCGATGGTTATTCCCGAGGCCAATGGCTACCTATTGACGGTCTGCGACAACGGTTACGGAAAGCGTACGTCCACGGTTGAATTTCCCACCAAAGGTCGGGGTGGTAAGGGTATGATTGCCATTCAAGCCAGCGATCGAAATGGCCCCTTGGTCGGTGCTACGCAACTATTTGATGGCGACGAAATCATGTTGATATCGGATCAGGGCACCATGGTGCGAACCCGCGGCGATGAAGTATCGGTGGTTGGAAGGAATACTCAAGGGGTGAGGATTATCCGGTTAAAGGAAAACGAAAACTTGGTGAGTTTAGCGCGAATTGCCGAGCCGGATGAAATTGAGAAAGGCGAGAGCGACGATCTCTCGGATGAATGAGGCTTCACTGCTATGACTACTGACAACCCATTGTTGTTGTTGCGCGATGAAATCGACGCAATCGATACCGAGATCATGCTCGCTATCAGTCGGAGAGCCGGTTGCGCGCAGCGGGTAGCCGAGATTAAGCAGCAGCAGGGCGACACCAATTACTACCGGCCGGAGCGCGAGGCGCAAGTATTACGGCGCATTATGGCCAACAATCAAGGTCCGGTGGATAACGAGGAAATGGCGCGCCTATTTCGGCAGATCATGTCTGCATGCCTCGCCTTGGAACAACCTTTAAAAGTTGCCTTCTTGGGGCCCGAAGGCACGTTCACTCAAGAGGCCGCGCTCAAGCATTTTGGTCAGTCGGCCATCAGTATGCCGAAAAGTGCGATTGATGAAGTGTTCCGTGAGGTGGTTGCTGGCGGCTGTGACTATGGTGTGGTGCCGGTAGAAAACTCTACCGAAGGCGTTATAAGCCACACCTTGGATAGTTTTATCGATTCGTCGCTGACCATTAGCGGCGAGGTCGAACTGCGTATTCATCAGCACTTTATGATTGGCGCCAGTACCCATAAAGACAAAATTACCCGAGTATATTCCCACTCGCAGTCTTTGGCCCAGTGCCGACAGTGGCTGGACGCCAATTATCCGAGTATCGAACGGATCGCCGTTAGCAGTAACGCAGAGGCCGCCAAGCGTGTTCAAGGCGAGTGGAACTCCGCAGCGATCGCCGGGGATATGTCGTGCGAATTGTACGATCTAAAAAAACTCTCGGAAAATATTGAAGACCGGCCAGATAACTCCACGCGATTCTTAATTATCGGCCGTGAGAGCGTGCCTGCCAGTGGCGATGATAAAACGTCTGTGGTGGTGTCGATGCGCAATAAGCCGGGTGCATTGCACGCGCTGTTAAAGCCGTTTTATGAGGCCAATCTCGACTTGACGCGCGTAGAAACAAGACCCTCTAAAAGCGGCAAGTGGTCATATGTCTTTTTTATTGATTTTGCCGGGCACTGCGACGACCCTGGCGTCGCCTCGGTATTGGAAGAATTAACCGCCGAGAGCGCCGACGTTAGACTGTTGGGTTCATATCCTCGGGCGGTTTTATAATTCATACGGGCAGCGCATCGCGCGCCTCTCTCTTGGGAAACTCTGTATGACAGAGCAACTTCAGCCGACTTCGGTTGCACTAAATAGACTGGTTGTGGTCGGCCTGGGTCTCATTGGTGCGAGCGCTGCAAAGGCGGCGCGGGATCGAGGTCTGTGTCGTCAAGTGATTGGTATATCGCGTCGCGATTCGACCCTCGAGATCGCGCTACAGCAGGGTGTTATCGATCGCGCCGAAACTAGTTTGGAGTCGCTCGGGGCAGAGCTTGGGCACGGCGATATGGTGTTGATAGGCGTGCCGACACTAACGGTTGCCGAGGTCTTAGCGGATTGCTCAAAATGGCTTTCCGATCAGGTCACGGTGACCGATGTTGCCAGCGTTAAGGGTAACGTTGTCGAAATGGCTCGAACAATCTATGGAGAGATTCCACCCCAGTTGGTGCCGGGACATCCCATTGCTGGCTCTGAAAAGAGTGGTGTCAACGCCGCTCAGGCAGACTTATTCGTCGATCATCGAGTGATACTGACGCCGACGGAGCAGACCGGTGATGATCATCTTCAGCGTGTGAGTGCGTTTTGGCGTGGCGTTGGCGCTTCAGTTACCTCGATGCCGGTAAGCCGGCACGATAAAATTTTGGCAGCCACCAGTCATTTACCTCATCTTCTCGCCTATGCCTTGGTCGATAGTCTCGCTGCCGGTGGAGAACACCGCGATATCTTTCGTTTTGCGGCGGGCGGATTCCGAGATTTTACACGGATAGCGGCGAGCGATCCGGTGATGTGGCGGGATATAACGGTCGCCAATCGAGAGGCTATTTTGGGCGTCTTGGATCCAGTCTTGGAGGATTTTGCGGCGTTGCGCTCGGCGGTTGACCGTGGCGACCAACAGGTTTTAATCGAGACTTTTACACGCGCACGGGATGCCCGACGCTACTTCGAAAAATTGCTGGAAAATAGATCTATGAACCTATCTCCCGCGCGCTCTGAAACGCGTTATCGATTATCGCCAGGCGGCCATGGACAGGCTACGTTGCGAGTTCCGGGGGATAAATCTATGTCTCATCGCTCGGTAATGCTCGGTTCCCTCGCCGAGGGTATGACTGAGGTGACCGGATTTTTAGAGGGCGAAGATAGCTTGGCAACCCTGCAGGCATTCCGCGATATGGGGGTATTAATTGAAGGCCCAGATCAAGGTCGTTTGGCGATTCACGGCGTCGGCTTGCATGGGCTAAAAGCTCCGATTCGACCCCTCTACTTGGGTAATTCTGGGACCTCTATGCGACTTTTATGCGGTCTGTTGGCGGGCCAAAATTTCGCTGTTGAGTTGACAGGCGATGAGTCGCTTTCAAAGCGGCCCATGGCTCGGGTGGCAAACCCACTGCGGCAGATGGGCGCGGTTATCGAAACAGCTGAGGGCGGCAGGCCACCGTTGAAGATTCAAGGCGGTAAAACCCTGCACGCGATCGATTACGACATGCCGATGGCCAGCGCTCAGGTTAAGTCCTGCCTTCTATTGGCGGGTCTGTATGCGGATGGCACGACGACTGTGCGCGAACCGGCGCCTACACGCGATCACACCGAGCGCATGTTGCACGGGTTTGGTTATGCCGTCGATAGCGCGTCTGGGCGCGCGTCACTGAGCGGAGGCGGGGTACTCAAAGCTCGTCGTATCGACGTTCCTGCTGATATCTCATCCGCCGCCTTTTTTATGGTCGCCGCGGCGATTACACCAGGCTCGGATATTTTGTTAAAGCATGTTGGCGTCAATCCTACACGCACTGGCATTATCGCTATTTTGCGCCTGATGGGCTCCGACATTGATGTCCATGATCAGGGTGAAATTGGTGGTGAGCCAATTGCCGATATTCGCATTCGTTATCGACCTCTGGTGGGTATTGATATTCCACAGGATCAAGTACCCCTAGCGATCGATGAATTCCCGGTTATTTTCGTCGCTGCGGCCTGCGCGGCGGGTCGAACACGCTTAACTGGTGCGGCCGAGCTGCGGGTCAAAGAGAGTGACCGTATTCAGGTTATGGCCGATGGTCTTCAGGCGCTCGGTATCGCAGCGCAGCCGACCACCGATGGTATGCAGATCGAAGGCGGACAACTTAGTGGTGGCGAGGTCGATAGTCATGGCGATCATCGTATCGCGATGGCGTTTAGTATTGCCGCGCTGCGCGCCAACGGCGAGATCCTGATTGGCAACTGCAACAATGTTGCTACCTCATTTCCAGAATTCGTCGATTTGGCGCAGGTTATTGGCCTTGCTATTCGCGTCGAGGACATGGCGTAGTGACATCGGTACCGATTGTAACGGTGGATGGCCCAAGTGGGGCAGGTAAGGGCACCTTGAGTGCCGCCTTGGCCAGTAAACTAGGTTATCGCTACCTCGATAGCGGCGCACTGTATCGCTTGTTAGCGTTGGCGTCAGAGCGTCACAAGGTGGCTCTCGACAACCAGCATGCGCTAGTCATGTTGGCGGCACACTTGGATATTTGTTTCGAATACAATGCCGCCGAGGGTCAGACTCAAATCCTGTTGGAGGGCGAGGATGTCAGTCGCCAATTACGCACCGAGTCGGTTGCTATCATGGCCTCTGAGTTGGCTGTGCACGTCGGGGTGCGAGCCGCCCTAGTGGAGCGACAGCGACTGTTCGCCCTAAAGCCCGGTTTGGTCGCTGATGGTCGCGATATGGGCACGGTGGTATTTCCCGAGGCAAGATTGAAAATCTATCTGACAGCGAGTGCCGAGGAACGTGCCGCGCGCAGATATAAACAGTTGCTAGAAAAGGGCGATAATGTTAGTCTGCGCGCCGTCCGGCTGCAGGTTGACGAGCGAGATCAGCGCGACACAGAACGACAAGTAGCACCTTTGCGTCCGGCTGATGACGCTATACAGATAGACACTTCAGAGATGTCGGCGGACGCTGTTCTCCTTCAGCTCTTAGAGATAACGGTAGTCAAGGGACTACTGACTTAATTGGGCGGCAACGCTGCGCCAGCGACTGGTGTTGTTATGCCCTTATTCAATAACCCCGCATGACTGGCGTTGCGGCCGAGGACCGTTACCGGCGTAGATCGTCGATAGCCGTACCCTCATACTATCTAGGTATATCCCCATGAGCGAGAGCTTCCAAGCACTGTTTGAAGAAAGCCTTAAAACCGTAGAGATGAACCCCGGTGCGATTATTACCGGCGTTGTCATTGACATTGATAAAGATTGGGTCACGGTGCACGCCGGATTGAAATCTGAAGGGGTTATTGCCGCAGAACAATTCTACGATGAAAAAGGCGATATCGAAGTTTCCATTGGCGATGAGGTACAGGTCGCCCTCGAGGCGGTTGAAGACGGCTTCGGAGCTACCAAATTGTCGCGTGAAAAGGCGCGTCGAGCAGAGTCTTGGATTGATCTAGAGGCAGCGCACAAAGCCGACGAAGTGGTCATGGGCATGATCAGTGGCAAGGTCAAGGGCGGCTTCACCGTCGATGTGCGAGGGCTGCGCGCGTTTTTACCCGGATCTTTGGTCGATGTACGGCCATTGCGTGAAATTACCCACCTCGAAGGCAAGGATCTTGAGTTTAAGGTGATTAAGCTCGATCCCAAGCGTAACAATGTGGTGGTTAGCCGCCGTGCTGTGATGGAGAGCGCCAATTCCGCGGAGCGCGATGCTCTGCTGGCAAACCTCGAAGAGGGCGCATCGCTGAAGGGTGTGATCAAGAATTTGACCGATTACGGCGCCTTCGTCGACCTCGGAGGGATCGATGGTTTGCTGCACATTACAGATATGTCTTGGAAGCGCATCAAGCATCCGTCTGAAATGATCAATGTCGGCGACGAAATTGACGTTAAGGTACTTAAATTCGATCGCGAGCGGAACCGTGTATCGCTGGGGATGAAGCAGATGGGTGAAGATCCATGGGGCGACATCAAAGGGCGTTACCCAGAAGGTGCTCGCGCCAAAGCGAAGATCACTAATCTTACAGATTATGGCTGTTTTGCTGAACTCGAAGACGGTGTTGAGGGTCTCGTTCACGTGTCTGAAATGGACTGGACGAACAAGAATGTACATCCATCTAAAATTGTTCAATTGGGCGATGAAGTGGAGGTGATGGTGCTGGATATCGATGAGGAACGGCGACGTATATCTCTGGGTATCAAACAGTGTTTCGCCAACCCATGGGACGAGTTTGCTACCAGCATGGAGAAGGGCGAGAAAATCTCCGGTAAGATCAAGTCGATCACCGATTTTGGTATCTTTATCGGACTTGACGGCGGTATCGATGGTCTTGTTCATCTCTCCGATATTTCTTGGAATGAAACCGGCGAAGAAGCCGTGCGCAACTTCAAGAAGGGCGAGGAAGTTGAGACCGTGGTGCTTAGCATCGACGCAGAGCGCGAGCGTATTTCACTGGGTATCAAGCAGTTGTTGGAAGATCCTTTCAACGATTTTGTAAATGAGAACGACAAGGGCACCATCGTCGTAGGAACCGTTAAGGAAGTCGATGCCAAAGGTGCTGTGATCGCGTTGACCGATAACGTCGAGGGTTATTTGAAAGGCTCTGAGATGTCGCGAGAGCGTATCGAAGACGCGCGTTTAGTGGTCGCTGTGGGTGCCGAAGTTGAGGCCAAGATCGTTCTGGTTGATCGCAAGAATCGCAGTATCAGCTTGTCGATAAAATCCAAGGATGTGTCCGAAGAGAAGGCCGCTGTTAAAGCGCACCGCCAGCAGGAGACTGAAACTACAGCAGCCCCAACGACTATTGGCGACTTAATCAAGGCGCAGATGGATAAGTAGTCCGCTGTCAAGCTATCTAGAAGGGCGGCAATGCTGCTCTTTTAGATAGTATTGGCACGAAATTGCAACTTTTGCTTGTATAAAATCGTTACTCTTATAGAATCAGCCTCTTAGGGTCGTAGCAGCAGTTCGTTTCAGACCCTTCAGGCGCGTTTATTAATTTAACAGAAGAATAAAATCCGCGATTGGTATGACAAAATCTGAACTCATAGAAAAAATATCCGTTAGTCAGGACCACTTGTCGGCCCGCGATGTTGAGTTGGCTGTGCGCATGATACTTGAGCGGATGACCTCAACGCTGGCGAACAACCGCCGTATTGAGATTCGGGGATTTGGTAGTTTCTCACTTCATTACCGGGCGCCGCGTCTAGGGCGCAATCCAAAGACCGGCACTGCGGTTGAACTGAGCGGCAAGCACGTGCCCTACTTCAAGCCTGGCAAAGAACTACGTGACCGCGTCAACAATCTTTAAAGTACTTTCTTAAAGTCATCTTTCAAACAGTCACTCAAACAGTGTTTTCAGTGCAGCTAACGATGCACTCCGCTGTTGGGCGAGTGTTTCTGGGTCGGGCGCGGTTCCCTCGCCGAGTCTGATCAAATCAGCGTCGGGCAGTTCGTCGATAAAGCGGCTCGCAACCGTCACCGAAGTACTCCCATATTGGGTTCGCCGAAGTGCCCGGGTCATGGTTAAGGTGCGCTGGGCGCGGGTGATTCCAACGTAGGTCAGACGCCGCTCCTCTTCGATCTGACCGGCCTCAGTGCTGTTGCGGTGAGGTAGGATCTCCTCTTCCATACCGACCATAAAAACGTGCAAAAACTCGAGACCCTTGGCGGCGTGTAAGGTCATTAATTGGACTTTGTCTTGGCTCGATTCTTGGTCTTCACGATCGAGCAGATCGCGCAACACTAACTTGGCGATGGCGCTCTCGACGGCACGATCGCCTGGTGGCGTTTCACCGTCGTCGTTGTCTAGCACTTGTTGCAATTGCTGAAGTAAAAAATCGATGTTTTGCCAGCGCCGAATGGCGATTTTTTCGCTACTTGCGTTTTGGTGTAACCAGCCTAAATAGTCTGCATCGCTGAGCATCTCGCGAATTACACCGAGCGGTTCATCGTTGTACAGGCGTTGCGAAATCTGTTCTATCCAGCGTTTAAAACGGCGCAGTCTGGTGAGTGCCGCTTCGCTGATTATTTCCGCCAGCGCCATTTCATCAATACATTGAAATAGCGGTAGTTGACGCTTATTGGCATAGGTGCCGAGTTGCTCGAGCGTGGTGGGTCCTATCTGTCGCCGCGGTGTGTTGACGATGCGCAGTAGCGCATTATCATCATCCGGATTGATGATAATGCGTAAATACGCCATCACATCCTTGATTTCAGTTTTAGCATAAAACGATTGTCCACCGGTTATTTCATAGGGGACATCTTGTTTTTGAAGATGAATTTCTAACAGTCGCGCCTGGTAGTTACTCCGATAAAGCACCGCAAAGTCGCTATATTTACAGCGCCGCTTGAGTCGCATATCAGCGATTTCATTGACCACGCGCTCACATTCCATACTTTCGTTCTCGGCGCAGATCAGCCGCAGCGGATCACCGGGGCCCAATTCACTCCAGAGTGCTTTTTTGATGGTGTGGGGATTATTGTCAATCAACGTGTTTGCGGCGCGCAATATGCGCCCCGTGGAGCGATAGTTTTGCTCCAGTTTGATGACTTTCAAATCGCTGAAGTCATGTTGTAGTTGAACTAAGTTTTCGGGTCGCGCGCCCCGCCAGGCATAGATCGATTGATCGTCGTCGCCGACTACGGTCAGTGCCTGTCTGTGGCGCACTAAGCAGCGCACCAGTTCGTATTGGGCGTGATTGGTATCTTGGTATTCGTCGACTAAGAGGTATCGGATACGTTGTTGCCAGCGAGTTAGTATTTCATCATTTTGATTAAACAATTCCACCGGTATCATTAATAGGTCATCGAAATCCACCGCGTTATACGCTCGCAGCGCTTGGTGATAGCGCTGGTATACCTTGGCAAGGCTCTTTTCACCATTGCTTTCAGCTGCAGCGAGCGCGGCTTCGGGCGACAGCAATGAGCTCTTCCATTGGGAAATAGTCATTTGCGCGGTGTCGATTAACTTGTCGTCCAACTCGGAGTGACGTTGCATCAACTCCTTGATCAAGTTGCGACAATCTTCTTGGTCGAGGATCGAGAATCCAGGTTTAAAGCCGAGGGTATGACGCTCGGCGCGAATAATGGTTAATCCTAAGTTGTGGAAGGTCGATACGGTCAGTCCCTTGATACGTTGCGCCGGCATCAACGCAGAGATTCTGGCCTTCATTTCCCGCGCCGCTTTATTGGTAAAGGTGACCGCGGCAATATGCCGTGCTGAGAGTTCGCAACGGTCAATGAGGTAGGCGATTTTTTGGGTTATCACGCTGGTTTTTCCGCTACCAGCCCCAGCTAAAACCAGCAGGGGGCCGTCGACATAGCGCAGCGCTTCGCGTTGTTGAGGGTTGAGCGATTGAGCCATTAAGCGCCGTCTAACCCGGCAACTTCAGATCGTCGCTGTTGCAATTGTCGATTCGCACCACGGAGGTCGGCGAGCTTTTGGCGTTCCTTTTCGACTACCTCAGGCGGCGCTTTTTCGATAAAGGCCGGCTTGTCGAGTTTGGCGTCGAGTTTATTGCACTCGACGTTTAGTTTGGCAATTTCTCGATCGAGTCGATCGAGTTCATCGCTGATGTTAATGTGCCCAGCGAGTGGCACTAAAATTTCTAAATCACCGGCCAGAGCGGTCATGCTCAGGGGCATTTTTTGTCCTTCGCCGAGCCACTCGATGGATTCGAGTTGACCGAGCTTACACAGCAATTGATGGCTGTTGAGCAATCGCGAACGGTCATCTTGGGTTCCTTTGGCTAGTATTACTGGGAGCTGCGTTGCCGGAGGTATATTCATTTCTGCGCGCAGGCTACGTATTCCTACGATCACTGTTTTGAGCCATTCTATGTCTCGTTCGGCCGCCTCATCGACGAGGCTTGGATCAGAGACTGGGTAGGGTTGTAGCATAATCGTATCGCCTTTAACCTCGGCCATAGGCGCAACATTTTGCCATATCTCCTCGCTGATAAACGGCAGTAACGGGTGTGCCAATCGCAAGGTGGTCTCGAGCACCCGCACCAACGTTCGGCGAGTTCCAGTTTTTCGTGCCTCGCTGGCTTGATCATCCCACAGTACCGGTTTGGATAGCTCTAAATACCAATCGCAGTATTCATTCCAGATGAATTCGTAAAGTGCTTGTGCAGCAAGGTCGAAGCGATAGCACTCTAAGGCTTTCTCTACTTCGCTTACTGCGGTTTGTAGGCGTGACTCAATCCATCGATCGGCTAGGCTGAGTTGATATTCACTGCCCAGTTGGGCGCAATTTTCGCCCTCGGTATTGAGCAATACGTAGCGCGCAGCATTCCAAAGTTTGTTGCAAAAATTACGGTATCCCTCGAGACGTTTCATATCCCAATTGATATCGCGGCCGGTCGATGCCAAGGCACAAAGGGTAAATCTCAACGCGTCTGCGCCATGTGCCTCGATGCCATCAGGGAACTGTTTGGCCGTTCGTTTGGCGATTTTATCGGCCCACTGAGGCTGCATCATGTTGGCCGTGCGCTTGGCCTGCAGGGCCTCGAGGGTAATTCCATCAATCATGTCCAAGGGGTCGATCACATTGCCTTTCGATTTGGACATTTTTTTGCCCTGTTCGTCGCGAATCAAACCGTGCACATAGACCGTCTTGAAGGGCACCTGTGGAGCGCCGTTAGGGTCCTTTAATAGATGCATGGACATCATCACCATGCGCGCCACCCAAAAGAAGATAATATCGAAGCCGGTGACCAATACACTGGTCGGATGGAATTTTTGCAGACGCTCGTTGGATTCAGGCCAGCCTAAGGTGGCGAAACTCCATAGCGCGGACGAAAACCAGGTGTCTAAAACATCGGGATCTTGCAGGAGTGGCCGTTGGTCTAGCTGATATTTCTCCCGTACCTTCTCCTCACTGGTGCCGACGAAGACGTTGCCTTGCTCGTCATACCATGCAGGAATGCGGTGCCCCCACCAGAGTTGGCGTGAGATGCACCAGTCCTGGATATTGCGCATCCAGGCAAAATACATGTTTTCATACTGCTCGGGAACAAATTTAATCCGTCCATCTTCAACTGCGCTAATGGCGGGTGCGGCAAGTTTTTTTGCGTCCACATACCATTGATTCGTCAGCATCGGTTCGATCACGACGCCGCCGCGATCGCCGTATGGCACCGTCATGTTATTGTCTTCGACAGACTCAAGTAAGCCCGCAGCGGTGAGGTCAGCAACGATTTCTCGGCGCGCCGCAAAACGCTCTTGCCCGCGGTATTTCTCCGGTATAAAGGCCTCGAAATCGGGATTGTCTCGGCCGTCGCTGTGCAAGCACTCAGCGATTTGGCGAATATCGGCGTTTTCAGTCAATATACTTACCATCGGCAGCGCATGGCGCTGGCCGACTTCGTAATCGTTAAAGTCGTGTGCTGGAGTGATTTTGACGCAACCGCTGCCTTTGTCCAATTGCGCATGGTCGTCGCCGACGATCGGGATGGATCGATTGACCAGTGGTAAGGTTACGCAACTGCCAATTAAGTCTTTATAGCGCGGATCGTTGGGATTGACGGCAACGCCAGTGTCTCCCAGTAGGGTTTCCGGTCGAGTGGTAGCAACGACGATATAATCGTCGCCGGCGGCGGTTGTCACGCCCTCGTTTAGGGGGTAGCGGATGCTCCACATTTTACCGACGACTTCACGATTTTCGACTTCCAAATCCGAAATTGCGGTGTGTAATTTCGGATCCCAGTTAACCAGGCGCTTGCCGCGATAGATTAATTCTTCATCGTATAGACGGATAAAAACTTGCTGCACGCTGCTATAAAAACCCGCGTCCATAGTGAAGCGTTCGGTTTGCCAGTCAACCGAATTACCGAGGCGGCGCATCTGTCGCGTAATCGTGTCACCGGATTCCTCCTTCCAACGCCAAACTTTTTCGATGAACTTTTCTCGCCCAAGCGATGCCCGTCCCGGTTCATTTTTACTGGCTAACTGGCGTTCCACCACCATTTGCGTTGCGATACCGGCGTGATCGGTTCCTACTTGCCACAGAGTGTCGCTACCCTTCATTCGTTGATGTCGGGTGAGGGCATCCATAATGGCGTACTGCAGGGCGTGGCCCATGTGCAAACTGCCGGTGACATTGGGTGGCGGAATGACGATGGAAAATGGCTCTCCCTCGCCGGTGGGTGCAAAGTAACCGCGTTTTTCCCACTCGTCGTACCAGCGTTTTTCGATCGTTTGAGGATTAAATGTTTTGTCCATGGTGTGTGGTATTTCCAGTGTGCGCTGCGGCGACGAAATCGCCGATAAATAAAATTTGGGCTATGGACAACTCGACGGTTCGGAACGTTTAACGATGCCTAAATAGCAGAGAAATTATAGATCCTGATGGTTTCCATAGCTATCATATGCTCGGTTATTTATTACCCTATAAAAGTCCCCGACTATTACGCTGTGACTCGTCGACCGTTAGCGCTAATTTTTACCCGCAGAGAAAGATCAAACCTCGGAACTGACGAACTTGTCGCTCAAATCAAAAAACTCGAGGGGGTAACCGCGGTCTTTATAGAAACTAAAATTGTCGCGCTTTGACTGCTGGTAATTTGGCTCTGTATGGATTATTTCTATAACCCGCTCGAAGCGACTAAACCAAGATGGCCTCGAAGCATCCAAATTAATCAACAGCTGGTAGTGCTCGCCTGGTGTGGCGTCGGTGCTAATGGCCACTGGTTGTGATTGTGAGCCCAACCCATGGGGTATGAAAGAGGTTTTTGAAAAACGCCAGAGTTTGTCATTCAAGCTTTCAGCGGAGTCTTGATTCGGCATTTGGCAGAGCACTTTTTGATTTGACAAGTGCGCTTTTTCGACCAGCTTACAGGTCAGCGCCAGCGCCAAATTTTGGTCGCCGGCGAGTTTATAAAACGACACTCGGGTCATGTCGGCGCCGGCTTGTTAGGTTGAATGATTTGCGCGTTGCTGTAAATAATCCATCAGCAGCGGTACCGGGCGACCCGTAGCGCCTTTTTGAGCGCCGGATAACCAGGCCGTACCAGCAATGTCGATGTGCGCCCAGGGAAGTTTTTTGGCGTAGCGAGCTAAAAAACATGCGGCGGTGATGGTTCCCGCTTCGCGGCCGCCGATGTTCGCCATGTCGGCGAAGTTACTCTTTAATTGGGCGTCGTATTCTTCCCAAAGCGGTAGCTGCCAAGCGCGATCGCCACTGCGTGTGCCACTGGATAACAAAGCATCGGCTAGATCGTCGTCATTCGCCAGAAGCCCCGAGGCCTGTTTACCCAGTGCCATCACACAAGCGCCGGTCAAAGTGGCTATGTCAATGACCGCACGGGGCTTGAAACGTTCCGAGTAAGTAATGGCATCGCATAGAATGAGTCGGCCCTCGGCATCGGTATTCAGTACCTCGATAGTCTGCCCCGACATGCTGGTCACTACATCACCAGGACGTGTGGCTGTGCCACTCGGCATATTTTCGACCGCGGGGACTAGGCCGATAACATTGATAGCGAGCCCGCTGGCGCACAATGCTTGCATGACGCCAAAAACCGATGCCCCACCACACATATCAAATTTCATTTCATCCATGCCGCCACCCGGTTTAAGACTGATGCCCCCAGAGTCAAAGGTGACGGCCTTGCCGATGAGTACCGTTGGCGCCTCTGATTTTGCACCTCCGTGATAGTTCATGATAATAAATTTGGCGGGCTCCACTGTCCCTGCAGTCACCGATAGTAGTGATCCCATAGCGAGTTTTTGCATATCCGAATTGTCGAGGATTTGGCAATCGAGGGACGCATTGTCCCATGCCATATCGCGCGCTCGACCGGCCAAAT
>DDJS01000111.1:18009-20285 GCA_002339165.1 Cellvibrionales bacterium UBA2618 | reverse complement strand
GTCGATGCTGACAGACCGCCGGTTTTGGGGGTGATGAGTGACGATCATCGAATACCGACGGCCGCCGAAAACGATCTATTGGTGCGCCTCTACCGGCCCGCTCAGAGTCGTCAACGATTACCCACACTGCTGTGGTTTCACGGCGGTGGTTATTGTCTCGGCAGTTTGCAGGAGGATGACCACAAGGCGCGAGAATTGGTCGCAGCGGTGGGTTGTGCAGTTCTCTCAGTAGATTATCGGTTGGCCCCAGAGCACCCTTTTCCAGCTGCGCTCGACGATGCTTATGCCGCGCTCGCGTGGCTGTCTGCCAGCGCAGATCAACTCAATATCGATGGCGCGCGCATCGCCGTCGGTGGGCTCAGCGCCGGCGGCGGACTGGCGGCGGGTTTGGCGCTGGCGGCGCGCGATCGAGGTGAGTACCGATTACTTTTTCAATCGCTCTGGTGCCCGATGTTGGATGATCGCTGTATAACGCCCTCGAGTATCGATTTGGCTGAGTCCAAAATTTGGAGTAGGAATTCGAACTTGCGCGCATGGCGGGCCTATCTTGGCGATGATGGCGGCGCGAGTAATACATCGCCCTATGCCGCTCCAACGCGCGCTAAAGACCTTGCCGGACTGCCGCCGGTGTACATGCGGGTGGGCTCGATGGACCTATTTGTGGATGAGAACACAGCGTACGCAAAGCGCTTGATCGAGGCTGGTGTGGCGACCGATTTTGCCACCATTGAGGGCGGTTTTCACGCCTTTGAATCGGTGGCGGTGGATGCGCGTATTTCGCGACGTACCCGCAACGGTTACTACCGGGCACTGCAAGCGGCGCTGTTTACTTAAGCGCTGTTCGCCGAGCGGTTAGTCGGTGGTGCCACCGTCTTTGCGATAGACCGGGCGGGCAAATACGATCCCCAGCTCAAACAGCAACCACATGGGTATCGCGAGCAACGTCTGCGAGATCACGTCGGGCGGCGTTAGTAGCATGCCAAAAACGAAGCAGAGAATAAATACATAGGGCCGCTTTTTCGCAAGATTATTCGGGTCGACTGCGCCCATCCAAGATAGAATCACCACGGCTATGGGAATCTCGAAACTGATGCCGAAAGCGAAAAATAACTTTAACGCAAAGTCTAAGTAGCTACGGATATCCGGCATGATAGTAATGCCGTCGGGTACGGTACTGGCAAAAAACATAAACACCAACGGAAACACAACGTAATAGGCAAAGGCCATTCCCGCGTAAAACAGCGCAACGCTAGAAAAGAACAGTGGCACAACAATCTTTTTTTCGCGCCGATAGAGGCCCGGTGCCAAAAATGCCCAGATCTGATAGAGAATGTAGGGCATGGCGGCAAATAGCGATAGCACGAGGGTCAATTTAAACGGCGTTAAAAATGGCGACGCAACCTCGGTAGCGATCATGCTCGAAGACTCTGGAATAAATTTCCGAATCGGCTCCGACACGTACAGATAGAGTTGGTTGCTAAACGAAAACAGCCCGACAAAGATGATCATAATGGCGACGATCGAGCGTAGCGCGCGATCTCTAAATTCGATCAGATGGGAGATAAATGGCTGGCTTGGAAGCTCCTCCTCGCTCATGTTTTTGGCTGCTCTGCGGCCTTCGACTGGAGGTTGGCGGCCAGTTCTTCGCCCTTGCGCTGGGTGTTGGTGATTAATTCCTCGGTCTCGCGCCGGGTGCTGGCAAGGTCGCGCAATATCTCTTCGTTGTGCAGTTGCTGGCGGATTTCGTCCATGCCGACCTCGCTTTCAAGTTCTTTGCGAGCACTCGACAGCGCTTGTCGGGCCCGACCGATCCACAGATTGATGCTGCGCACGGTCTCGGGAAGCCGTTCGGGGCCCATCACTACTAGGCTTATGACGGCGATCACCACCAGTTCGGTAAAGCCTATGTCAAACATGTGTATGCCACTGGCAGAGAGCGTCTTGGACGTTGCATCACTGCGCTCTTACTCGGCGCTAGTTTTGCTGCTGCTGGCGACCGACTCGGTAGTTTTCTCCGTCGGTTCGGCGTCTTCACCGGGCGTCATTGCATCTTTGAATCCCTTGACGGCACCGCCGACATCCGAGCCGATATTGCGCAATTTTTTAGTGCCAAAAACCAGCGCCACTATGACCAATATAATTAACAGTTCCTGCCAACCAAAACCCATTGGGTTACTCCCCTATAATTAATTTTTACCACGTCCAGCTTTCTCTTCTAACCCTGACAAATCGAAGCGTCGGTCGAGTTCAGCGAGCACGGCGGCGGCGTCTGTACC
>DDJS01000111.1:8219-17666 GCA_002339165.1 Cellvibrionales bacterium UBA2618 | reverse complement strand
ACTAGGCTGTGGAACCACAGATCAGCGGTCTCGAAGATTAACTGCTTATTGTCACCGCTGACCTCCGCATCACGCGCTGCGAGGATCGTCTCGACGCTCTCCTCGCCGACCTTTTCTAGGATTTTATTGAGTCCACTGTGGTGCAGTGAGGCGACATAAGAATCCGGCTTCGACTGGCCCTTGCGCTGGGCCAATACTTCGGTCAGGCGCGTTAGTACATCATTGCTCATGAATACATGTCCTTGGGTTCGATCAACACCGGTTCGCTAGCGCACCATTGCCCATCGCGCAGCACGCGATAAAAACACGAGGCGCGGCCAGTATGGCAGGCTACGCCGCCCACTTGCTTAACTTGCAGTAAAATGACATCGGCGTCGCAGTCCAGTTGTAGCTCGAGTAGCTGCTGGACATTGCCGGATTCCTCCCCCTTTCGCCAGAGCTTATCGCGTGATCTCGACCAGTATACCGCGCGCTGTTCGCGCACCGTGGTAGCGAGCGCCTCGCGATTCATCCACGCCATCATCAGAATGCGGCCGCTGCTGGCGTCCTGTGCGATAGCCGGGGCCAAGCCATCATTGTTCCAGGCTATTTCATCGGTGTAATGCATTGGTCTCGCTCGCAATCCAGAGAGTCATTGTCATGGTTTAGCGGTCAATTATGGCAGTAGTTCGCGCTAAAAAATAGTGCTGCCTAGCGCAGCACCAGTATCAGAGTTCCCAGCGTAATGGTCGCTAAGCTAAGCGCCGGTGCCTGTTTCAGCGAGTGCCAAAATGCTGGGTCAATGCCGACCAGCCCAGCCAATAGTAATCCGATCCCGAGAATACCGATCCATCGCTGGCGGCTGCTTGGACGGGGCTCGCTCGGTAATGGGGGTGGGGTGTCACGTTGGGCATTCTCCAGCGCCTTGAAAATCATTGGCGGCACCTGTGGTAGTTGCTCCAACCAATCGGGGGCGTGGTTTTTTATTTGTTTGTAGAGTCCCTTTGGCGAGTATCGCTGGCGTACCCAGCGCTCCAAAAAGGGTTGTGCCGAGGCCCACAGGTCGAGCTGCGGGTAGAGTTGGCGCCCCAACCCTTCAATGTTGAGCAGGGTTTTTTGCAGCAGTACCAGCGATGGTTGAACCTCCATATTAAAACGCCGTGCGGTGTCGAACAACTGGATCATCATGTAGCCCATCGAAATTTCGTTTAGGGGGCGTTGAAACACCGGTTCGCACACCGAGCGAATAGCGGTGGTAAATTCGTTGACCGAGGTGTCGCTCGCCACCCAGCCGGAGCGTATATGAAGCTCTGCGACCAAGCGGTAGTCGCGTTTGAAAATGGCCAGTAAATTTCGCGCCATATAAAACTGATCATCCTTGCTGAGGGAGCCCATGATGGCGCAGTCGATGGCCAAATAGGTGGGTGATCTGGGGGTGCTAGCATCGACAAAAATGTTGCCTGGATGCATGTCTGCATGGAAAAAATTGTGCTCGAACACCTGGGTGAAAAAGATTTCCACGCCGCGTTCGGCGAGTAACTTAAAGTCGACGCCCGCGGCGCGCAATTCGTCGATATGGGTGACTGGGGTGGCATAGATGCGTTCCATCACCAAAACTTTTTCATTCGACAGCGGCCACAGTATTTCCGGGATATGTAACAGCGGTGAATCGTTAAAATTGTGTTTTAGCAAGGATGCGTTGGCGCCTTCGGATTGCAGGTTGAGCTCGTCGAGGATAATATTTTGGTAGTCTTCAACCACTTCCACTGGGTGTAAGCGCTGCCCATCGGCGCTGTACTTGACGATTAATTTTGCCAGCGTGAACAGCAGCGCGAGATCCTCGCGTATGGTCTTTTCGATTCCCGGACGAACCGCCTTAACCACCACGTCGCGACCATCCAGCGTAATGGCGGCGTGAACCTGCGCAATCGACGCCGATGCCAGAGGGTTCTCGTCAAAGCTTGCAAATAAATCGTCGATAGTTCCGTTCAGGGCCTCTTCGACGGTCTGTATAAACAGCGCCGAACTGAATGGCGGCACCGCGTCTTGCAACTTGGCAAGTTCGGCACACAGATCTGCGGGGACTAGGTCTGGGCGGGTCGACAGAAGCTGACCAAATTTGACAAAGATTGGGCCAAGCTCCTCCAGTGCCAAGCGCAGTCGCGCGCCGCGCGCTGTTTGGTTGTCGCCGAACAGTGCTGCGGGCGCCAAAAGCAAACGCAGCGACCAGGGCAGGCGCGAGCGCTCTATAAAATCTGCCAAGCGGTAGCGCCCGATCACGCGGACTATCTTGATGGCTCGCCTGAATTGCATCATTTGGCGATTCTCTGGAGCAGTCGCGCAACGCGCGCTTCGACTCGTTCGACGTCGGTTGCCAGTAGGCGAATGCGGGCCGAAAAATGTTCGAATTCGGCCATGCTGGGCGTTAGGCGCCACTCTTCTTGGGCGACTTCGACAGCGCTTTCAACCATGCGCCGACTATTTTCGTGGATGCTACGCGTCGCGCTGCGGATCGCGCTCCCCATTGCATGGGCTGCAACGTCGCCGAACACATCGGCCAACGCCGCCTCCCAATCGATATCCAATTGCTCGAGCGCATGGCTCAATTGCTGAAGAATCCGCGTATCTCCAGATACCTTAACACCGCTGCCTGCGAGGGTTGTCGAACTGCGCATTTTCAGCGCCAGCGCAACCATCGATACCAGATTACCACTGAGGGTGATGTCGCCGGCCTCGACTGGATCGAGGGTCATTGCGATGCGTCCGTTGTCGAGTAAAACGGCGGCGCAAAACGGCGGTATAAGGCTTTCGATAACGATTTTTGTACCCGATAATTCCTCGATTGCGCGCTGCGCTGCGGGGTCGTAACGCAACGCATTGTTAATCAGATTGGCTATCTGCCGCATCGCGGTCGCGGTGACGATTTCGCCGATCACTATGGCTTGATCCCACGGTGCAATGCCACAATGCCGGCGCTCATGTTGTGGTAGTCGGTGTTGACAAAGCCGGCGCTGTCGAGCATCGATTGAAGGGTTTGCTGGTCGGGATGCATGCGGATCGACTCTGCCAGATAGCGATAGCTGGTTTCGTCGCGGGCGAACAGCTTCCCGAGCTTGGGTAGCAGATTGAATGAGTAGCCGTCATAGAGCTTTTCAACGAGCGGATTTTGCGGCTTTGAAAATTCCAAAATCAGCAGCCGACCACCGGGTTTCAAGACCCGCAACATCGATCTCAGCGCGAGGTCTTTATCTGTGACATTGCGCAGACCAAAGGCGATGCTAACGAGGTCAAAACTGTTGTCTGGGAAGGGAAGGTTTTGCGCATCGGCTTGGGCAAATCGGACATTTTCGACGATACCCTGTTCGAGCAGGCGATCGCGGCCAACGCGCAGCATAGAATCGTTGATGTCGGCCAGCACCACGGTGCCCTCGGGCCCCACGCGAGCGGCAAACTTGGCGGCCAGATCGCCGGTGCCACCGGCAATGTCGAGGACTTTGTGGCCAGCTCGGACGGCAGACATTTCAATCGTGATACGCTTCCAAACACGGTGAATTCCGACCGACATCAAATCATTCATGAGGTCGTATTTGTCAGCCACCGAATGAAACACATCGGCAACGCGCTGCGCTTTGTTAGCGACGGGCACGGTCTGGTAGCCAAAGTGGGTGGTTTCATCGTTCATACTGGCAATCGCAATTTCGTTGATGGCTGACTATTGTAGCGGCACCCGGCGCAGATAGGTATGCCTGAAAGAAAATGTCTAGCTTTAGCTTGGTAGGTTGATGACTTGGGTGTCGCCGTCTCGCGAGCCACCTTGGCGCTGCAGTTTGGTCAGATAGTCGTCCCAGTAGCGGGCATGACTGTACCCCAGATCATAGAGGTAGTCCCAAGTGTAGATGCCCGAATCATGACCGTCGTCAAAGTGAATTTTCAGCGCGTAGTTACCGGCTTTTTGCAGATCCTGAATACGCACCCAGCGCTTGCCGACCTGCAGCGTTTCGTCATCGGGGCCATGCCCGCGAACTTCGGCACTCGGCGATAGCACACGCAGGTACTCGGCGCTTAACTCAAAGCACTGGGTACCTGCATAGGTCAGCGACAGCTGGTCTTTGTCGCGATTCACAGCGATGCGTTGTGGCACGGGCACAGTGACAAAACTCCTATCTTCGGCAGCCTGAGTATACTCGTTTTTCGCGCGCCTCAAAATCGCCGCGCGCGGTTACAGAATAAAACGCGTCAGGTCTTCGTTGCTGGCCAGTTCACCGAGGTGCTTTTCGACAAAGTCTCGGTCGATGGTGATGTCGTTGCCCTTGCCGCCAAGATCGGCGGCGTCGAAGGATATGTCTTCCAGCAGTCGCTCGAGAATGGTATGCAGACGGCGCGCACCAATGTTTTCGGTGCCTTCATTGACCTCGTAAGCTATCTCGGCAATCCGGCGCACGCCGTCACTGGAAAATTCAATGTTCAAGCCCTCGGTCGCCATCAGTGCGCAGTATTGCTTGGTCAGTGAAGCGTTGGGTTCGGTCAAAATACGCTCAAATTCGTGGATTCCCAGAGAGGCAAGTTCGACCCGAATTGGCAGTCTACCCTGCAGTTCGGGGATCAAATCTGAAGGTTTCGAGAGATGAAATGCGCCCGACGCAATAAATAGGATGTGGTCGGTTTTGATCATGCCGTACTTGGTCGACACCGTGCTGCCCTCGATCAGCGGTAATAGGTCGCGTTGCACGCCCTCTCGCGAGACGTCCCCGCCGGAACCCTCGGAGCGGCGGCACACTTTGTCGATTTCGTCGAGAAAGACAATCCCGTGCTGCTCGGCGGACTCCACCGCCTGGAGCTTTATCTCCTCGTCGTTGATCAGCTTGCCGGCCTCTTCCTCTTTGAGGTTTTTCAGCGCTTCGGCTACGCTCACTTTGCGCGTACTGGTCTTGCCTTTGCCCATCGAGCTAAACATATTTTGCAACTGCGAGGTCATCTCTTCCATTCCCGGTGGGGCCATGATTTCGACACCAGCGGGCAATTGGCGCAGTTCAATTTCGATCTCTTTGTGGTCCAACTCACCCTCGCGGAGTTTTTTACGGAACACTTGACGGGTCGATGATTCGGTACTTTCAGCGCCTGATGCAGCGCGAGCTGGTGGCAGTAGGGCATCCAGTACGCGCTCTTCAGCGGCGTCGAGTGCGCGCTGCTCAACCTTGTGCATCTCTCTTTCACGGCTTTGTTTTACCGCCGTTTCGACCAAGTCGCGAATGATCGACTCGACGTCTTTGCCGACGTAGCCGACCTCGGTAAACTTGGTCGCCTCGACCTTGACAAAGGGCGCGTTGGCAAGGCGCGCGAGGCGCCGGGCAATCTCGGTTTTACCGACGCCAGTGGGGCCGATCATCAGAATATTTTTTGGCGTGACTTCATTGCGCAACTCGTCGTCGAGTTGCGCTCGGCGCCAGCGATTTCTGAGCGCGATGGCGACCGCGCGCTTGGCGTCATCCTGACCGATAATGTGGCGGTTTAGTTCGTGCACAATCTCTCGGGGTGTCATCTGGGACATGGCGGTTTTTAATCCTTGGTCGGTTGGCTGGCGCTGCAGTCAAGCACTTCAATGGTGTGATTGTGATTGGTGTAAACGCAGATGTCGCCGGCGATTTTCAAACCTTCGGCGACAATCGCACCGGCGTCCAGCGAGGTGTTGTCGAGCAGTGCCCGGGCTGCAGATTGCGCATAGGGGCCGCCAGAGCCGATCGCAATGAGATCGTCTTCGGGTTGGATAACGTCGCCATTACCGGTGATGATTAACGAGGCATCGCGATCTGCAACCGCCAGAAGGGCCTCGAGCTTGCGCAGTATACGGTCGGTACGCCAGTCCTTGGCCAACTCGACAGCGGCGCGGGTAAGGTTGCCATGGTGTTGCTCTAATTTTGCTTCAAAGCGCTCAAACAGCGTAAACGCATCGGCGGTGCCGCCGGCAAATCCAGCGATCACCTGATCTTTATAGAGCCTGCGAACTTTGCGCGCATTGCCCTTCATAATGGTATTGCCCATGCTAACCTGGCCGTCGCCGCCAATCACCACGGTGTTGTCGCGGCGCACCGACAGAATAGTCGTACCTCGATACTGTTCCAATGCTGTGTTCCTCCTATGTATGAGTTATAGATTGGGTCAACTGCGCAAATATCAATATCCGCAACGTGAAATGTCTTCGGTTGGCTGCCCGCTGAGATCCTTTGGGCGCGTTTGGGCGAGGCTAGAACTGCTCAAAGCGGCGTGCTACCATTCTTCTTGTTGATGATTTTCTTGTTGGTTTCACTGCCGCCCGCTTAGGCGAGCCAACATCGCGAACCCAGCACGATTAAACAGCATAATGATAGAGCACAACTAGAAAAAAAGCGCCGCGTTCGGCACGGTATGCTGTGCGATGGCGCCGTTGGCCAGCCCCCGATTAATTGACCGATGGTTATTTACCACCAGCCATTCTCTAAGACCAAGCGTTGTTTAACACTAACCACGATTTATCACAAACCATAAAAGGTGATGCGATGACAGTATGCCTCCAAGATCCGACGTTGATCAAAGCTCAAGCCTTTAGTGATGGCGTTTGGGTGGATGCCGACAGCGGTGAGACCCTGGCGGTGACCAACCCCGCTACCGGCGAGGTAATTGGCAACGTAGCCTGCTGCGCCGCGACCGAAACCCGCCGCATGATCGAGGCTGCGCATCGCGCGCAGAGCGACTGGGCGATGACCACGGTCAAGCATCGCGCCACCCTGTTGCGCAACTGGTACAACCTGATGCTGGAACATCAACAGGATCTCGCTACGCTACTCACTGCCGAGCAGGGCAAGCCGCTCGCCGAAGCGCTCGGCGAGGTGCTCTATGGGGCCAACTATGTCGAGTGGTTTAGCGAGGAGTCAAAGCGTGTGTACGGCGATACCATTGCGCAACCGTCGAGCGATAAACGTCTGGTGGTGATCAAACAGCCGGTTGGGGTGGTCGCCTGTATCACGCCGTGGAATTTCCCCAACGCCATGCTCACGCGCAAAATTGCTCCGGCGATTGCCGCCGGTTGTTCGGTGGTCTGCAAGCCGGCAAACAACACGCCGTTGTCGGCTCTGGCTATCGTTGAACTGGCTGAGCGTGCCGGTTTTCCGCGTGGATTGGTCAATATCGTCACTGGCCACACCGCAGCCATCGGTGCCGAGATGACCTCTAACCCGCTGGTTCGAAAGGTCACCTTTACCGGTTCGACACCGGTCGGCAAGCAATTGATCGCCGAGTGCGCGCAAACTGTCAAGCGGACATCGATGGAGCTCGGCGGCAATGCGCCATTTATCGTTTTTGACGACGCCGATCTGGATGCGGCGGTGCAGGGCGCGTTGGTCTCCAAATACCGAAATGCCGGGCAGACCTGCGTGTGCTCCAATAGACTATTGGTGCACTCTGGGGTTTTCGATGAGTTCGTGGCCAAATTTACCGCCGCGGTCGCGGCATTAAAAGTGGGGGATGGCAACGATCCGGGGGTGGCCGTCGGGCCATTGATCGATGAGCAAGCCGCCGATGGGGTCTGCGGCCTGATCGACGACGCCGTCGCCAAAGGTGCCCATGTCGTCCTTGGAGGCGGGCGCAGTGCGCTGGGCGGCAGTTTCGTTGAACCGACCATTTTGACCAATGTTACGCGGGATATGCGGGTATTTTCCGAGGAAATTTTTGGTCCGGTCGCGCCGATCTTTCGCTTCGACAGTGAGGTCGATGTGATTGCCATGGCAAACGATACCGAATTTGGCTTGGCGGCGTATTTTTACTCGCGGGATATCGGCCGCGTATGGCGCGTTGCCGAGGCGCTGGAATTTGGCATTGTCGGTATCAACGAAGCTATTATTTCCAACGAAATGGCGCCTTTTGGCGGTATTAAAGAGTCGGGCAGTGGTCGCGAGGGCTCCAAATATGGCCTTCACGACTACCTCGACATCAAGTATCTGTGCATGGGCGGCATCGACTAACGCCTTGGCCGCGCATTTTGCGTCGGTATTGGCGATCAGGCGTTGTAGTGCGGTGGTTCTCGCCTCGGCGAGCATTTCGGTGTAGCCGAGATTTCGCCGCCAACCAAGCTCTTTAGTTGAGCTATAATGTCCCCACCGAGGTGTTTAGATTGCACCACGTTACCGTTAACGACCGCCAGTATTTCGGTTATCTCTCGCCCGGGGATCGATTCTGTGGTGGTATAGATCATTCTGTCTCCGTTGGCGGTAGGGGGTGGTTGAGCGACGAACTAACCGTTGATCTTACGGATCGAGGCGCCTAGATCAACCTTTCCTGCGGAGATCACTTTGGCGTTGATACCCCGTAAATTGAGCATTTTACCGATTTTAGAATTGACGAATTTGGTAGCCTCACGGCCATACCGTCGAGAGAACTTGCTGCACCCAAGGTGGGGTTCTGCAGTGACCTCAATCACTGCCTCGCCGATCGCCAGTAAACTGCCGACAGGCAGGTTGTCGTTACTCAGGTCGAAGTCGATGTAGAATTGGTCGCCGGCCAACTTCCAGCGTTCTCGCGTCTGCGCGATCAGGGCTATCGCCCTCGCGTTCATGAGGTTTAATTGCATATCTGGGTGGGCACGACGATCCGCGGTGTGCCGATCGCCGCGCGCCAGCCAATTGTCGCCATCGAGGCCATGGTCAACATCTAACACCGCCTGGTTTAATTCCTCACGCTCGCCTACCGCCGGTCGGCAGACGATTAATTCGACGCGGCCGCTGTCTTTGGGCGATTGCCTGATGAGGTCAAGGCCCGCTTCTAATTGGTAAGTCGATGCAAACAATAGTATTGGCCTCTCGGTGTGTGTCCAGCGATAGCGGCAACGGTTTGTGGTATCAGCCGATTAATGGATCGGTAGGCAATGCCAGCATTACAGCCATTCGCCGCCGATGTATTCGAGCACCTCGACAACCTGTTCCGGCGTCGTCGCCCACGCCTGCGCTGCGCCATCTACTTCTTTTAGTGGGTGCACCAAATCTTCGCTGTGGAGAGTGATGTAGGGCTTGCCAAGGGCGGCGCAGTAGCCGGCATCAAAGGCGGCATTCCACTGCTTGTATTGCTCGCCAAAGCGCACCACCGCGATATCGCAGTTGTCTAGCAGGGTTTTTGTTCGCATGGCGTTGACCTTTGCCGACTTGTGATCACGCCAAAATCCGCGCTCTTCGGTGCCGAGAACGTCACCGGCGCGATCGCTCGCAGGGTGGTCGGTAACCGCCGATGAAAACACTAAGTCGAGCCCCCGATCGCGGCAGCCACGCATGATCTGATCACGCCAGTCGGTGTGGATTTCGCCGGATAAATAAATTTTTAACTGCATGTCGCCACCCTTTGTAACCGCTGCTCATAGTAAACCAATGTTCTCATTAGAACCATATTATGCACACGATTCCGCGGTCAATTTGTGGTCATTGACGCTTAGTGGAGCAAGGAGCAAGG
>DDJS01000111.1:7714-7888 GCA_002339165.1 Cellvibrionales bacterium UBA2618 | reverse complement strand
GGAGCAAGGAGCAAGGGAAAAGGGAAAAGGGAAAAAAGAAAAAAGAAAAGGGAATGGAAACGCCATAATCTCGCTGGCGGCGAGATTATGGCCTAAATGGCGACAACGTTGTCTTGCGTCAATTCAGCATTACAAATTTCAAACTATTTCACCATCCAGACCATCCAGACCATC
>DDJS01000111.1:0-7353 GCA_002339165.1 Cellvibrionales bacterium UBA2618 | reverse complement strand
GATGTCTCGTGACAAGCAAACGTCAAAAAACTATCGGTTAAAAATGCACTGTTTTAATAGAGTGGTTTTAATAGGGCATTTATAAAAGCGCCGTCGCGGTGACGACTTTATGGTGCGCAGTCATCTGATGATGCAGGCAATACGAGATGCGCGTGGTGGTTTTTCTCATCACCTAGCTCGTTTTTCGACGCCTTAACGGCCGATCAGGGTCTGCAGTTTTTTGTAGCTGGGTTGTAGTTGGCGATAGAGGTTTTGGTAGACCTGTCGATAGAGTTGCTGGTACGTGGCATGGTTGGCGGGGTCGGGGTAAAAGGTTTTTGAAGTGCGCGTCATGTTGGCGGCCGCATGGGTAAAGTCTGGATACAGACCGATGCCTACTGCAGCGGCAATGGCAGCGCCCAGGCCCGAGCTTTCAAAGGTATGTGGCCGCGACACCGGCAGGCCGAAAATATCGGCAGTGATCTGCAGAATGCTGTCGCTCTGTGAGCCGCCTCCGGATGCCACCAGTCGCTGGATGCGGTGGCCGCTGCGTTTCTCGACCTGCTCCATGCCCTCGCGCAGGGCGTAGGTCAGTCCCTCGATCATCGCCCGATATAGGTGCGCGCGACCGTGTTGTTCGGTAAACCCGATGATCGCGCCGCGCGCTACACCGGCGATATCGTCAGCGCTCGGTGACCAGTAGGGCTGTAACATCAGTCCGGCAGCACCGGCAGGAACCGCATCGAGGAGATCGTCAAACAGGGCTTCTGGCGTTACCCCACGCTCGGCTGCAAGTTGTTGTTCGCGCAGCCCAAATTCGCGTTTAAACCAACTCACCATCCAGTAGCCACGCTGGACCACGGTTTCGATGTTAAAGCTGTTCGGCACCACGCCAGGATAGGCCGGATGCGCCGAAATTGCTTCAAAGTAGCGGTTACTGGTGACATTAAACGTGGCCAGGCTGCCAAAGCTGAGGCTGCCAGTGTCACTTTCGACACAGCCTGAGCCGAGTACTTCGCAGGCCTTGTCCGAGCCCGATGCAATCAGCGGCAAGCCCATGGGAATGCCGGTCTGTTCGCAGGCTTGAGCGGTAATGTTGCCGAGGAGCCCGCCAGCGGCAACCAGTTCCGGCAGCATCTGACGCTTGATCGGCAGGGCACGCCAAGTCCAGTCGCGCTCATCTGCCCAGCGCTGGCGTTTAAAATCAAACGGCAGATAGCCCACTTGACTGGCAACAGCATCACTATAGCAACCGGTGAGGCGCTGCACGTGGTAGCCTGACAGTAGTAGGTAGTGGGCGGTCGTCGCCCAGTTGTCCGGTTCAAACTGCGCCAGCCAGTTTGACTCTGCCGACTGGTGAAAGGCGTCTACCGAAGATTTAACACCGAGCGCGCGCATTGCCAATGACTCCAGTCGACCGAGTACTGGACGGCTGTCGACCTTGCGTTGATCGAGCCAGCTAAAGGCCGGACGTAAGGGTTCACCGGCGGCATTGAGAGCCACTGCTGTGGCCCGTTGGGTGGTCACTGATACCGCTGTAATCTGTTCTCGAGCAATCTCCAGTTGCGGCCACAACCCCTGGCAGGCATCGCATAGCGATTGCCAAAAATATTCGACCCGCTGTTCGGCCCAACCCGGTTGGCTAGAGAAGTAGGGATCTAGTGCGATGCTGTGCTTCGCCAACAATTCGCCCCGTGTGTCAAATAGCATGGCGCGAACGCTCTGGGTGCCATTGTCGATACTCAGCAGATACCCTTCAGGCGGAGGTGTCATTACGCGGCTCTGGCAGGCTGTAGAAACGTTGGTAGATGGATAGATAGCGCTGTAATTCAGCGTTCCAACGCGCGGTATCCCAGCCGAGCTCCTGTTGGCAAATACGCTGCAGCGTGGGAAATAATTGCGCGCCAGCGTCGGGCAGTACCATGCCCAACCGGGTGCGGCGAAGCAACAGGTCGTCGAGATGCTCGACCGCCTCGTGGCGCGCCGCCCAGCGGCACTCGACGAGACTATAGGTCGAGGTGGCGAGCAACGCCCTGGGGTCTTCTGCGGTTTCGATCGCTTCGTTTAAGGCGGCTGGGGTGTCGTCGTTCAGCCTGGTTGCAGGGTAGCTGATATTGAGCACCGCCTCGGCGAATTGCCCATAGCGGCCGATGAGGACTTGGGCGCGAGCCGGTGCGTTGGGCAGCAGCGTCTCGGGGCTGATAATGGGCGCATCGAAGAAACGCTCCTCGGCGATGCGCGGTGCGCTGGGCAATCGCTCGCTAGCGGCGTTGAGTACGTCGATGGCGATCAACCGAAAGGTAGTTAATTTTCCTCCGCTGGCGGTGATCAGACCTTTGTCGGACCAAATTGCATGATCGCGGCGTTCCTTGGAAGGGTCTTTTGAACGCTCTGAACCGATGACTGGGCGAACCCCCGCCCAGCTTGAAATAATATCCTCTCGGGTCAACGGCTGGCTGGGGAATTGGCTATTGTAGCCGGCGCATAAATAGTCTATCTCGGCCTGCGAAATTGATGCCTCGATGTCTAAGTCCTCGGTATGATCGAGATCAGTTGTGCCGATGACCGTGCTACCCTCCCACGGGTAGACGTAAACGCCGCGCCTGTCCACGGGATGAAAAAAGGTAAATACATCGCTGATCGGAATGCGCGCGGCGGGAATAACGAGGTGGCTGCCACGCAGCGGGCGAATCCGTGTTTCTGGGTTGACTCGGTTGCGCAGCCGATCTGCCCAGGCGCCGGTAGCACTGACCACGCTCGCGGCGCGCAGCGTCACCAGCGCGTCAGTTTTTGGGTCCTGCACAATCACACCGCGGACCTCGTCGTTGTCAATCAATAGGTCTTTTACCTGCGTGTAATTGAGCGCGCTGGCGCCGTTGGCGATGCTCTCCTGCAACAGACGCAAGACCAGTCTCGAGTCATCGGTCATGGCATCGGTATAGCGATATGCGCCGCTGAGTTTATCGTTGTCTAGCCCGCTGAAGCGCGCTTTCAGGTAAGCCACGGAACAAAACTGTCGATCGTTAATGCGCGCCAAGATGTCGTATGCGGTGAGTAAAAACCATACTGCCCAGCGCCCAGGCCACTGGTGGCGAACCAGCGTGAGGTAATAGTCGATGCGCTCGACCAGCCCCGGTACTTCATCGAGCAGGCGTTCGCGTTCTTGCAGCGAGTCGCGGGTCAGGGCCCAGTCGCCAGACGCCAGATAGCGCAACCCGCCATGAATCATTTTTGACGAGCGGCTAGAGGTGCCCCAGGTATAGTCTTGCTGCTCTAACAGTAGGCACCGATAACCGCGGCGCGATGCTTCGCGCAATACCCCAGCGCCGGTTATACCGCCGCCGATCACAATCACATCCCATTCGCTGGAGTCGCCGTTGCGCAGGCCGTCAAAAAAATCGTCGCGGCGGGGAAAAGAGCTGCTGCTAACGCTCATTTGAGGTCGGCTGGTCGGGGAGTAGCGCGCCGGGGTTCATCTGACCGCGGGGGTCAAACAGCTTGCACAGTTGGTTGATGGCAGCAATGCCCAGCGCGCCTTTTTCAGCTTCGAGATAGTTGCGGTGATCTCTGCCGACGCCGTGTTGATGACTGATGGTGCCGCCGCAGGCGACGATTTCGCTGGCTCCAGCGGCCTTAATCTTGTGCCAGCGCTGTAGCGCTTCGGCATAACTGGCGCCAGGTCTGAAGACATAGGTGGTATAGATGCTCGAACCCTGCCGATAGACATGCGACAGATGAGTATACGCCAGCACGCGTTCGCCCTCGTCGGCCAGCGCAGTGCTAATAGCACGCTCTACGCGCTCGGCAGTATCGGCTACCGATGACCAATCTACGGCGGTCTCCATGGTGTCCACCGCATAACCGGCATCGCCCAGCGGATCGCGCAAATAGGGCGCATGAAAGCGGCCCTCGTGCCAGTGTTCGCCGAGGCCTTGGATGTCTTCAATCGCGCCGTGCTCAGCGCACATCTGATGTGCTATGCCAAGGTTGGCAAGGCACTGCTGCGCGGAGCCAGTGGCGGCAAGGGTGAGCATAACGTGGCCCATGCCGACGCCATCGGGTTTCTCGCCCTGGCCCATGGCCAGTAGGCTGGCAGTTTCCATCGGATTGCTGAGTCGCAGCATCGACAGCGCCACTCGCCCATGCACTAGCGCCATCGCGAGCTTTAATCCGGCCTCCCATGAGGTTAAAAATACTACTTTAAAATGTTCTTCCTCGGGTTGTGGCGAGACTCTCAGCGCAACTTCGGTAATAATCCCCATACGGCCTTCGGAGCCGAGCACCATTTCGCGAACATCAGGCCCCGCCGAGGAGGCCGGCAGCGTCGGAATATCCAGCGTGCCAGCCATGGTCTCCATTCGGCCACCGGCGAACAGCTGTTCTATGCGACCGTAATGCAGAGATTGCTGGCCGCTTGAGCGACTCGCGACCCAACCGCCAGCGGTAGAGAACTCCCACGACTGCGGGTAGTGGCCAAGGGTATAACCATGCTGCTGTAACTGTGCCTCGATTCGCGGCCCAGTGGCTCCCGCGCCAAACGTTGCCAGTAGGCTGTCGTGATCGACGCGCATCAGTTCGTCAAAGTCGACCATGTCAATAGTCAGAAGAGGGCGCTTGTCGGCGTCTGGGTTGATGTGTCCGACCACTGAAGTGCCTCCGCCATAGGGGATCACCGCAATGTTTTGCGCCTCGGCATAGTCGAGTAACTGGCGCACCTGTTCGGTGCTATTGGGGGTTGCCACGCCATCGGGAAACACCCCAACGTCGCCGCTGCGCATCGCTAGCCAATCCGGTAGGCTCTGGCCGCGGGCATGGCGAACGCGGGCCTCGGGCGAGATGTCGATCAGTGGGTGGTCGCCAAGCCGCGATGCCGGTACCTGCGCGATCACCTCGTCAAGAGTAACCACTGGGAGTGGAGTCGGGCTGCCCACCAGCATCTCTAGTAAATTGCGCAAGCTCGATTTGACCTCGACCGGTACCGCATCATTTTCCATTCCCCAACCGCGCCATCGCTTCATTGCATACCTCTTTTGTTATTGTCTTGAGAAAATACCCACCGCGACCAAGTATAGACCGTTAATCGACATTGTGGGCAAGGATCTTTGCTGGTAAATCCACACATCAATACACGCGCTAACACGCCGCTTGATACGCGCCTCTTTGGCGGCTCTGTCGGGCGGTGCGTGGGGGGATTTAGCTTTTAATGTCTAGCATATACTGCGCTACTGCCAATTGGGTTTTACGACCGAGATAATTTTTTTGGCGGCATTTCTGGGAAGTCGGACCGCCGCTTTAGCGGTGCGTCGATGTAGTCAGCAAGCGCCTCGGGGTTGTCTCGATAGAGCGCTTGAATGACCTGCACCGGCGGACCTATAAGGTGGCCCGCATAACTGTGGCAACCGGTGCAGATACCGAGGTAGGCTAACTCGCCTCGCTCGCGGTCTGAAATCAATCGATGCTCGGCACCCATTGGCAATAAGTAATTGGCTATGGCGTTGGTATTATCAAACGCACAGTCAGTGAAGTCGCCGACGCCAACGCTGGCATAACGCTGACGGTTGAGAAGGCAACTGCCTTCGGTGGCGCCTATTTAAAAGATGTCGATATTACCGCGGTGTAATTCGGTCAATGCAAACGCTTTGATTGCATCGATTGTATCGAAGCCATTGTTGAACATGACGTTGTCGAGAATCATCGCACGATCGGCATTGGGGTCCGATTGCGGGTCGTGCGTCAACCCAGATGCGTTGCCATGATCGGTGATCAAGATGCCAGCGGTCTTGTGGTTGCTAATAATATTACCTTTTACGACCACCTCGTCGGCGGCCATAATCAGAATGCCGGTGCCGGCGGGGATACCGGCTACCTTGGAGCCTGGCAGTGCAAAGTCGGGTGTGTTGTTGTCGAGAATGAAATGATTGCGAATAATGATATCTCGAGCATCTTTGATCGGTAGGCCGGGGGTGATAAAAGCCAGAATGCCACCGGTATTGTGATGCGTGTGATTGTGTTCGACGATGGCATGGCGGCTATTTTCAATCTCTATTCCCGCGACATTGTCAAACACCGCGTTGTAGGCGATGTGGATGTTGTCACTCATGCCGACATAGATTCCCGCATCGGCAATGCCGGAGATGACGTTGTGCTCGATCAAGCCGTTTTTACTGACTTGAGGAAAGATACCGTAAAGACCGGTGTCGACGATGATGTTGTTGCGAATTTCAAAATTATTTCCGGCTTGACTCATGATGCCATTGCCTTTGTAGCGAACAATTTTAAAGTTTTCGATGACAATATTGTTGCCTGAATAGAGGATTGCATCGTTGAGTTTGCCTAAACCGTCAAGCGTTGCCCTCTGACCTTCGATGATGACGCCCAAAAAGTGTATGTCGTCTTTGTCGATATACACTGTCTCCGAATAAGTCCCCGGCATCACTCGAATGGTGTCGCCCGATTGGGCTTGGCGGACTGCGCTCTGGATCGACTCGCCGGGATTGACTTGGTGAGTGACGCCAATCCCCAACCGAGTGGTAATCACCGCGCGCAGCGTGCTGCCCGTATTGTCCGTGGCAGTTTGTCCGTTGGACGGTGGTTCGTTGAGTATTTGAAAACCGCCGGTATAAGCAACATCCAGAGGCAGGTCGGCGCGCTCTAAAGCGGTGGTGTGCTGATTGCCAATACCCCAGCCGACCAAAAGCGAGTAGGACTAATGATGTGGCGAACAGTTTAAATTGGTTCATGGCTATTCTCGACGTGTTTCATTGGCAGTCCCGATGGCAGGTGTTTGGGCGTTTTGGGTGCCAGACTTTGGTCGGTCAAGGTGTTCATAAATTCCACCAATAGATCCAGCTCGTTGTCATTTAGGTTCGGCTCTGAGATATGCCAATGGAGCAGTAACTTTTCGTTTTTGGGTGCCGCATGGCCACGACCGAGCGTGTAAAACTCGGTAGCCTGGCGCAGCGTGGTAAACCGACCCGAGTGCATGTAGGGCGCGGTGGTGGCAATATTGCGCAAGGTTTGCACCCGAAAACCGCCGCGCAAGGTCGCTGATTGAAAGGTCGCTTGAGCACCGATATCACGCAGCAAATAGGCCGGTTCTGGGGTTCCGATCACGGCGATTTGTTGGTTGGTAAACAGCGGCGGGGTATGGCATTGGGTGCAGCGCGCGACAAACGAACGAAACACGTTTAATCCGGCTATCTCGCGGTCGTTGAGCGCCTTGTGATAGCCATGGACATATTGGTCATAACGGCTATTAAGCGAGATCAATGAACTTTGAAAGGCGCTCAATGCCAACACGACATGGTCGATATTTATCGATGGCATACTGTCTATAAAGGCCTGTTTAAATAGTCGCTGATAGGTCGGCACGCG
>DDJS01000001.1 GCA_002339165.1 Cellvibrionales bacterium UBA2618 | reverse complement strand
TTAAGCCGCGGCAAGCGCTTTGATCTTTGTGTTCAAGCGGCTCTTGTGACGGGCTGCTTTGTTCTTGTGAATAATCCCTTTGTCTGCCATTCGATCAATTACCGGCATCGATTCAGCGTAAGCTGCTTGCGCGACGGCTTGATCGCCACTGTCAATCGCAGCATCGACTTTTTTCAAATAGGTTCGCACCATGGATCGCAAACTGGCGTTGTGCTGCCTGCGTTTCTCATTTTGACGGGCGCGTTTTTTTGCTTGTGTTGAATTAGCCAACTGGGTCTACTCCTTGCAAAGGGACATGTCTAAAGGCGCGGTAAGATACAGGGTTTGTGGGCGAGATTCAAGTCCCTTGTGCTGTCGTTATCAATTTGTCGATCGCGGTCGCAAGTGGTGGCTTGTGATCTTGGTTCAATCTGTGATGTCAGCGTTAGCGACGGACTTGGCGATCGCTCGATTGGTGCGTAAACTAGGCTATGGCGAGACTATCGTCGATCAATTTTTAAGGGTGTAGCGGTGGGCAAAGAAAAGCCAAAAAATGACCGTCCCGAGGGGCCGCTAGCGGCATCCAAAGAGGTCGCCCGAGCGAGCACTGGATTACTGCGCTCCAGTGGAGTGGTGAGCTTTTTCACCATGCTATCGCGTATTATGGGGCTGATTCGGGACGTTATTTTGGCGCGAGTGATCGGTGCCGATGCGTTTGCCGATGTATTTTTTGTGGCGTTTAAAATCCCCAATTTTTTCCGTCGACTGTTTGCCGAAGGCGCCTTTGCTCAGGCGTTCGTGCCGGTGCTTGGCGAGTATCGTGAGCGTGGCAGTCGGGCAGCAGTGCGCGAGTTGGTGAGTCGGGTGATCGGTACTCTGGGTTTTTCGCTGTTACTGGTAACCCTTGCCGTGGTGGTGCTGGCGCCGTTGTTTGCCGCGCTCTTTGCGCCCAGTTGGTACCAAGAGCAGCCAGACAAGTTTACCGCCCTTGGGTCGATGTTGCGCATCACCTTTCCCTACCTGATGTTTATTTCTCTGACCGGCGTCGCTGGCGGCATATTAAACAGTTACGACCGATTTGCGGTTCCGGCGTTTACTCCGCTACTGTTAAATACCACCCTGATTGCTGCGGCACTATTTGCTGCCCCCGCGTTTGACCAACCGGCACTGGCTTTGGCATGGGGCGTGTTTTTTGCCGGAGTCGTGCAGTTGACCTTTCAGTTACCGTTTTTGCAGCGCATGCATATGTTGCCGATGCCGGTGGTCGACTGGCATCACCCGGGAGTGAGAAAGATTCTCGGATTGATGGCGCCGGCTATTTTCGGAGTTTCGGTCAGCCAAATCAATTTGTTGTTAGACACAGTTCTGGCGACTTTTTTACCCACCGGCAGCGTCTCCTGGTTGTACTACTCGGATCGATTAGCGGAATTGCCATTAGGAGTTTTTGGGGTGGCGATCGCGACGGTCATTTTACCTAATCTCTCACGCCATCACACGGCTGAATCGACCGCTGCCTTCTCACAGACGTTGGAATGGGCGATTAAGATGGTGCTGTTAATTGCGATACCTGCGGCGGCAGCGTTAATCCTTTTAGCGCAACCGATTCTAGTTGCATTATTTTTCTATGGCGATGTGATGACTGCTCGCGATATGCAGATGGCGACCTTTAGCCTGCAGGCTTACTCTCTTGGAGTGGTCGCCTTTATGTTGATCAAGGTGCTGGCGCCAGGGTTTTTCGCCCGTCAGGATATGCGCACCCCGGTGCGTATTGGGATCGTCGCTATGATCTCTAATATGCTGCTAAATCTGCTGTTTTTGGTGCCACTGCACCTGTATTGGCAGATAGGTCATGTCGGCCTAGCGCTGGCGACATCGGTTTCGGCCTACCTCAACGCGGCACTACTGTTTCATCAGTTGCGACGGCAAAAAATTTACCGCGCATCGGGGCAATGGTCGGTGTTTGGCCTGCGTCTGTTGGCGGCTCTGGCGGCTATGCTCGCGATAGTCTGGCTACTGGCCGACGCAGTGGGTGCGTTGGATACCTCGATCTGGCAAGGATTTGTTTGGTGGCAGCGCGGACAGCGTTTAGTGGCGATCTGTGCTGGTGGTGCTGCAATCTATGCCGCGGTACTATTCCTTGCCGGGTTCCGGGTCGGTGATCTGCGTGGTCCGAAGACCGCGGTTTCCGAGCGACATTAGCCGCCGGTTGGCGGTACGCTTTACGGCGCTGTGAAAGCTGCGCTTTTTATTAGCTTTGACGGCGTTGCTAGGTATAATCTAGCGCTTGTATCGAGAGGAAGATCTCAGCAGTGCAACAGGGAAATATGACGTTTGTTCGGAGTCTGCGTTCACTGCGTGCCGAGGCGCTTAGGTCGGTAGTCAGCATCGGTTCGTTTGACGGCGTGCACCTGGGTCACCAAGCCGTTTTGAATACCGCCGTCGCGCGCGCTCGCGATCTAAATTTGACCGCGGTCGCAATGACTTTTGAACCCCAACCGAGGGAATTTTTTGCCGAGGAGCGAGCGCCCGCCCGCTTGATGCGTCTGCGCGAAAAAATTGAGACGCTGCTTGAGGTCGGTGTCGATCGCGTGGTTTGCCTGCATTTTAACCGCGAATTACGCAGTCTGACTGCCGCTGAATTTATCGTTCAGGTGCTGGTCGAGGGTTTTCGGGTTGAACACTTAATCGTTGGCGATGACTTTCGCTTTGGTTGTGATCGCAGCGGCGACCTGACCATGTTGCGAGAGTTTGGCCAGCGCTACGACTTTACTGTGAGCGATACCCAGACGCTGGAGACCGAGGGTCAGCGCATCAGCAGTACCTTAGTGCGCGAGACGATCGCGTTAGGCGACTTTCCGCGGGTTGCCGCGTTGCTGGGGCGCCCGTTCGCCATCAAGGGGCGCGTGGTGCACGGCCAGCACCTCGGTCGGCAGCTTGGCTTTCCCACAGCCAATGTCCATTTGCACCGTTACAGAGCCCCAGTTTCGGGGGTCTTTGCGGTGCGCGTGGCCGTCGCTGATCAGGTATACTACGGAGCTGCCAACGTCGGTGTGCGGCCGACCATCGGCGACTCTGTAAAGCCTATTTTGGAAGTGCATTTGCTGGATTTTCGTGGCGAGCTATACGGCCAATTTATCAGCGTTGAGTTTTTGCACAAAGTTCGCGATGAGCAAAAGTTTGACGGTTTGGATGCGCTTGTCGTAGGCATTAAAAATGATATTCTAAAAATTAGAGGATGGCTGAAAGGACATTTGCCAACCACCGACGTAATCACAAGCACAGGATCAAAAAGCAACGCCGATGACCGATTATAAAGCGACTTTAAATTTGCCAAAAACCGCCTTTCCGATGCGCGCCAACTTAGCGCAACGCGAGCCAGGTCTTCTCAAGGAGTGGCAGGACAGTGATCTCTACGGACAAATTCGTGCGGCGCGCAGTGGCCGTAAACGGTACATTCTGCACGACGGCCCTCCCTATGCGAATGGCGACATCCATCTTGGCCATGCAGTCAATAAAACGCTCAAGGATATCGTCGTAAAATCCCGCACTTTGAGTGGTTTTGATGCACCCTTTGTACCCGGTTGGGATTGTCATGGCCTGCCCATTGAACACGTGGTGGAAAAGAAAATCGGCAAGGCCGGCAGTAAGGTCGAGCATGCACTGTTTCGCCAAAAATGCCGCGATTACGCTATGCGGCAGGTCGACGGCCAACGCCGCGATTTCGTTCGGTTAGGCATACTTGCCGATTGGCAAAATCCCTATTTGACCATGCAATACGAGGTTGAAGCGAATATCGTGCGGGCGCTCGGCAAGGTGGTTGAGAACGGTCATTTGGTCAAGGGCTACAAGCCGGTTTACTGGAGCGTAGTCGGGGGTTCTGCGTTGGCCGAGGCCGAGGTCGAATACCAGGACAAGCAGTCCTATGCCATAGACGTTGGCTACCCTGTGATTGGCGACGCACAACTAGAGCGCCTCGAGAGGGCGTTTTCTGGTAAGCCGGGAGAGGGTGAAATTCAGGTGTTAATCTGGACGACCACACCCTGGACCATCCCCAGCAGTCAGGCGATTTCGGTGGGAGCCGATCTGACTTATACCTTGGTGCAGTATCAGCGCGATGGCCAACCATGCCGATTGATCTGCGCGCGATCGCTGCTCGACTCGGTGATGCAGCGACTCGCAATCGAGGATTATCAAATGTTGTCCGAGTGCTCCGGAACGGCGCTTGAGCACTTAGTGGTGCAACACCCCTTCTATCGGCGCGACATTCCGCTGCTGTTAGGAGAGCACGTCACCGACGATGCCGGAACCGGCTGCGTGCATACGGCGCCTGATCATGGTATGGAAGATTTTCTGGTCGCCAACGAGTATGGCATTGGCACGTTAAATTATATTCTCGATAACGGCCTGTTTAGGGACGAGGTTGAACTGTTTGCGGGTGAACACGTCTACAAGGTAGATCCGCATGTGATCAGCGTTTTGACCGAACACGGCCGGTTGATGGCCTGCAGCCAGTTTACCCACAGTTATGCGCATTGCTGGCGAACCAAGACGCCGCTGATCTATCGCGCAACTCCGCAATGGTTTATCTCGATGCGCGAAAATGGGCTCCTCGAAAAAGCTCTAAAGGCGGTTGATACAGTTGATTGGCATCCTGATTGGGGCGCGGCAAGGATTCGCGGCATGCTGGATAACAGTCCGGACTGGTGTGTATCGCGGCAGCGTACCTGGGGCGTGCCTATCGCGCTGTTTGTGCACCGTCAGAGCGGTGATTTACACCCGCGTTGCGCCGAACTGATCGAGCAAGTGGCGTTGCGTATCGAACGAGAGGGTATCGATGCTTGGTACGATCTCGATCCGGTCGATCTTCTCGGCGCGGATGCTGACGATTATCAAAAAGTCACTGACACGCTCGATGTCTGGTTTGACTCCGGTGTGACTCACGCCTCGGTGATTGCCGCTCGAGAAGGTCTGAGTTACCCGGCTGATCTTTATCTCGAGGGCTCCGACCAGCACCGGGGGTGGTTTCAGTCGTCATTGAAAACTGCCATTGCGATCAACGGAACAGCGCCGTATAAAGCGGTGTTAACCCATGGTTTTACGGTCGACGAGCAGGGCCGCAAAATGTCTAAGTCGATAGGCAACGTGGTAGCGCCACAAAAGGTGATCAACGAACTGGGTGCGGATGTACTGCGCCTGTGGGTGGCATCCGCCGACTTTAGCAGTGAAATGACCGTCTCGGATGAAATACTCAAGCGCGCTGGAGATTCCTACCGGCGAATTCGCAATACGGCGCGTTATTTTCTCGCCAATCTCGATGGTTTCGAACCCGACCAGCATCTGGTTGAATCGGCAGATTTATTGGCCTTGGATCGCTGGGCTCTGGACTGCACTGACCGGTTGCAAACCGAGGTACAGACCGCTTATCAGCAGTTTCAGTTTCACCAAGTTTATCAAAAGCTACATAATTTTTGCGTCCGCGATATGGGGGGCTTATATCTCGATATTATCAAGGATCGCATCTATACCTGCGCGCCTGATAGCCTGCCACGGCGATCTGCGCAGACCGCGTTGTACCATATTAGTGAGGCCTTTGTGCGCTGGATCGCGCCCATTTTGAGTTTTACTGCGCACGAAATATGGGGCTATATGCCGGGCCAGCGCGACGCCTCTGTGTTCCTCGCCGAATGGTACGATCTGCCGCAGTTGAACGCTGAAAAAGGCTTTCAACGCGCCGATTGGGATGCCATTATGGAGGCCAAGGAAGCCATCAATAAAATGCTCGAAACTAGCAGGTCTGAGGGTTTGATTAGGGGATCTCTGGACGCCGAGATCGTGCTGTACGCTGACGATCACTATATGCAGGCGCTGGGGAAACTCGGCGATGAGTTGCGTTTTGTCACCATCACATCGACCGCTTCGCTGTTGCCGATGGCCCAGTCAGGCGATGCTCCGCAGTCCTCGCTGACCGGTCTGAACGTTGCTATACGTCGTTCAGACGCCACAAAATGTGTGCGCTGTTGGCATTATATGGGTGACGTGGGCAGTGTCGAGGCGCACCCTGATCTCTGCGCTCGCTGCGTCGGAAACGTCGTGGGTGCCGGCGAGATTCGCAGTTATGTCTGACGATAGCAACCGCCGGCACCTGTGGTTCTGGTACGCTGTCGCGGTGGCCGTACTGCTGCTCGATCAGCTGACAAAGACTGCGATCATGCGTCATTTTGTCTATGGAGACAGTCTATCTGTCAGCGCTTACTTTAACGTTGTGAGGGTGCACAATGCCGGCGCTGCGTTCAGTTTTTTGAGCGATGCAGGTGGCTGGCAGCGATGGGCGCTGAGTGGGTTGGCAGGGCTTATCAGCGCGGTTATAGTTGTTTGGATCGCCCGCTTGCCGAGTCAACAATGGCTCGAGCGATTGGCATTGGCGCTGATTTTGGGGGGTGCGCTGGGCAACCTTTGGGATCGGTTAACGCTCGGCTACGTTGTCGACTTTTTGGATTTTCACTGGTCGGCACGACATTTTCCGGCCTTTAACGTCGCCGATAGCGCGATTACTATCGGTGCCGTTTTGATGCTCGTTGACGCTTGGCGTACAGGTGCGGATGACAGCAGTAAACACGATTAGATAACAATTACGGCAATAGGTAGGTGCTAGGCATGAGCATAACCATAGAGGTAGGTACTCGAGTGACGCTTAATTTCGCGTTGACGCTCGAAGATGGCGAGGTCGTCGACAGTAATTTTGACGCCCCCCCGGCCAGTTTTACGATTGGCGATGGCAATCTATTGCCCGGTTTTGAGGCGTCACTGGTGGGTTTAAAGTCTGGCGACGAAAATGAATTCTTGATCGCTCCAGAAAAGGCCTTCGGGCAGCATAATCCACAAAATGTGCAGTCCATCGAGCGCGACAACTTCAGTGATGACGAATTAGATCTGGGGCTGGTACTATCTTTCCAAAATGGTGATGGCGAACTACCGGGGGTAGTAGTGGCGGTGTCGGACGCCGAGGTCACAGTTGACTTTAATCATCCACTGGCCGGTCAGACGATTTTGTTTCGCGTGAAGATTTTTGACGTGCAACCCGCGAGCGTGCATTGATGGAAATTAAACTCGCCAATCCTCGCGGGTTCTGTGCTGGGGTTGATCGTGCGATTGAAATTGTTGATCGTGCGCTCGTGCTTTTCGGTGCGCCCATCTACGTGCGTCATGAGGTGGTGCACAATAAATATGTGGTCGAAAATTTGCGCCGTCGTGGCGCTATATTCATCGAAGAACTCAGTGAAGTGCCCGACGATGTGGTGTTGATTTTTAGTGCCCATGGGGTGTCTAAGGCGGTTCAGCGAGAGGCTCACAACCGCCCGTTAAAAGTCTTTGATGCGACTTGCCCGCTGGTCACTAAAGTGCATTTGGAAGTGTCTAAGTTTAGCCGCGATGGCATGGAGTGTGTATTGATTGGGCACGCTGGGCATCCGGAGGTCGAGGGCACCATGGGTCAGTATGACCGGTCCGCGGGAGGTCAAATATATCTGGTAGAAAACCCACAGGATGTCGAAAATTTACTGGTCGAAGATCCCTCGAATCTTGCTTTTGTGACTCAAACGACGTTGTCGATGGATGATACTGCATTAGTGATTGATGCACTGAGAGACCGCTTTCCATCGATCGTCGGGCCGCGTAAAGACGACATTTGCTACGCTACACAAAACCGCCAAGACGCGGTCCGCCAATTGGCGATGGAGAGCGATGTGATTTTGGTCGTAGGTTCTATGGCAAGTTCTAATTCAAACCGCCTGCGCGAGCTCGCCGAGCGCTGTGGCTGTCGCGCGTATTTGATCGACGGCGCCGACGACATTGACGTTGATTGGCTGCAAGATGTCACGACCATAGGCGTTACCGCGGGGGCATCGGCGCCCGAGGTGTTGGTGGAAAATGTGGTTGCCAAATTAGTCGAACTGGGTGCTTCACGTCCGCGCGAATTGCAGGGCGTGGTGGAAAGTATCGAATTTTCTCTACCGCGTGAATTACGGGCCTGATAGCGACGCGCAATCGGCGTTATTAGATGGTTATTTTCTGTAAGTGGGCATATAACGCCGCTGTCGAAGCATCCATCGGTGCTTTAGATGCGTCGTCCCCGAGGATTTCTGCGGCCATTTTCTTGCCTAGCTCAACCCCCCACTGATCGAATGAATTGATATTCCAAAGGCTTCCCTGGACAAATACCTTGTGCTCATAAAGGGCGATCAACGCGCCAAAGTTCTTCGCCGTCAAGCGATCCATCAGCAAGGTGTTGGACGGCTTGTTACCGGGGTAGTGACGATGGGGTTGATCGGCGGCGGCGCTCTGGCCTGTCATTAGAGCCGATCCTTGCGCTAACATATTACCCAGCAGAACCCGATGATGTGTCGGGTTACTGAGTGCGTCGTCGGCGACAGCGATAAAGTCGACCGGGATGCAGTGGGTGCCTTGGTGGAGCAACTGAAAAAATGCGTGCTGACCGTTGGTGCCGGTCTGTCCCCAAAGGATTGGACCGGTCGAATAGTCTACCGGTTGCCCGTTTAAGCGGGTCGATTTGCCATTACTTTCCATGTCCAGCTGCTGCAGATAGGTCGGCAGTAAGTTCAGTCGCTCGCAGTACGGAATGACCGCGTGGCTTTGGGCATGCAAAAAATTACTGTACCAAATGCCAAGCAAGGCGAGCGCAACCGGCATATTTGCATTCAGTGGTGCGGTCAGAAAATGATCATCCATCGCCGCGGCGCCAGCCAGCATCTGGTCAAAGTTGTGACTGCCAATGCTGATAGCGATCGACAGCCCAATACTCGACCATAGTGAGTAACGTCCGCCAACCCAGTCGGAAAATTCAAGGATATGCTGATCGTCGATGCCAAAGGCGCGCGCATTGTGGCGACTGGCGGTGATGGCGATAAAATGGCTGCTAGTCTGAGCGTTTGCCAAGCCGAGCCGGTTTTCGAACCAGTCGATTGCGGTATTCGCGTTGAGCAGAGTTTCCTGTGTCGTAAACGTCTTACTGGCTACGGTAATTAATGTGGTTTCGGCATTCAGTTGCCCAAGCGTAGTCAGTATCTCGGCACCATCGACGTTGGCGATAAAATGCATATTTAGGTTCGGTTGTGCGTACTCAGCGAGCGCCTGACAAGCGAGTTTTGGGCCAAGATCGGAACCGCCTATGCCGATATTGACCACATCGGTCACCGTTTTTCCGGTACTGCCAAGCCACTCACCGGCGCGGATTTTGTCACTGATGCGCGCCAGTTGTTGGCGTTGTCGGTGCACGTCGGTTGCTCGTTGAGCACGTTCTAGAGCATTGCCAAGATGTTCGTTAGTGGGGTTGTTCTCGGCCACGCTGCGCAGTGCTGTGTGCAGTACCGCGCGGTCTTCCGAAGTATTGATCGATTCACCGCTAAACATTGCACTGCGATGCGCCGCGAGAGGTGATTGTTCAGCCAGAGCGATCAATTGCTGCCATATGTCGCGATCAATTAGGTTTTTTGAGAAATCCAGCAGCAGTTCATCGCAGGTGATCGATAAATCAGCTACCCGCCCCGGGTCAGTTTTAAACTGCCGTTGAATATTGATAGGGTCGCGCTTGGCAAATTCTTTGAGATGCTGCCAGGCTGCGGTTTTAGTCGGGCAAAAATGGGTATAATCCATGTGCTCTCTATCTTATAGTAAGCTGCTTTTTACATGCAGAGACGGCTGTAAACCGGTTGTGATTTGTGAAGCAATCGGCGATCGATACATGCTTGCAATTATAAGTAGGCAACATGTAAAAAGCGATATTTTAGCGCCGTTATTGGGTCATTTCATAGGGTTGGGCTAAATGTAGTTTTACTACAGTTTCACCTAATTAATATTAGATTAAAATTAAAAAGTCGGTATAATCAGTGAAAATGATTATAAAGCCCGTCTAATTAAGTAATTATTATACATTACTGGCTGGTTTTCACGGAAATTTATGCAAAGTCTTAATTCGGTCGTCTCGTCGGTTACTCAGCGCGTGATTCGTCGTAGCGCTTCGCTGCGAAGTGATTATTTACAGCAATTGGCCAGCGATCAAAACAATCGTCCGGAGCGTGGAAAGCTGAGTTGTGGCAACTTGGCCCACGGATTTGCTGCCTGTGGTAGCGGTGATAAAGACAGTTTGAGGTTGGTTCAAGCCGCTAATATAGCCATTGTGACGGCCTATAATGACATGCTTTCGGCGCATCAACCCTACGCTGATTATCCCGATAAAATTAAACGCGCGCTCAGAGAGATGGGTTGCACTGGACAGGTCGCTGGTGGCGTTCCGGCGATGTGCGATGGTGTCACCCAGGGGCAGGACGGCATGGAGTTGAGCTTGCTAAGTCGTGATTTGATCGCTCAATGCACCGCTCTGGCGCTGTCTCACCAGATGTTTGACGGCGTGCTGGCGCTCGGGATCTGCGATAAAATTGTGCCGGGTCTATTGATGGGCGCGTTAAGTTTTGGTTATTTGCCGGTCATTTTTGTTCCCGCCGGCCCGATGGAAAGCGGTTTGCCAAACGCCGAAAAGCAGCGTATCAGGCAGTTGTTTGCCGAAGGTAAAGTCGACCGAGAACGGCTTCTTCAAGCCGAATCTGAGTCCTATCACAGCCATGGCACCTGCACTTTTTATGGTACTGCAAATAGTAATCAGGTGGTGCTCGAAGCCCTCGGTCTGCAATTGCCGGGAAGTTCCTTTGTCAATCCTGACAATCCCCTGCGCGAGGCATTGACCGCCGGAGCGGCGCATCAGTTGGCGCGGATCACCGCGTTAGGTAACGACTATCGGCCGATTGGTAAGGTTGTCGATGAGCGCTCCATTATCAACGCCAGCGTTGCGTTACTGTCCTCTGGTGGGTCGACCAACCACAGCATGCACATTGTTGCGATCGCGCGGGCTGCTGGAATTTTACTCGACTGGTCGGATCTTGCGGCACTGTCATCGGTAGTGCCGTTGATGGCCAAGGTCTACCCTAATGGTCAAGCGGACGTCAACCACTTTCACGCGGCCGGCGGCACCAGTTGCCTGTTCCGGGCGCTGCTGGCCGGCGGCTATATGCACCCCGATGCACGCACCGTCTGGGGAGATGCATTTAGCGCTTTCATCAACGAACCATTTTTGGATAATGGGCGCTTAGACTGGCGCCAGTCGCCCGAGAAATCGCTCGATGAGTCGGTTCTTGCGACCATACAAAAGCCATTCGCCAGCGAGGGTGGGTTGCGTCTGCTCGAGGGAAATCTTGGGCGTTGCGTGCTAAAAGTATCGGCCGTTGCTGCACAGCACCGAGTGGTCGAAGCGCCTGCGGTGGTGATCGAAGATCAAAACGACCTCGAACCGCTATTTCGAGCGGGCAGGCTGGATCGAGATTGCATTGTGGTTGTGCGCTATCAGGGGCCGCGCGCCCTCGGTATGCCAGAATTGCATAAATTAACCCCCTTTCTGGGTATTTTACAGGATCGGGGTTACAGTGTAGCGCTGGTCACTGATGGTCGTATGTCGGGTGCTTCCGG
>DDJS01000064.1:36172-46586 GCA_002339165.1 Cellvibrionales bacterium UBA2618 | reverse complement strand
AAGAGCAAGAAGACGATCTAGACGAAGACCTAGATGACGAGCAAGAAGACGACTTTGGTGAAGATCTAGAAGAAGATGACTTAGAAAAAGAGGGGCAGGAAGACGAAGACGAAGAGCAAGAAGACGAAGAGCAAGAAGACGAGCGAGAGGAAGTGGACACCGCAGGTGGTGAATCTTTCAATGATGAAGCTGATCAACAGAGTGACTCGGTCGATAACGATCTAATCGCCATTGACGATGTAAAAGACAACGAATCTGGCCTGTTAAACGTAGCTGCGGCCAGCGTTGGCGAACTGTCTACCCAAAAGCGCGGTGGTTTGATCAGCCGTTTGTTTGGCGGCGGCAGAAAGTCTAATGCTGAAGTCGCACAGACGCAGCAACTGGGCCCAGATACTGCCATTATGAACACCGCAGAGAATGCGGCAGATGAGCTGGCGTCAGATCTTGATGAAGCTAATGAGTTAGTTCAGTGGGACTCTGAGCCTGGTTCGGATGTGCCTACTTCTGACGCGGAGCGCGAAGACGCTCAGGATGACGATACGGTCGCCATGACATCGACGAATCAGACCGAACAGCAAATAAGTAGGGAAGGCGTATTGCAAGATGCCGACATAGAGCCAGAGGCCGGCGACGTCGAACAATCCATGGTCAGCGCTTCTAATGATGGTGGTTCAGAGTCCCTACCGCCACCCTCTGTAGACAGCTATGATAGTAGTGGCTCGGAGTTAAGCGCAACAATCGAAAATCAACAAGGGGTGGGCGTGGGCGATTCTGGTAGTGATAAAGTAATATCTTCTAAAGTAAAAACCTACAAACCAGGTACGTTTGATTATCAGGGTGACGTGGTCAGCGGTGTTCGCGTAAGCGATAGAGATGAAATCGTTGATCGATATATCGCAGATGACATGAGCGATAGCAGTGAATTCGATGGGCAATCTGAAGAGATGACGCCTCTCGAGTCCGATGATTTTGATGATGTGTTCTCCGAGTCTGATGATCAACCTGAGGTGGGCCAGGCAACTCCAGTGGAGGAGCCTGTTTTCGATCAGTCACCGGTAATTGTGGACACTACTCCGGCGCCTATGGTGAACCCCGAAGAGCTGGGTTTGTTGAAGCTCTTTGACGATGCTGAGGAACCAGCCGATGCCGCTGCTAGAGTTGTCGAAGCGGTGGCTCCAGTGACTGACCTTAAAGATGAATTGTTGGGCTTTGAGAAGTTTCTAGAAATTCAGTCGACCTTGGTCAACAAAGCAGATGGTGACGATAAGAGTAGTTTGGGTTTGTATAATATCGACAGCTCAGATGTAAAATTTGCCATTGTGTCAGCCTACGTCGAGGACGGAAATGTCGACGGCGCGCGTGATATGCTTTTAGAAATGGTAGAGCAAGTCGATGGCGCAGAGCTAGCGCGCGCGCACGCCTTACTCGATACTCTTTAGTTGGAGCCAGTGGCTCCTGAATGGGTATATTCGACGAATGCACTGGTTCCCGACGGTGGGTCTCTGCCTCACGGCATTAACCGATTTGCGGCCATAGTTGCTTACGACGGCCATCAGTACTGTGGCTTCCAACGCCAAAAGCATAGCCCGACGGTTCAGCAGGAGTTGGAATGCGCGTTGAGCTATGTTGCTAACAAGCCGACGGTTCTGGCGGCTGCGGGTCGAACCGATAGTGGTGTTCACAGTACGCATCAGGTTATTCACTTTGACACCCCGGCGTGTCGTTCGAGCTCTAACTGGTTACATGGCGTCAATAGTCGCCTGCCACAAGCAATCAGCCTAGCGTGGGCGGGTTCGGTAGGCGCTGGTTTTCATGCGCGTTTTTCTGCCGTTTCGAGAACTTATCGATACGTCATTGCGCGGGCCGAAAACCGTCCGGCAATTCTCGCCAATGCGGTCACCTGGATTAAATATCCGTTGGATACGCAAGCCATGGCGAGTGCCTGTCAGTACTTGTTTGGGGAGCGCGATTTTTCGGCATTTCGCGGCGCAAACTGCCAATCAAATTCACCATTTAGGCAGGTCACGCAGGCGCGCGTATATGAGTCCGGCGATTTGATTGTTTTTGAGATTAGTGCCAATGCGTTTGTGTTACACATGGTTAGAAATATTGTTGGTGCGCTATTGGAAATTGGCTTTCGCCGACGTCCCCCCCATTGGGTCGAGGAACTATTGATCGATAAAGATCGGCGTAAAAGTGCAGCTACGGCACCAGCTCGAGGTCTGTATTTAGTCGCGGTGGATTATCCCGACGGTCATGGCTTACCAAACCTGCGGCGTGGGCCATTTTTTGTTAATGAGTTGGTAGCTACGCCGGTCGATTAAGTTTATGGGCGATGGATGTGCGAGGGCAGTAATGAGATCAGTCAAAGTAAAAATCTGTGGTATCACCACGCCTGAGCAGGCAATACACGCACAAGAAGCGGGCGCAGATGCCCTTGGAGTGGTGCTTTATCAAAAAAGTTCAAGGTATGTCCCGCTACACCAAGCGTGCGCGATACGGGCTGTAGTACAAGCGGATGTGGCGATGGTCGCCCTCTTGGTGAATGCCGGTACAAATGAGGTGAACAGCGTTATCGAGCAGCTATCGCCTGATCTATTACAATTTCACGGCGATGAAACAGTCAGCTTTTGTCATCAATTTGACTACCCATTTATTCGCGCTTTAAGAATGCGAGAAGGTTTAGATCCAGCCAAAATGACGTGCGGATACAAGCCCAGTGGTGGCTTTTTATTCGATGCATGGCACGCCGAACAGTATGGCGGTACAGGTGCTGTATTCGATTGGTCGAGGCTTCCGATCGTGCGTGATTACCCCCTGATCCTAGCTGGTGGTTTGAATTGCGAAAACGTTGCCCTCGCAGTACGTTCAGTTTTCCCAGATATGGTGGATGTCAGCGGCGGCGTTGAATCAGCTCCGGGCATTAAGGATCCAGCGCTGGTTGAAAATTTTATTCGCAACGCAAAAAGAGTAACTTAATTGATCCCACCGGGCAGGATCGATGTCTTGTCCGTGATAAACTGACGGTTGGTTTCTTTGTAAGGACGCTGAGTAAACGCTATGAATTGGCTCAACCGCATTCGGCCCACTGGCCCGACTCACAGTAGTAGATCAAATTCGGTCCCGGAGGGGCTTTGGAAAAAATGCCCAAAGTGTGCGGCACCGCTCTATCGTCCAGAGTTAGAAAAAAACTTGGATGTATGCCCCAAGTGTCAGCATCATATGCGAATCGGCGCGCGTCGGCGGTTGGATATTTTTCTTGATGCAGACGGCCGCTCGGAATTGGGTGTTGATATTGAAGCGATTGACAGACTTAAATTTCGAGATATTAAGCGCTACAAGGATCGTATTTCCGAAGCGCAAAAAAAGACTGGAGAAAAAGATGCCTTAGTTGTGATGGACGGCACAATTAAAGGCGTTTCTGTAGTTGCTTGCGCTTTTGAATTTGCATTTCACGGCGGTTCGATGGGGTACGCCGTCGGTGAAAAGTTCACCATTGCTGCGAATGCTTCGTTAGCCACTAATCGGCCTCTGATCTGTTTTTCGGCGACTGGTGGGGCTCGCATGCAAGAAGCTTTGATCTCGCTGATGCAAATGGCCAAAACCAGTGCAGTGCTTGAGCGAATGCGCTTGGCTGGGGTACCTTATGTGTCAGTGATGACCGACCCAGTGTATGGCGGAGTATCGGCTAGTCTGGCGATGCTGGGCGATCTCAATATCGCCGAACCAGCCGCTCGCGCTGGATTTGCTGGGCCAAATATTATCGAGCAAACCATTCGGCAAAAATTACCAAAGGGTTTTCAGCGAAGTGAATTTCTGCTTGAAAATGGGCATATTGATATGATCGTCAGCCGTCATCAAATGCGCGATCGGGTCGCCAGTCTGCTAGCGAAATTGCTTGGGCATCCCGAACCGATCGATGCCTAAACGATCGTTGGCGAGTTGGCTGCGAACGCTTGAGCACCAGCATCCCACCGAGATTGACCTGGGTACTGAGCGAGTTGCCGAAGTGTGGGCGAGAATGCAGCGATTGTTGCATGGCTCCGTTGGCACCCATAAAAATTCTGATAAGACGCTCACTATTTCAGTGGCCGGCACCAATGGTAAGGGCTCTTGTGTGGCAAGTATGGAGGCAATCCTCTTGGCGCATGGGTACAGCGTTGGTGCTTTCACTTCGCCGCATTTTTTGGCTTATAACGAGCGGGTTCGGATCGCTGGACAGCCGGTGTGCGACGAGGTTTTAATTGACGCTTTTGAGCAAATAAGCCTTAGCAGCGGTTCGATTTCACTGACCTATTTTGAGTATGGAACGCTCGCAGCGCTATGGATATTTGCCCGCGCTCAATTGCATGTGACCCTACTTGAAGTTGGCTTAGGTGGACGCTTAGATGCGGTGAATATCGTCGATGCCGACGTCGCGGTGGTGACCAATATCGCGCTCGATCATCAAGAGTGGTTGGGTGATACCGTTGAGCAAATTGCAATCGAAAAATTAGCGATAGCACGCCCGCAAAAGCCGCTAATTTGGGGTGATAGGGACACGCTGGAGTCACTGCAGAAAAAAATCATCGCAACCGGCGCCCGAGTTTATGAGGTGGGCCGAGATTTTTACGTCAAATCAGCGGATGGACAGGCGACGCTCTTTTATCAATCTTTTGAAATGCCGATGACCTTGACAGCGATCGATGCTGGAGGCCTGCTCATCGATAATAAAGCTACTGCTCTGCAAGCGCTATTAGCCGCTAGACTGCGTCTCGACGATGATCTTTGTCGACAGGCATTGAATGCAGTGTCGCTGACTGGACGCCATCAGCAACTGACCTATTGCGGGGTACGAGTGGTGCTGGACGTGGCGCACAATCCTGCGGCTGCGGCGCAATTGGCGAGCAGATTGAGCCAGCGGCGCGGTCGCCAGTTGGCGATTGCTTCGGTTCTAAAAGATAAGGATTGGGATGGGATTGTTGGCGCGCTGTCGAGCGCGGTTAATCGGTGGTATATCGCTGAAATTAGTACCTCTGTTAGAGCAGCCGATGCCCATGAGTTGCTGCAAGTGATGTACAATAGGGATCTAGAAGGAAGCAGGTACGAGAGTATTTCGGCGGCTTTTTTTGCGGCGATTGCCGAAGCCGCAGAAGGCGACAATGTGGTGGTTTTAGGGTCTTTTCATACGGTTGCTTGTGTTCTAAATATTATCCTCTCTGGAGAGCCAGTTGACTAGTTCTGTACAGTTAAAGCTGATTGGGCTGGCAGTTGCCACCGCTGCGGCTTTGTTGGGGTATTTTATTTGGATGAGTGCCTCCGAATCGCTCAATATAGACCAACGGACTCGTATACCCGCGCCCCCAGAGATTGCTGCCATACAATTTTTGTCTACTGATTCGACCGCTGATATGCAGCCCACTAATGACGCACAAGTTCTTCTCAGTTCGAGCAATCTCAGCGTAGAGGAGGCTAACCAAGCCACAACGTTCGGTCTAGAGAGTGACAACCTACCGAAGATATGGGTATTGCAAGTGGGTGAAGCCAGCGATGCTGAGACTGCGAATAATATGCTTTTACGGCTGCGCAATAAAGGGCATAAAGCATTTGTTCAACCGACCGGTAAAACGGCAGAGAATCGTTATTTTGTCTATGTCGGGCCGAAAATTGATCTGCTTACAATACAGCGAGATAAAACCACAATTGATCGCCAATTCGCCGCTACGAGTACGGTGGTTCGCTATGTCCGCTAGTCACAATGCAGCTAATCGGTGGTCGCCATGACATTGGAGAGCGTGGATTACGCGATCCTTGCGATATTGGCGATATCGGCAGCTATCAGTCTAACCCGAGGTTTTGTCAAAGAGGCCTTGTCGATGGCGCTCTGGGTGGTGGCATTTATTGTAACTATGTCTTTTAACGAGCGTGTTGCGGTATATCTTATCGACACCGTGGATCTGCCTTCCATGCGGCTGGCCATTGCGTCCGTGGGTTTGTTTGTATTAACCCTTATCGCTGGTTCCATACTGAATTACGTTGTTGGAGCACTGATAAAAATTAGTGGTCTGGGTGGTCTCGATCGATTGCTGGGCTTGATTTTTGGTACGGTACGCGGTGGCTTAATCATTCTCGCGCTAGTTATACTGGTGCCGACACTGATTCCTGTAGAGCAAGATCCATGGTGGACGTCATCGGTATTGATTCCCTATTTTGTAGAGTTTGAGGCATGGGGCGTTGAAACTTGGGTGTGGCTGAGAGAAATTTTAATGGGGTGGATTTAATCAATGTGTGGCGTTGTAGGAATTTCCGGAACATCTGATATTAATTTGCAGTTATACGACGCGTTGACGATGCTTCAGCATCGCGGGCAAGACGCTGCCGGTATTGTGACTGAAGACAATGGTCAGTTTTATCAATGTAAGTCAAATGGTCTTGCCCGCGATGTTTTTCATCGGCGAGATATGATGAGGTTGATCGGTCAGGTCGGTATTGGCCATGTACGATATCCTACCGCCGGCAGTTCTGGCCCAGCCATGGCGCAACCTATGTACGTCAACTCGCCTTACGGCATTTGCATTGCGCACAACGGCAATCTGACCAATACCAGAGCACTGCGATCAGATATTAGACAAACTGATTTACGCCATCTCAACACTGATTCAGATACCGAGGTGCTTCTCAATGTATTTGCTCACGAGTTGCAAGTGCGCGGAAAACTAGCCCCCGAAAGCGTTGACGTATTTGCAGCAGTGGAGCATGTGCACCGCCGCTGCAGTGGTGCCTATGCTGTCGTTGGCTTAATTGCCGATCAAGGTTTATTTGCATTTAGGGACAGATTTGGAATTCGGCCGCTGTGTTTTGGCAAGCGACAGGGCCCTCGTGGATTGGAATATGCGGTGGTGTCAGAGAGTGTGGTTTTAGATAGTTTAGGCTTTGAGCTGATCCGTGATCTGGATCCCGGTGAGGCGCTGTTCGTCGATAAATCGGGCCAACTCCACCTCAGACAATGCGCCGCGACACACAGTCTAGTACCGTGTATTTTTGAACATGTCTATTTCGCCCGGCCGGATTCCATGCTTGACAATATCTCGGTTTATAAATGCCGCCTGAGAATGGGTGAGCGATTGGCGGACAAGTTGCTACGTCTGCGGCCGGATCATGATATTGATGTTGTTATTCCTATTCCTGATACTAGTCGAGTGGCTGCTCAGGCTCTGGCTGAACGGCTAGGGCTTAAACTCCGCGAAGGTTTTATGAAGAACCGCTATATTGGACGTACCTTTATTATGCCTGGGCAAAAAGAGCGTAAGAAGTCCGTTCGTCAGAAATTAAATCCGGTAAAGTTGGAGTTCGCAGGAAAGAATGTGCTGTTGGTCGATGACTCCATCGTTCGGGGCACGACCTCTAAAGAAATAATCCAAATGGCCCGCGACGCGGGCGCAAAAAATGTCTATATGGCGTCTGCAGCTCCGGGAGTGCGCTTTCCAAACGTCTATGGCATCGATATGCCGGTGGCCTCGGAGTTGATTGCTCACGGGCGTAGCGACGATGCTGTGGGCCATGCGATCGGTGCAGATTGGATGATCTATCAGGACCTAGAGGACTTAATAGCTGCTGCATCGGAGGGTAATTCAAGTATCGATAAGTTTGAATGTTCGGTGTTCGATGGTGAATACGTGACGGGCGATGTCGATCAGGCATATTTAAATAATTTAGAGCAATTGCGCAGTGATTCGATCAAAAACTCCGAACAATTAGCCATGGACTTGGATCGACCACAAACTATTGGTATTCATAACAACAGTGAGAGAGCCAACGGCTAAGCGCTGTAAGAACGGATTAAATGACCATTAAAGATTCCGAAAATATGCATTTTGAGTCGATCGCCATTCGCGGAGGTTATCGACGCACTCAAGAAAATGAGCATTCAGAGGCGTTATTTCTCACCTCTAGCTATATTTTTGAAAACTGTGATATCGCGGCAAAGTATTTTAATAATGAACTGCAAGGCAACGTCTACTCTCGCTACAGTAATCCGACGGTGCGTACTTTTGAGGAGCGTTTGGCGGCTCTTGAAGGCGCTGATCGTGCTGTTGCGACCTCTTCTGGGATGGCGGCAACGCTGAGCGTGGTTATGGGATTGCTCAGCGCTGGGGATCATATTATTTGTTCGCGCGAGGTCTTTGGTAGCACGATTACGCTGATGGATAATACCATTAGCAAGTTTGGTGTGGAGGTCAGCTACGTCGCTTTAACTGATATAAATGATTGGGAAAAAGCCATTAAACCACACACTAAGATGTTGTTTTGCGAGTCGCCATCTAATCCCTTAAATGAAGTCGCCGACTTAGAAGCATTGGCAGCATTGGCTCGGCAGGCCAATTGTCTGCTGGTTGTTGATAACTGTTTTTGTACCCCGGCGTTGCAGCGGCCACTGGAGTGGGGCGCGGATATAGTTGTCCACTCTGCGACGAAATATATCGATGGTCAGGGACGTTGCCTTGGTGGCGCAGTGGTCGGTAGCGATGAACTCATGGCGCCGGTGATTGGATTCCTCCGTTCAGCTGGCCCGACAATGAGTGCATTTAACGCCTGGGTCTTTCTTAAGGGTTTGGAAACTTTGAGTTTGCGTATGCGGGCACACTCCGCTAGCGCCTTGCAGCTAGCGCTTTGGTTAGAGAAAAAAGATCAGGTGGTAAAGGTCAATTACAGTGGCCTAAAGAAGCATTCTGGCCATGCGCTCGCGTGCAAGCAACAAGACGATTTTGGTGGCGTTTTATCATTCCAGGTCAGGGGTGGTCGAGACGCAGCTTGGCGCTTTATCGATGCGACTCAAATGCTCTCGCTGACAGCCAATTTAGGCGATTCTAAAACCACTATCGTCCATCCGGCGAGCACTACCCACAGTCGTCTGACCAGTGACCAGCGCAGTGCGGCTGGCATTACCGAAAACTTGATTCGGGTGGCGGTGGGACTTGAAAATATAAAGGATATCAAGCGAGATTTAGAATTCGGTTTTGGTGTTATTTGAACATTGGCGCGGCAATCTGGCCTGCGTTGCTTAAAGGGGGAGGGGCCTATGTACAAGAAGTCCGAAATGGTTAGTCGCGAGCAGAGCTTGGCAGGTCGCTCAGATCCAATGCAGTTGGACCCTACTCATTTTTTGACCGCTGAGTCGATGTTCCCTCCCTTTCCATCGGACCGGCACTGGTGTTATTTTGCCATGGGCTGTTTCTGGGGTGCGGAGCGCCGGTTTTGGTCGCAACCGGGGGTTGGCGTGACGGCGGTCGGTTACATCGGCGGTTATACTAAAAATCCCAGCTACGAAGAGGCATGTTCTGGTTTAACGGGTCATACCGAGGCCGTACTGGTGGTGTATGATCCTGCGATTACCGGTTTTGAGCAATTGCTCAAGGTCTTTTGGGAGTCCCATGATCCCACGCAGGGTATGCGCCAGGGTAACGATATAGGTAGCCAATACCGCTCTGGTATCTATTGCATGTCAGACAATCAATTGGCTGCAGCGCTGCAGTCGAAGTCGGCTGTGCAACAACAGCTCGATCGGTTGGGGTATGCGTCGATTAGTTCAGAGATTGTGCTGGCACCAGATTTTTACTATGCCGAGGGTTATCACCAGCAGTATTTGGCAAAGAATCCAGGTGGTTATTGTGGCCTTAAAGGCACCGGTATTCAATGCGCCTAACTGACGGTTCAGCACTGAGTTAAGCCGCTAACGCCTGACTATGTTCGTGGCGGCGCGTTGAATATGACCGGTATTTCCAACGTAATGAGAAGATTGTCTACTTCGGTCAGGTCTAACTCTGTTGGTTGCTTTTGGGGCTCTACGTATCAATGCCCTACTCTGACGCAGCGCGTTGCGCTGATTTGAAGTAAGTCACTTGCTGCGCGAAACGCTGTTTCCAGCAACGTTGCAGAACTCAAATGGTATTGATCAAGCGACATTTGAGCGCACTATGGGCGTTGAGTTTGTTACGCGATAATTGTATTTCAGCGCAATTGACGGAGCCGGTTCAGCGCTCGCGTAAATTAGACGAGCCGTATTCGGCTGCCAAGACGAGATGCTCGAAGCGAATTTTAAAAAGATCGTTGTCGACCGCACCAATCAGTTTCCAACGCAGCAATGATAACCTTACCTAAACCTCTTACCTGTGCCCAGCGCAACTGTGTCTCCGGCGGCTAAAATGGGGGGTCGGTAAGCGGCTACCGCCACATAAATTTAAACGTTGTGACGTCATTAGAGGTTGCCGGATTGTCGATTAAATCCTTGACAGATTGCGCGCAGAAAAGTCCCCACCGCCGGTGAGGATAACGTCGATAACCTTTGCATCGCTTATCATATGGAAAAATAATTTACCCAGCAAAGCGTGCATCTCGACTGTCAGTGCCTTGTTTTCCTGTCACACCAGCGTATTAC
>DDJS01000064.1:29591-35769 GCA_002339165.1 Cellvibrionales bacterium UBA2618 | reverse complement strand
AAAAGATAACAGTACCGTCGGTAGCTACCCTGTTGTCATTTACCAAGGGTCTTGGTGGCGATCCCAATATTGCGCTGCGAAGTGTTTTTTGACGCTTGCACTCACCGTCTAAACTGCGGATAATCCTCGACTCAATGGTGGCTCCCTCTGGTCCCTCCGCAAGTGTTAGCCGCGAACCCCGCCAGGCCCGGAAGGGAGCAACGGTAGTGGTCAAATGCTGTGCCGGAGTGTGGCTTTTGGGAGTCATCGCCATCGACTTTTTCATTTTCGGGTATGGGTATATCGAGCTCGGTAGTTAAGAGCTATTTGGGTCGGGCAAATATGCCGATAACAGAACTTGTCTATTAGGACGCATGCACGATGAGTTATCAGGTGTTGGCAAGAAAATGGAGACCGCGATTTTTTTCGGAAATGGCCGGGCAAGAGCATGTTTTGCAAGCGCTATCCAATGCCCTAGATAACAACCGCCTCCATCACGCCTATCTTTTTACCGGAACCCGAGGGGTCGGTAAGACAACCATTGCACGAATCCTCTCTAAATGTCTGAACTGTGATCTGGGTATTCGCTCCGCGCCATGCGGTGAATGCTCAAGTTGTAGTGAAATTGCCGAAGGGCGGTTTATCGATCTTATCGAAGTCGATGCGGCATCTAAAACCAAGATCGACGACACTCGAGATCTGCTCGACAAAGTGCACTATGCACCCAGTCGAGGGCGTTTTAAAATTTACTTGATCGATGAAGTGCATATGCTCTCGACGCATAGTTTTAACGCGTTGCTCAAGACCTTGGAGGAACCGCCACCTCACGTTAAATTCTTACTGGCGACCACCGATCCGCAAAAGCTTCCAGTGACAATACTGTCTCGTTGTCTACAATTTAACTTAAAAAACTTGAGTCCCGAGAGGATCGTAGAGCATCTTAAGTTGGTGTTGACCGAAGAGGCTACCCCGTTCGATGACTCTGCACTGTGGGCGCTAGCACGAGCCGCTGACGGCAGTATGCGCGACGCGCTCAGTCTCACCGATCAGGCGATTGGTCATGGCAATGGGAGCGTTTTGGCCGAGCATGTGAATGTCATGCTCGGCACGATTGAGCGCAGTCATGTGATCGATATTTGTCAGGCCTTGGCGGCGGCAGATGGTACTGCGCTAATGACACGGATCGCACTAATGGCCGAGCAAGCGCCCGATTACCAAGCTGCGCTCGGCGATATTTTATCGCTTTGGCATCAGGTTGCGATTTTGCAAACGGTACCCGACGCGCTCGATTCGGGCGTTGAGAATTACGCTGACATTGTCCACTTGGCAGCCCTTGTCAGTCGGGAGGATGTCCAGCTTTACTATCAAATTTGCCTGCTTGGGCGCAACGACCTCGCGCTGGCGCCAGACGCGCGAGTGGCGTTTGACATGGTATTGTTGAGAGCGTTAGCATTTCGTCCCTATACTGGGAGTCCCGCGCGGACTGATCAACCGACTGGGGCGGCGACCACGCTGCGCGAAGATCCACCCGTCGGTAGTAGGGATGTGCCCGTTTCGGAACTGACCAATGAGGCGCGGGCAGCTAACGAGCCAGCGGTGACTTCGTTGCAGACGCCCAGCGAGGTACCAATTCAAGCTGTGATACAGTCGCTCCCATCGGCGGATGAGTTGCCGCGGTCGGTGGCGCTGAACGATTTTTCTCCACATCACTGGATCGAGGTTCGCAAGCAGCTAGAGATTGGCGCTTCCCTTGGCGAGATTGCTAGTCATTGCGTGTTTTCTCATCGCGATGCGGATCAGTTACACTTTATTTTGGATAGCGCTCACACCAGCCTATTTACTGCACAGCATCAAGATGGCATGGCGGAGGCCTTGAGTAAATATTTTGCGCACACGCTGAACGCTGTTGTTACATTTGGAGAGACGAGTATCGAAACACCCAGAGACGCTGCGCTGCGTGAGACGGCGGAACGTCATCGAGATGCGGTAGAATCGCTCAATGCGGATCCAGAGGTGGTTAAGTTTAAACGCGTTTTCAATGGCACATTAGACAGTAAATCAGTCGTACCTAAGGGGTAGATGAAGCGTGGACATAGACAATCTGATGAAACAGGCGCAACAAATGCAAGAGAAGATGACGTCTCTGCAAGAGCAGGCTCAGGCCCGAAAAGTGATTGGCGAGTCTGGCGCCGGTTTGGTCAGGGTGACTATGACCGGTAGACACGACGTCTTAGAGGTCAAGCTTGATGCCTCAGTATTGACTGAGGATAAGGAATTTCTCGAAGACCTGCTGGCAGCCGCGGTAAATGATGCGGTTCGCAAGGTCGATGCCGGGAGTAAGGATATGTTGTCGTCGTTGACTGGGGGTATGAATTTGCCTGCCGGTTTTAAGATGCCTTTTTGAAACGTGAGGTGTGGCCGTGTTCGGGTCTTTAATCGATACTTTAATTCAGAATTTGCGCTGTCTTCCGGGGGTTGGTAATAAATCGGCACAGCGCATGGCGCTGCATCTTCTTGAACGCGATAAACCCGGCGCATTAAAACTTGCCCAAACGATTCTTGAAGCGGTTGAAAAAATCGGTCGTTGTGATTGTTGCCGTTCGCTTACCGAGGAATCTTTGTGTCCTATTTGTAGCAGTGGGCGGCGACACAGTCGTCAGGTTTGTGTGGTCGAAACTCCGGCGGATCTTTATGCGATTGAACAGGCGGCCGGTTTTTTTGGTACCTATTTTGTCCTTTATGGGCACCTGTCGCCGATCGACGGGATCGGCCCAGAGGAGTTGGGGATTGACAAGCTGATGGATCGCTTGCAAACGGATAATTTAGATGAGCTAATTCTGGCAACTAATCTCACACTGGAGGGCGAGACCACGGCGCATTTTATCGCTGACAAAGCGCGTTCGCTAAACGTAGCGGTTTCACGTATTGCCTACGGTGTGCCAATGGGCGGAGAGTTAGAATATGTTGATGGGGGCACTTTGAACCTCGCTTTAGAGAGCAGGAAGGTCTTCTAATATGAATATTTGGGTTGATACTGATGACAAACTTGAGGCGCTCTGCGCGCGCTTGAGCGTGGAACCTGTGATCGCTCTAGACACAGAATTTATGCGTACCGATACATTTCACCCTAAATTAGCACTGATTCAACTATCAGATGGACATGATTGTTGGCTGATCGACGTGTTGCGGATCGACACATATAACCCGCTAAAGGCATTGCTTGAGAATCCTCAACGGGTGGTGATACTGCACGCTTGCGCTGAGGATGTCGAAGTGCTCGAGCACGCGTTGGCAATCTCTCTAGGGAATATTTTTGATACGCAAATTGCCGCGGGGATAGTCAATATCGGTTATTCTATGGGGTATGCGCGACTTTTGGAACGGCTTATGGGAATTGATCTGGATAAGCAACAAACGCGCTCTAACTGGATGGCTCGGCCATTGTCGGCCGAACAATTACGCTATGCCGGGGACGATGTCATCTATCTTCACCGCATGCAGACGATGCTCAATGAAAAGCTTGATCAGTTGGATCGCTGGTCATGGTTAGACGCCGAAACTCGGGCCGTGATTGACATGGTTGCGGGGCGTAAAAATGTCGAGGACTATTATCAACGTGTTAAAGGTGCATACCGTTTGTCGGCAGATTCACTGCGATTACTAAGGCGATTATGTATTTGGCGTGAGGCGCGGGCGCGCGAATTGGATCGACCGAGGGGGCATATACTCAAGGATCCGGTACTGCTTGAATTGGCCATTAGCCAACCAAAAAATAAGGCTGACTTATCTACCATTGAGGGGTTTTACAACCGCGATATAACAAGGTATGGCGATTCAATTATTTCCGAAATTGTTGCGGTAAACGACGATCCGGAGCTAGCGACCCTTCCGCAACCGCTCAGTCGGGCGGCTAATACGGAACTCAAAGCGGTGCGCACTGTACTCAGCGAAGTTGCCCGCACGGAGGATGTTCCGGTGGAGTACTTGGCCTCTAAAAAAGAATTGGAGAGCATCCTGCGGAGCGTCGAAAGCGGCGTTCCGGCGTGGCCACAGAGATTATGCGAAAGCTGGCGGGCGAGGTTGGTAAAACCAGCCATAGAGCGGGTACTTGCCTGCGGGGAAAATCAACCATGATAGTCTGTGATATTTTTGCCAGTCGTTATAAAAATGAAATGTATTTATATGTGGTGCGTGCCGAAGGTACAGAGCGCGTGCCGGAGGAACTTTTACAGCGCCTTGGCGAACTCAGGTTGGTGACCACCTTGTTACTTAAGCACGATTTGAAATTGGCGCGAGCCGATGTTGTAGAGGTTCTACGTCGGCTTGATCAGCAAGGTTACTATCTGCAAATGCCGCCAAGCCCCTACGCCACAGATAGAGATACAGCTGAGGCGGCACGGGCGTGAGCGCCAACCCTCGTGCAGAGCAATTTTGGCACGTTAAACCACTGGTGGATATGAGTCCTAATGAGTGGGAATCGCTGTGCGATGGTTGTGGCAAGTGTTGTTTGGTAAAGCTGGAGGACGCCGATACTGGCGATATTTATCATACTGACGTCGGCTGCAAATTACTTGACAGCCATTCCTGTCAATGCAGTAATTATATCAGACGCCACGAATTTGTAGACGATTGCCTCAAGTTGACCGCCGATAACATTGACGAATTACACTGGTTACCGAACAGTTGTTCTTATCGAATTTTAGCGCGCGGTGGCGATCTGCCAAGTTGGCATCATTTGGTCAGTGGTAATCGCAACCAAGTTCACAGCTATGGGGTCTCTTTGCGCGGACGAGTCGTGTCTGAACTCGACGTTGCCGATGCGGATATGGAAGACCGTATCATTCACTGGGTGGATTGATTATGTATTCTGCCGAGAATTATTTTTGGGGTTGGGTGGTCTATATCATTGGGGCGCTGTGTTTGTTGTCCTGTGCTTGGTATTTATTAAGGCGGTTAATCAACGCCGCGTTACGCCAGAGTATTATGCTGGTTGCCACCGCGTTCTTGATGACGCCAGTGACCGCGCACCGCGATGATTTTCATCTTGCACCGGCCTTTTTTGTCAGCCTCTACGAGGGTTTAGTCAGTGATATAGGCTATCAACGCGGTGTCGCTCCGATCATGGCTATGACGGTACTCGCTCTGACGCTGTTTGCCATTATCAAATTTATTTCGAATAGAATTCGTAAGCCATTGCCAGTGCGTGTGAGGCCGGCATACTCATCGGATAAACGTCGCCGTTCGAATTTGTAGGCGCGTTCAGCCGATGTGTGAACTAATGGGTATGTCGGCCAATGTGCCAACCGATGCGGAGTTTAGCTTTACCGGATTGATTGAGCGCGGCGGCGGTTCAGATATACACCGCGATGGTTGGGGTATCGCGTTTTATCGCGGGCGAGGGGTGCAAGAATTTCGCGATCCACAACCCGGTGTCGAGTCGGATATCGCTCGATTAGTCAAGCGCAGTGGCATCAAAAGTACTCTCCTCATCAGTCATATTCGACGTGCTAACATAGGCGGGGTAAGCGTAGAAAATACCCACCCATTTGTACGCGAGCTGTGGGGAAATTACTGGACTTTTGCACATAATGGACAGCTTCGAGGAGCGAAGAAAAACCTTCATCTCGGTCGCTTTAAACCGGTCGGAAGCACCGATAGTGAACACGTGTTTTGTTGGTTACTCGATCGCATTGCAGTCGCTTTTGCGACGCGACCAAAATCGGCTAAAACGCTTTGGCGGCTGATTGATGAACTCACACGCGAGGCGCGGGTCTTTGGTGTTTTCAACTTTTTAATGAGTGATTCACAGCATCTTTACGCGCATTGTTCCACGCGCCTTCACTGGCTGACTCGTCAGGCGCCGTTTGGCAGTGCGCGTTTGAAAGACTTAGAAATGTCCGTAGATTTCAGCCAGCACACCAGCGATAGTGATGTCGTGACGATTATCGCAACCGATCCGTTGACCTCAAATGAGCACTGGCACCGTATGGAGAGTGGGCAGATTGCGATCTGGAAAAATGGACGTCGACAATCTTTTTAAGCAGCGCGGGCAATTCCAATTCAAGGGGGTTGGCAGCGCGTTATATCGCAGGACTATAGTCAATATTGCCCGCTATAATGATAGGCAGGTGTTGATTTACTATAACTCGCATTTTACAGAGGAAGCTGACAAGCAATGAAATTTACTGGTACTGATAAC
>DDJS01000064.1:27113-29284 GCA_002339165.1 Cellvibrionales bacterium UBA2618 | reverse complement strand
ATTTACTGGTACTGATAACTACGTCGCTACAGAAGAGTTACAAATGGCTGTCAACGCCGCGGTTACGCTGCAAAGACCCCTGCTAATCAAGGGCGAACCCGGCACGGGCAAGACGTTATTGGCCGAGGAGGTTGCCAAGTCACTCGGCAAGCGCCTGCTTTCGTGGCATATCAAGTCAACCACCAAAGCGCAGCAGGGACTCTACGAATACGACGCGGTGTCGCGGCTTCGCGATTCTCAATTGGGCAGCGAAAAGGTCCAAGATATCGGTAATTATATCGATAAGGGCAAGCTCTGGGAGGCCTTTACGGCGGACGAGCAGGTGGTACTCCTCATCGATGAAATCGATAAAGCTGACATTGAATTCCCCAATGATTTACTACTTGAACTAGATCGTATGGAGTTTCATGTTTACGAGACAGGAGAGACCATTAAGGCGATTCAGCGGCCAATCGTTATCATAACTAGCAACAACGAAAAAGAACTGCCAGACGCGTTTTTGAGGCGCTGTTTCTTTCACTTTATTAGTTTCCCCGATCGCGCGACGATGCAGCGCATTGTTGATGTGCACTTTCCAACAATTAAAAAGCAACTGGTGGATACCGCGCTGGACATGTTTTTTGACGTTAGAAAAATACCCGGACTGAAGAAGAAACCCTCGACGTCGGAACTGGTGGATTGGTTAAAGCTAGTCATGTCGGATGATATTCCAGAGGATATTCTGACAAATCGAGATCCGACTAAGGCTATCCCGCCGCTCTATGGGGCATTGCTGAAAAATGAACAAGACGTTCATCTGCTCGAGCGATTGGCATTCATGACCCGTAGAGAGGCTCGGTAGCACCCAATATGTTAATCAATTTTTTCTACATGCTAAAACGCGCCAACCTACCGGTTTCGGTCAAGGAATTGTTAGATTTGCTGTCGGCGCTGGAGTCCAATTTAGCCTTTGCATCGGTGGAAGACTTTTACTTACTCGCTCGCACTTGTATGGTTAAAGATGAAAAATACTATGATCGTTTCGATCGTGCCTTTGGCGCCTATTTCAAGAATCTTGAAAATATCGACGATATTATCGAAGCGCTGATTCCAGAGGACTGGTTACGGCAGGAATTTGAGAGGCATTTTAGCGAGGAAGAAAAGGCCAAGATAGAGAGCTTGGGTGGTCTGGAAAAGTTAATAGAGGAATTTAAAAAACGCCTCGAGGAGCAAAAAGAGCGTCACGAGGGTGGCAATAAGTGGGTCGGCACAGGCGGTACATCGCCCTTTGGTCACGGTGGCTACAACCCTGAGGGAATCCGTATCGGCGGTCCAGGTGGCAAGGGCAGTGCGGTTAAAGTCTGGGACGAACGCCAATACAGAGATCTCGACGATTCGGTGGAGATCGGCACGAGAAACATCAAGGTTGCGTTGAGGCGCCTGCGTAAATTTGCCCGTCAAGGGTCGGCTGACCATCTCGATTTGGAGGATACGATTCGCTGTACCGCGCGGAATGCAGGTCTGTTGGATATCAAGATGGTTCCCGAACGTCGCAATGCGGTCAAGGTGTTAATCTTTTTTGATATCGGCGGTTCGATGGACCCCTATGTCAGGTTGTGTGAAGAGCTATTTTCCGCAGCCAAGACTGAGTTTAAGCACCTCGAGTACTTTTATTTTCACAATTGTCTGTACGATTATGTCTGGAAGGACAACCGACGCCGCAAGGAACAGCAAATTAAGACCTATGACTTACTCAATAAGTACTCGTCTGATTACAAAGTAATTTTTGTCGGTGATGCGTCGATGGCGCCCTATGAGATCGCAAGTCCCGGGGGCAGTGTCGAGTATCATAATGAAGAACCAGGCAGCGCTTGGATGCGCAGGATGAGTAACACCTTCGATAAGTTAGTATGGATTAATCCGGTACAAGAAAAACACTGGCAATACACGCCGTCGATTTTGATGCTCAGAGATTTAATCGACGACAAAATGTTCCCTCTGACGTTGAGTGGTCTAGAGAAAAGTATGTCAACGCTCTCTCGGTAACTTTGGGTTAGTTACCCATCACCGTAGCAAGTACCCCGCCCCCAAAAAGCCTAGAAGGCCCGCAAGACTCTTAGATAGAGGCGATCCAAGCGTGCCTCCATCCACGCTCGCGCTTTGCATCATTACTGCCTAGTATCACTACTACC
>DDJS01000064.1:17886-26785 GCA_002339165.1 Cellvibrionales bacterium UBA2618 | reverse complement strand
CCTAGTATCACTACTACCATACATTACTGGGGCCACTAGATCTTGCAGAGCGGGTGATACACCCCAACAACGATCATCATGAAGCCGTTAGGCTGGGGTAAGAGAACTTAATAGCCAAAAGTCTAATTCTTCTGGTCATTCACGCAGCGCATATACAGGCGTTCTAACTGAAATGCTATCGGCGTCGCTATGGTGCATCGCTTATGCGCACTACCTTGGATTACTTGGTCAATCAAATCATGTACACCACACCCCATAGGCCAACGGTGGTCAAGACGATGGTGTAGGGTAGAGCCATTAATACCATGCGCATGTACGACAAGCCAATCAGTGGGGCTAGTGCGGAGGTCAGTAAAAATAGAAAAGCAGCTTGCCCGTTGGGCGTTGCGACACTGGGTAGGTTGGTCCCGGTGTTGATTGCTACGGCTAATTTTTCGAACTGGCCGCGGCTGATCTCTCCAGCATCCAGCACTGCTTTAATTTCGTTGATATACACCGTGGCGACAAAAACATTGTCACTGATCATCGACAAGATACCATTCGCCAAGAAAAACATTCCGGGTTGTACTTGCTCGTCCATGGCGAGCACATAACTTATGACCGGAGAAAATAGATGTTGCTCGTGAATGACTGCAACGATGGCGAAAAATACCACCAGGAGAGCGGTGAAAGGCAATGCTTCCTCGAAAGCATGGCCGATTCTATGCTCTTCAATGACGCCGTTAAAGGCGGTTAATAAGACGATGATCATCAGCCCAATTAGACCGACCGGCGCCCAGTGGAAAGCCAGCGCTAATACCAGAATCGCCGCGACAATCCCCTGCACGATCAGCGCGGCGACGTCGTTTTTGGTGCGATGGGATTGTTCGTATTCGCTGTATTCAACCAAAACGTTACGCACATTGCTCGGTAACTGCACGCCATAACCGACGATTGCAGTCTTTTCGATCACTAGACAGGTCATTAAACCGCAAACCAGCACCGGCATGGTGACCGGGGCCATGGTCAAGAAAAAGGTGATGAAATCCCACCCGGCTTTTTCGGCGATCAGCAAATTTTGTGGTTCGCCAACTAGGGTGCAGACCCCGCCCAGAGCCGTGCCGACGGCGCCATGCATAATTAAATTGCGTAAAAATGCCCTGAACTGTTCAAGATCGTCGCGGTGCTCGTCGGCCACTTCTGTGTCTGAGGTATGGTCATGCCCTAAGGATGTCATATCCTTTCCTGATGCGACCTTGTGGTAGACACTGAAAAATCCCACCGCGATGGTGATCAATACGGCGGTCACCGTCAGCGCATCTAGAAAGGCAGAGAGCACCGCGCCGGCGAAGCAAAATAGCAGTGATAGCAGTATTTTTGACTGTACGCCGAGAAGAATTTTAGTGAAGACAAACAATAACATGTCGCGCATGAAGTAGATGCCAGCGACCATGAACATCAACAGTAAGATGACTTGAAAATTTGACACGGCCTCGAGATAGACGCTCTCGGGGGAAGCTAAGCCGAGCAGGATCGCCTCGATTGCTAGTAGGCCACCGGGTTGCAATGGGTAGCACTTGAGCGCCATGGCGAGGGTAAAGATAAACTCGCCAATCAGTAACCATCCCGTGGCAAAGGGCCCCACGATGTAGAGTGCCAGTGGGTTGATAACTAGAAATATGACGATGGTCGCCTGGTACCAGTCCGGTGATGCGCCGAGAAAGTTCTGTTTAAAAGCTTGAGCGAGAGTAGGATTCATGAGGCGCCTTTGATTACAATTGAGGTCGAATTGGTATGCTAAAAAGTGTTAGGAGCTATTATACTATAGGTTATTAGCCATTAACTTTAGCTATTGGCATTTGCATTTGCAAGCGTTTATCGGCGCTTTTCAATTTAGGAATAGCCCTTTGGAATTAGAAATTTTTAATCAGTGTTTTTACCCCACATCAGTGCCTAGCGGGAACCCCAATAGAATTGTCATTGGGGTGATAGGACGCTCTATCGTGGTGCGTGACGGTAGCTTCTTACTGCCATTTTCAGAGATCGAGGGGTTGCACTACTATCGCCTAAGGAGGATGCTAATCGGTCATTGGCAAGGGCTCGATTGCGAGGTCTGGGAGTTGATGCCGGAAGTAGCCAATTTGGAGGGTATTCATTGCAGCGATTTACGCAGTTTACTAATAGCAAGCGATGACGCTCACTTTGCCATGGCGTGTCGTGCCATTCAGTTACTTGACTGGCAAGATAACCACCGTTTCTGCGGCCGCTGTGGACAAGCCACGGAGCCGAGCGAAAGCGAAAATTCGCTAGTCTGTAAAGCCTGCGAAATAAATAATTACCCAAGAATTTCACCCTGCGTGATCGTTGTTGTAACCCGCGGAGACTCCTGCCTTTTAGCGCGTCAAGCGAATTGGCCCGAGGGTCTGTTCAGCGCAGTTGCTGGTTTTTTGGAAGCAGGCGAGAGCGCCGAAGATGCACTGACCCGAGAGGTATTCGAAGAGGTGGGCGTCAGCGTTTGTAATCCGGAATATGTCGGCAGCCAATCCTGGCCTTTTCCGGGGCAGTTAATGTTGGGGTTTCTCGCTGAGGCGACATCTGAGGAGATTACAGTTGACGGCGTAGAAATTTCTCAGGCACAGTGGTGGCGATATGATAAATTACCACCTAGCATACCCCCGCCCACAGTCATGTCAGGCTTGTTAATTCAGCGCTTTGTAGACCGAGTTCGCGGTTGAGATCAAGCGTATAGCTTTGGTGCTAGGCAGTCGGGGACCGCCATGTAACTTTAGTTCATTCATTGGGAGTATATTTTGGAGTTTCTTTACGATTACGGGTTGTTTACCGTTAAGTTAATCACCGTGGCATTGTCGATTATCGCTGTGGTTGTGATGTTGGCCGCCGCGAGGGATAAGCAATCGGGCTCTGGAGCCAAGGGCTTTTTAGAAATCATCCGTTTGAACGAGCAATACGATGATATGCGCGAGTCGGTGATGCTGGCGACGCTCAACGAAGCTGAGCAAAAAGTGCAAATCAAAGTGCTCGATGAGGCGAGAAAAGAAAAACACAAAGCCGACAAAAAAGCCGCTAAGCAAAATACCACCGAAGATGCCTCGCGGCGCCGTGTCTACGTCCTCAATTTTGACGGCAATATCAGCGCCTCAGCCGTCGAGCATTTGCGCGAGGAGATAACCGCTGTGTTATCTCAAGCGACCGAATCCGACGAAGTGGTGCTGAAATTGGAAAGTGCTGGGGGTATGGTTCATAGCTATGGTCTCGCCGCCAGCCAACTGGATCGGCTGCGTAAGAAAAAAATCCCACTCACAGTTTGTGTCGATAAAGTCGCCGCCAGTGGTGGTTACATGATGGCCTGTGTAGCCGACCGTATATTGGCGGCGCCCTTTGCGGTGTTGGGCTCCATCGGCGTGATCGCGCAGTTACCTAATTTCAACCGGGTGTTAAAGAAAAACCAAATCGACTTTGAATTATTGACCGCTGGAGAGTACAAGCGCACTCTGACGGTATTTGGCGAAAATACCGAGGCGGGCAGAGAAAAGTTTGTTCAGGAACTGGAGGAAACCCACCAGTTATTTAAAGATTACGTCACCGAGCGCAGGCCTGCGGTGGACGTAGTTCAGGTCGCTACTGGAGAGGTTTGGTACGGCAGTCGGGCGTTAGAGGTGGCATTGGTAGATGACCTGCAAACCAGCGATGAGTATCTAGTCGAGTGTGTTGGCAGTGCTGACGTATTCGAAATTAACTATGTTTTAAAGAAATCGTTGGCTGAACGCTTCGGTATTGCGGCTGAAACCAGCGTCGATAGAATCTTGTTAAAATGGTGGCAGCGGTTGACGCGCGCTAGCCACAAATTACTTTGAACATGACCCGACAGCGTTGCGCGTATTAATCGCGGCGGAGCTTTTCGTTGGTGGCAATCGGGGTGGGGAAGTTGAATACCACCAGGTAGCTAGAAATCAGGAAGGTCAGTATCGCCGCTCCTTGTATAAGATGGGATGCAATGTTGCCGATCATGGAGGCATTGAAGGCAACGTAGGCAATCAGTAACGAAAACTCGCTGTTTTGCCCGAGTCGAAAGCCAATATCCCATGCCAGACTGCCTGTTTCACTCTGCGAGCGCAATAGATAGTGGTAGGTAATGGGTTTGACAGCTAAGACCAGTGCAGCAAGTAGCAGCGCCCCGGCAGCAATCTCGGGGATCAGCGCAATATCAAAGCTACTACCGAGCGAGAAAAAGAACAATATGAGAAAGAAGTCTCGCAGCGGCTTTAAGTTCAGCGCGATATATTGAGAAAAGGGGCAGGTGGCAATCGAGATGCCACCGACAAATGCACCTATCTCTCTCGATAGACCGAGGCTGGCTGCGGCCTCGGAAATTCCCAAACACCAACCAATAGCGAGTAAAAAAACATATTCTCCGATCCGATCGAAGCGCGCAAATAGTGGTAGTAAGACGATGCGAACCATCAATACAGAAAATCCCACCAACACCGGTAGTGCCAAGAAACTGCGGCCTAGTTGCAGTAGGTCGGGACTTCCGGACTCACCGGCGCTCAAGAACATCAATACAAAGATGGCTATAAAATCTTGCATTAAGAGCATACCGACCATCAAATCACCCGAATGTTTATGGTGCAGTGCGGTGGTTGGCAGTAACTTAATGCCGATGATGGTACTGGAAAAGATCGTAGCAATACCGATAATAATGCTTTCAGTTGGGGTGTATCCAAACGCCTTACCCACAACAAATCCCATGCAGCCAAATAATAGCGAGCTTATCAGCGTCACGTGGGTAACCTTTCGCAATACTCTAAATAGGGTTTGCGGTTGCATGTCGAGGCCGAGCAAAAACAGCAAAAATATAATACCAATTTCAGCAATTTGCGAGATGGTTGTGACATCGGTAACCCAGCCAATCCCATGAGGTCCTATCACCGCGCCAAGCGCTATGTATGCCACTAATAGAGGTTGTCGTCCGAACAGTGCGAGCGATGCGAACACTGCTGCGCCACTGAAGATAAGAAAAAAAAGTTGGATCAGGTGGTCGTGCATAAACGCGTATCGCAGGGAGTAAGAAGTGGCCTAGGTACTCAGGGATCCACAGATGGTATGACAAAACGAGTGTCTTCGCCAGCCGTCATTCGTGCGATTGTCGACTAGTTCAAGTCACGCCGTCGAAACAGTGGTACGGGTTGATCGACGGCGACTTGATAGGCGTTGGTAAAATCATTCAGTGCGGTGCTCGCAGATTGCAGGTTGTCGTGCTCCGGCAGGACGAATGCATCGAAGCCGCAACGTTGCAGCATAAATAGTTGGTCACGAATGATATGACCAAAGGCGCGGAGTTCGCCTTGATAGTGGTAGCGTTCGCGCAGCAGTCGTGCGGTTGAAAAACCTCTGCCATCGGTGAAGTTGGAGAATTTTATGGCAATAATAGACTCAGCACACAAAGCCTTGGAACACTGGATCGCGGAAAAATCCGCGATGTCTTCATCGGAGTTAATCCAAAACCCATGCGAGCCGTCAGAGGTGCCATGCGTCTCGAATTGTTGTTGCCACATGGCCAGAGGTAAAACATAAAAATCGTTTGGCACAGGCTCGTCGCAAGTGTAGATAATATGCCAATTATCCTCGACCGCAATACCGTTTTTAAGCACCAGAGCCATATACTCGCTCCTTAAATTTTTCGATGCCTATACGCCTATAGGTGGCTAAAAAGGATTCGTCTAGCTGTCGATTTTCCACGTAGACATCGAGCAGGCTCTCAATACCATCGGTGACCGCTCCACGTGCGAGAGATGGGCCGAGAACTTTACCCAAAGAGGCGCTCTTGCTGGCACTTCCACCCAGTTGAATTTGATACCACTCCTCGCCTTTTTTATCGACACCCAATATGCCAATGTGACCGACATGGTGATGACCACAGGCATTCATGCAACCCGATATATTAAGTTCTATGTCACCGAGGTCATGGACGTAATCAAGGTCATCAAATTTACGCTGGATAGCTTCCGCTACGGGGATCGATTTGGCATTCGCTAAGGAGCAGTAGTCGCCACCGGGACAACAAATAATATCCGTTAGCGTGCCGATATTAGGTGTCGCCATGCCGTATTTTTTAAGTGCTTGCCAGAGGTCAAATAGGTCTGCTTTGAGCACATCGGTGAGGACTACGTTTTGGTTGTGTGTCGATCTTATTTCCGACTTACCAAATTGCTCAGCCAAGTCGGCGATGGCCTCAAGTTGACTATCGGTAACATCGCCAGGCGGAACCCCCATCGGCTTCAAAGACAGTGTTACTGCCGCATACCCCCGCTGCTTTTGGTCGATTACGTTGCGATCCAGCCAGCGAGAAAAGCTCCGGTGCTGCGCGCTCAAACGGTCGAGTTCATGGTTGGCGGCTTCGTCGTCAACGACGCTGTAGCCGGGATCAGAGAAAAACGTTTTAACCCGCTCGATCTCACGCTCGGTCAGGGTGGCTGGGCCCTCCTTGAGATGCTGCCATTCGTCTTCAACGCGCTGTGCAAAGACTTCGGGTGTCCATGCTTTGACCAAAATTTTAATTCGCGCCTTGTATTTATTCTGACGGTTTCCGTAACGATTGTAGATTCGTAATATACTATCTAGATAGGTTAAAAGGTGCTTTTTTGGTAAAAACTTTTTAATCGAAGCGCCAATCATGGGCGTGCGGCCTAGACCGCCGCCGACGAAAATTTCAAAACCCAATTCGCCGCTTTCGTTGGTTTTTAATTGCACGCCAATATCGTGAAGAAGAAATGCTGCTCTATCCTCGGTGGAACCACAGACGGCTATCTTGAATTTGCGCGGCAAAAAGGCGAACTCTGGATGCAGTGTTGACCACTGTCGAATAATTTCACACCATGGCCGAGGGTCTTCTATTTCGTCGCACGATACACCAGAATATTGATCGGTGGTGGTGTTGCGAATGCAGTTGCCGCTGGTCTGAATCGCATGCATTTCTACCGAAGCAAGGTGCTCTAATATGTCTGGTGTATCCTCCAGCCGAGGCCAGTTTAATTGAATATTTTGACGCGTTGTAAAGTGCACATAACCCTTGTCATAAAGTCGCGAAATTTCGGCGAGCTTGCGTAATTGCTTCGATGATAGCAGTCCGTAGGGCACCGCGATTCTTAACATCGGCGCCAAGCGTTGGATATAAAGTCCATTTTGCAGGCGAATTGGTAAAAACTCTTCTTCCGAGAGTTGCCCGTCGAGGTACCGCGTCACTTGACTGCGGTACTGGGCGACCCGTTCGCGGATCAAATTGTGGTCGTAATAATCGTAAATATACATGCTGTAGAGTTCGCCAAGGACGGTTGATGTGCTAGGAACATTTATCCTGCCGAGTTGGCAAGCCTAGCAATCCCGCCGTCGATCATAGCGGTTATGAGGATATGGTTGAATTGTTTTTTATCTATATAGTAATGCCGAAATGGAATACTTGGTAAATTCTAAGTGATCCACTGAGTGATCGTAGGGGTACACATTGGGGTACCGCAGAGGTTGTTAAAAGAGGCGACAGCAGTTTTAAGTATTGGTACTATGCCGTTTTGCAATAGTAGGAGAGATACGGTGGCACAAGACAGTAAATCGAACACTGAGGCGCCTGACTCGCAAGCCGATGACGACGGTCGCGTCGATGCAATGGCCGCCGTTGCAGTACTCTTGATCGCCGTTGGTGCCTTTGTTTACATCTTGTCGACACTCTAACCACGTTAATTATGATCGGTGTAACATCAAAGCACTTTGGAGTATGAAAAGTCAGTGAGTGCGCAGCGGGACAATTCTTCTTATAGCCGTGACCCCCGCGCGCTAGTGCAGGAGCACCTCAACCGTGCGCCGGCGATTCCAATAGCGGTAAATCACGACCAGAGTGACATCAAAGAACAAATCAAAGCTCGGTTAAGTGAACAAAATGCAACGATTATTGCTCACTATTACACTGATCCCAGTATTCAGGAATTAGCCGAGGAGTCTGGTGGCGTGGTGTCGGATTCGTTGGAAATGGCGCGATTCGGCAAGAATAGCGATGCGCAGACGCTGATCGTGGCGGGCGTTGCATTTATGGGTGAGACAGCAAAAATCTTGACGCCAGAAAAGCGGGTATTAATGCCGTCGCTCGAAGCGACGTGTTCACTCGACATCGGTTGCCAAATAGACGAATTTAACGATTTTTGTGACCAACATCCCGATAGAACGGTGGTGGTTTATGCAAATACATCGGCTGCGGTCAAAGCGCGGGCAGATTGGGTCGTCACTTCGAGTATTGCTGTTGATGTGGTTGACCATCTGGATTCACTGGGCGAAAAAATTCTTTGGGCACCGGATAAGTATCTCGGCGGCTACGTTCAACAGCGCACCGGCGCGGACATGTTGCTGTGGGATGGCAGCTGTATCGTGCACGAAGAATTCAAGGCCCAGGGTATTCTCGATTTACTGCAGGTCTATCCAGACGCAGCGGTTTTGGTGCATCCTGAATCGCCGCGGGCGGTAGTGGAAGTGGCCACCATCGTAGGTTCGACATCGCAGTTGATTGCGGCGGCGCGCGCGTTGCCCAATCAGCAGATGATCGTCGCAACCGATCAGGGGATTTTTTATAAAATGCGTCAATCGGTGCCTGATAAAGAGCTCTTGATAGCGCCGACAGGGGGCAGTGGAGCGACCTGCCGCAGTTGTGCCAACTGTCCTTGGATGGCTATGAATCGATTGGAGACGCTACTCGACTGTTTGGAACAGTCGAGCAATGAGGTATTTGTCGATCCGATAATCGCCGGTAAGGCAATGGTAGCACTCGATCGAATGATGCAATTTAAACGCGACTAGCGACTCTAAGGCGCGTTTAACGAGCAAGCTCTTTGATCTGCCACTACTCTCTAGAGAATTT
>DDJS01000064.1:11753-17491 GCA_002339165.1 Cellvibrionales bacterium UBA2618 | reverse complement strand
TACGCCCGACTTTTCATTTAAAGCTGCAGTTCGGGCCAACGGCGTTTAAGCCAGTATCAGCTACCTGTCGGTCACAGCTATCGCTTATAACTTCACCACTCTGTCTTCCATATCCGCCAAATCTCTCAATCTTTGGCGTACGATAGCGGATTGCTTAAAGTCACTGGCGACCAGACTGGCGGCTTTTGCCAGTTGTTTGCGGGCACGGTCGAAGGCACCGACGAGAATAAAATATTCGGCACGCGCACGGTGCACCCCAGATATATCACCGGCGAGTCCACTAACTTCTGCCAATCGATACCAGATGTTCGGATCTTCAGAGCGCTGGCGGCTCAGAGCTCTGAGCACCTTGCTTGACTCCTCGTAGCGTTGCGCTTGCCACAATGCGTCGGATTGCAGAACGGTCAAGGGATAGTTGTCGGGATTGACCGCTAGCAAACCTTCGAGTTTACGCAACGCGCCGCGAGTGTTGTCAAATGCCATATCGATTTCTACATCGGTATGCTGGAAAATCAGTTGATCGGGATTTTCAGTCATCAATTGATCGATCAGTCGACGAGCACGCGGGTAGTCTTTGTTGGCAATATGGGCCAGTGCCAACCCATAAAACTGGGCGTCTCGCTGACGGTCGCGTTGATCGATTTTTAGCTGAAAGTTTTTTATCAGTGATGCTGGCTCGGAACTCAGTGCGACCAGCGCACGAGAGCGCATCAAGTGATATTCTTCGCTGGTAGGATAATGCCGCAACGGCGCGCCCATAACCCGATTGCGGGCATCCGCGATGCGCCTTTCTGTTACTGGGTGTGTTAGTAAGAATTCGGGCGGGCGATTATTCGAATGGCGTGTAATCACCAGCATGTTTTCAAACATTTCCGCGACCGCCGCAGGTTTGCGTCCGGCGCTCTGCAGCGCTTGCAAACCAATTCGATCAGCTTCCTGCTCGTTAGCTCGGCTGTATCTTAACTGGCCATCCATTGCAGCGGCTTGGGTCGCCGTCAATGCTGCAGTGCCTGCATCGCCGCCGACGGTTGCAGCAATGACCAAACCTGCCAATAAACCACCCATACTTAAAGTAGAGTATTTACGCCTTTCAGCAAGACCTCGCGCAAAGTGGCGTTGGCTGAGATGCGCTAACTCGTGGGCTAGCACTGATGACAACTGATCCTCGGTTTCCGCGAACGAAAAGAGACCGGTATGGACGCCGATCACTCCACCTGGAACGGCAAATGCATTCATTGTAGGGTTGTTGACGATAACCAGTTCTAAACGGGGATCTTCGAGTTCACTAAAGGTCGCCAAGTTATACAGTAATTGTTCGAGGTACTGTTTTAGCAGTGGGTCTTGGTGTTCGTTAATTCGGCTGCGAAAGGCTTTTAACCAGCTGCGGCCAATCATATGTTCTTGTTGCTTGGACACGATGCCCGATGCACTGTCGCCCAAGACCGGTAATTCTATGTCTGCAGCCAGTGAAGGCCTTGGCCAACTAACAGCCGCACTCAGTAGCAGGCAGCATAGGCTGCGGCAAATTATGTATTGTGCTCGGGGCATGAAATTTTGGGTACCCTTAGTTAAATGTCTAAAGTAGGTCGACTTACTCTAGCGCATAATCGTGTAGACTTCGACTATCAGCGAGGTAAGAGTTTTTTTAGTTTTACTGACAACACCATTAGGGCGTCGTGGTCACTGAACAATCGATGAGTAGAGAATTGTTATGAAAGATATTTTGAAGAATTGGCTCGAAGAGTACTTTGGCAGCGAAGAGGCAGTGCTGTTGACGGTCATGTTGATTGCCTCGGCAATCGTTCTGGTAACACTTGGAGGTATTCTTGGCCCCCTATTTGCATCGTTGGTGATTACCTTTTTACTTCAGGGTATCGTTAAAACGATGCAAAAAATCGGTGCGTCACACATGCTCGCAATCATCGTTGCCTATGTGGTATTTATTTTGATGATGTTGTCTTTGGTGATAGGTGTTGCACCATTGATCGGTCGACAGACATCGGTACTTGTTGGCGAAACACCGGCTATGTTAGCGCAACTTCAGCATGTGCTAGCTGGGTTGCCGGAAAAATATGCCGATTACATCACCGCCGAGCAATTCAACCTTATTTGGCTTCACGTTTCCACTGAGGCTGGGCGTTTTGCAGAACAATTACTGACTGTGTCGATCAACAGTTTTCCGGGTTTGGTCGCGTTGCTGGTGTATTTATTTCTGGTGCCATTGTTGGTTTTCTTTATGTTAAAAGATCAACAGTTGCTGATTGCTATGGTGCTCGATTTACTGCCTTCAGAGCGGCCTGTGTTGAATGCGATTTGGGCTGAAATGGATGTCCAGTTTGCAAATTATATCCGCGGTAAAGCTATCGAAATTCTAGTCGTAGGGGGGAGTTCGTTGGTTGCTTTTGTGCTGTTGGATTTAAAATATGCGGCGCTATTGGCACTGCTGGTCGGGTTATCGGTATTAATACCCTATATAGGGGCTAGTTTGGTCACCATCCCTGTGCTGCTAGTAGGTTACGCTCAGTGGGGCTTTGGAAGTGAGTTTTTGTGGCTGTTTTTTGTCTATGGCGCGATCCAGTTTTTGGATGGTAATTTATTAGTCCCATTATTGTTTTCAGAGGTGGTCAATTTACATCCGGTGGCGATTATTGGGGCAGTGTTGCTATTCGGGGGTCTGTGGGGCTTTTGGGGTTTCTTTTTTGCTATACCATTAGCAACCTTGGTCAAGGCGATTTACAACGCTTGGCCGCGGGGAGCAGGTCGCGGTGACGGGCAACCGATCGCAGACGATGCCTAGGTGATTGGGTAAAGGTCGTTATTTTGATGAAAAGCGATTCATTTAATTCCGAAAATGTAGAAATTTTACAGAAGCGCGTGCAGCGCTTATAGAGCCTGTTGATTATCTACAATTAATTGGCTGTCAGTACTTTGTTTTGGCATTGATGTGGGGCTTTATCTGCGCTATTCTGTATTTTTTCGGCACTTTTGTAATTAATTTACATTTTATTGCTAGGCCTATCGAAACAGCCTGTACAATATCCGAGGGGCTGAGCTCAAGGAGTCTGATAAACACCCATGTCCAATGATCAAGATCCACTAGAAACCCACGAATGGCTAGCGGCATTCGACTCGGTACGCAACGTTGCAGGGCGCGAGCGCGCGGCATTTCTGTTAGAAAAATTGCGCGCATATGCCCAGGAAAAAGGCGTCGATGTACCCAATGCTTCGACCACTAATTTTTGTAACACTATCCCCGTTGGTCGCGAAAAACCGCTGCCCGGCGATTTGTTTATGGAGCGTCGAATTCGCTCCCTGATTCGCTGGAATGCGCTTGCTATGGTGATGCGGGCCAACCTTAAAAGCCCCGGGATCGGCGGACATATCGCGAGCTTTGCGTCGGCCGCCACGCTTTATGATATCGGCTTTAACCACTTTTTCCGTGCCTCTAGGGGAGAGCAGTTGGGTGATTTGGTGTTCTATCAAGGCCACAGTGCGCCCGGCATGTATGCCCGGTCGTTTCTAGAAAAGCGTCTCACCGAGGAACAACTGGACAATTTTCGCCGCGAGGTCAGTGGTGACGGTTTGTCCTCTTATCCGCACCCTTGGTTAATGCCGGATTACTGGCAGTTTCCTACAGTTTCAATGGGACTTGGTCCTATTCAGGCTATTTATCAAGCGCACGTGATGCGCTATTTGTCAGCTCGCGGTCTAGTCCCTCGCGGCGATCGTAAGGTCTGGGCTTTTCTCGGTGATGGTGAGTGCGATGAACCGGAAACGCTCGGAGCGATATCTCTGGCCGGCCGCGAGCAGCTAGAAAATTTAATTTTCGTGGTCAACTGCAACCTGCAACGGCTAGATGGCCCAGTGCGCGGTAACGGCAAGATTATTCAAGAACTCGAGGGAGTTTTTCGTGGCGCTGGTTGGAACGTTATCAAGGTGGTCTGGGGTCGACACTGGGACACCTTGCTCGAGCGCGATAAGACCGGTTTGTTATTGCAGCGTATGAATGAAGTATGTGACGGCGAATTGCAAAATTACAAATTTAACGGCGGAGCCTATACACGAGAGCATTTTTTTGGCGCCTACCCCGAGCTGTTAGAATTGGTTGCTGACATGTCTGACGAACAGATCATGCAACTCAATCGCGGCGGGCACGATCCTTACAAGGTATATGCAGCATATGCCGAGGCATCCAGTTGCAAGGGGCAACCGACGGTTATTTTAGCGCATACGGTAAAAGGCTATGGTTTGGGAAGTGCCGGCGAAGCGGCCAATGACACTCACTCGGTCAAAAATTTAGACTTGGATAGCTTGCGTTCATTTCGCGATCGGTTTGGATTGCCTATTGCTGACAACGAGATTGCGGAAGTGCCATATTATCGTCCTCCAGATGACAGTCCGGAGATGGTCTATATGCGACGGCAAAGGGACTTGCTCGGAGGTCCATTGCCGAGCCGATCGGCGGACTTTGTGAGTTTGCAGACCCCTAGTCTCGAGGCATTTGAGAAGCAATTAAAAAGTAGTGGAGAGCGTGCCATATCGACAACTATGGCCTTCGTACGAATTTTGTCAGTACTGATTAAAGATTCCAATATTGGCGAGTTTGTGGTGCCCATCGTGCCCGATGAAGCGCGAACATTCGGTATGGAGGGAATGTTTAGGCAGTTGGGAATTTACACGTCGGAGGGGCAAAAATACACCCCTCACGATCGCCAGCAAATCATGTACTACAAGGAAGATAAGAAGGGCGTTATTCTCGAAGAAGGTATTAATGAAGCCGGCGCTATGTCGGCGTGGTTGGCGCTGGCCACCGCATACAGTACCAGTGCGCGCCCAATGATCCCGTTTTATATCTTTTACTCTATGTTTGGCTTTCAACGGATTGGTGATCTTGCGTGGGCCGCCGGTGACAGTCAGGCGCGAGGCTTTTTGATCGGTGCAACCGCTGGACGCACGACATTAAATGGCGAGGGTCTTCAGCATCAGGACGGTCACAGCCACATATTGGCCAACACGGTGCCGAATTGTCGTAGCTATGATGCGACTTACGGTTATGAGCTGGCGGTGATCATTCAACACGGCGCGCAGTGCATGTATCAACAACGCGAAAATTGTTTTTATTACATTACCACGATGAACGAAAATTATCCCCAACCAGCAATGCCCAGTGGCGTCGAATTAGGCATTATTCAAGGTATGTATCGATTGGTGAGGGGGTCGTCGGCAAAACTGCGGGTTCAGCTGATGGGCGCCGGAACGATTCTAAATGAGGTCATTGAAGCGGCGGTGATCTTGCGCACAGATTTCTCTATAGAGTCCGACATTTGGAGTTTAACCAGTATCAACCAACTGGTTCGTGAGGGTCAATCAATCGCGCGCTGGAATCTATTGCATCCCACAGCCGAGCAGCAGCAATCCTATGTCGAACGCACTATGGCGGATCATCAGGGTCCAGTGGTGATTGCCACGGACTATATGAAAAACTATGCTGAGCAGTTACGCGCGTATATCCGTTCGCCGTTGTATGTTCTTGGCACCGATGGGTTTGGGCGCAGCGATAGTCGCGAAGCGCTGCGCCATTTTTTCGAGGTTGATCGTTATTTTGTCGTCGTGACCGCGCTTAAATCACTGGCCGATCAAGGATTGCTCGATGTCAATGTGGTGGCCGATGCTATACAGAAATTTGGCATCGATAGCGAAAAATCTAATCCATTGATGGTGTGACTTAATGGGTAATA
>DDJS01000064.1:0-11400 GCA_002339165.1 Cellvibrionales bacterium UBA2618 | reverse complement strand
TGGTCTGAGCGAGGTTAGTGATTCTGAATGGACATATTAGTGAGGTGTTAACGTGGTGTTAGAGGTGATTGTAGTTCCTGACCTAGGGGGCGTTGATCGCGTTGAGGTCATAGAGTTTAGCCTTATGCCGGGGCAAACCTTGGGCGTTGACGACGCAGTGGTGGTATTGGAATCAGACAAAGCAAGTATGGATGTGCCATCCCCAGTTAGCGGTATTTTGCAGCGTTATTTGGTCGCCGAGGGCGATAGTGTCGCGGTGGGTGATGCGTTGGCTGAGATAGCGGTTGGATCAGCGACGACGTCCAGCGATAATGGTAGCGATGAGCCATCGTCCGAGCCAACGAAATTGCACGATCAACCGATCGAGACTGCCGCGAGTTCCGAACAATCGACAGCAATTGAACGACTATTACGCGTGCCCGATACCGGTGGCGATAGCGCGCTAGAAGTCATAGAAGTCACGGTTGCGGTAGGCGATACAATTGCCGAGGGTGAGACATTGGTGGTGTTGGAGTCTGATAAAGCAACTATCGATGTTCCGGCATCGGAATCGGGCAGCATTCTCGAAATTTTGGTCGCGGAGGCGGACAAAGTTACTAGTGGCACTGCGCTGGTTCGAGTTGCAACTAACGCCGAGGTTCCTGCTGTGGATGCCGCCCTTACTATACCTGAGCCATCGCCGGCAAAAAATCAGTCGGTGGTAGACTCCGAAGCGGCAGTTTCGGTCGCTACTGGCACCGTGGCAGTAACACCTCTGGTGCCCTCGGCAACAGCACTTAGCGCGGTTATGAGTGGCGCCAGCGAGGTCTATGCTGGTCCTGCGGTGCGTCTGTTGGCGCGCGAGTTGGGGGTTGACTTGACGCTGGTCACTGGCAGCGGAGCCCGTGGACGAATTTCTCGAGACGATCTAAATGAGTTCGTTAAACAGCGTATGGAACAAGCATCAAATCCGAGTCAATCGATCTCTTCGGTCGGCTGGAAAGTGGAGGATTTCGCTGAATTTGGAGCGTTGAAAAGCCATAAAATGTCAAATATTCAGCGCCTAACAGCGAGCGCTATGCACGCGAGTTGGGAGGCCGTTCCGCGGGTCACGCAGTTTGACGAAGCCGACATTACCGAGTTGGATGCGTTTAGAAAGTCGCTTGGGGACGAAGGGCAAAGGCGCGCAGTGAAACTTTCACCGGTGGCGTTTATTGTCAAGGCAGTGGCCTTGACCCTGCAGGCGCACCCGGTATTTAATCGCTCACTAATTGATGATGGTAGTAGCTACGTGCAGAAACACTATTGCCACATTGGTCTAGCGGTAGACACCCCCAGGGGTCTGCTAGTTCCAGTTGTAAGAGACGTCGATCAAAAGGGCTTGTGGCAGCTTGCCGGGGAAATTACGGAACTCGCAGGCAAGGCCAAAGAGGGCAAGTTAACGCCCGCAGAAATGCGCGGGGGATGTTTCACTGTGTCGAGTTTAGGTGCGCTCGGAGGGCTGGGCTTTACACCGATAGTGAATACCCCCGAGGTGGGGATATTAGGCGTCGCCAAGGCGCAGATTAAACCCCACTGGGACGGTACTGCCTTCCAACCTAGGCTGTTTATGCCGCTGTCACTGTCCTATGACCACCGATTAATAAATGGCGCCGATGGTGGGCGCTTTATGCTCCACTTGGTAACGCTTCTGAGCGATATTCGGCATTTGGCACTCGGTTGACGTCGCCTTATCGGGACGGTTGCTGTGGTCTAGGTCGCGCAGCCGCGCGGTAAACTCTTAAGCGGTTAAACATACAAAAATGCTAGACCCGATATATGTTTCATTGTGATAGTCTATTCAGGTTTTTCTGAGTTGGAGAGCGTCACAATGCGCTATTTACATACCATGGTTAGAGTAGAGTGTCTCGATCTATCGCTGGCTTTCTATTGCGGTGCGCTGGGTCTGCTGGAGCATTCCCGCCGTGAACACAGTGCCGGACGGTTTACTTTGGTGTTTTTAACCGCACCCGATGACCAGTTGCATGCCGATCACGCTGCGCCGCCGCTGCTAGAATTGACTTATAACTGGGATCGCGAGTGTTATACGGGCGGCCGCAATTTTGGCCATTTAGCCTTTCAAGTGGCGGATGTCTATCGTAGTTGCCAGCGATTGATCGACTGCGGTGTGATGCTAAGCCGTCCTCCCCGCGATGGTCGCATGGCGTTCATTCGTTCGCCGGACAATATTTCCATCGAATTACTGCAATCCGGTGCGCCTCTTGCTGCCGTTGAACCCTGGGTTTCGATGCCCAATTCAGGAGAGTGGTAAATCATCCGTTTTAAACGGCAGTATGGCAGTCGCCTGCTCTATATGCTGCGCGACGGCAATGCGTTCCTGATGAATAAAGCGGTCAATCGCCTGTCTAAACTCTGGGTGTTTGATCCAGTGCAGGGAGTGCGTGCACACGGGCTCAAATCCCCGAACAATCTTGTGCTCGCCCTGCGCCCCAGCATCGTAACGCGTTAAACCACGCCGGATGGCGAACTCTATACCGGTGTAATAGCAGAGTTCAAAGTGCAGGTGATTATATTCGCCGAGGCTGCCCCAATAGCGACCATAAAGACTTTCGTCATCGAAAAAGTACAGCGCACAGGCGATCGCACGATCTTTTTTTCGTGCTACCGCCATGGCGATTTGCTCTGGCATGGTGACGCTAATTTGTTTGAAAAACTCTTCCGTCAGATAGCCTCGGCTGCCGTTGCGTTTGGCGTAGGTGCGCTGGTAAAGTTGATGAAAAAGTTGCCAGGTATTGTCATCGATCTGCTCGCCTAATTCGACGCTGACGGTGATGTCTTGCGCCGCCACCTGAGCGCGCTCTCGGCGCACCATTTTTCGTTTTCGCGAGTTCATGGCCGCTAGATAGTCGTCGAAGCAGGCGTAACCTCTGTTGAACCAGTGATATTGAACGCCGTGCCTGTTTAACAATGGTTGGTTGGCAAAGCCTTGTAAATTTTCGTTGCTGGGGAAAAGTATATGCCAGCTAGATACATCCTGTTCTGCAGCGCGCTCGAGGACCTGTTCCATAATATTTGTGTAACAGCCTTCGGCTGATTGTATGCCGTTTATCCGAGGGCCGGTGGACGGCGTAAAGGGGATTGAGGATACTAATTTTGGGTAGTAATTCAAACCACTTTGATGGTAGGCATTGGCCCATGCGTGATCAAATACGTACTCTCCCATCGAGTGATCTTTGAGATAGAGCGGCATGGTTATTTTTTTTGGATCATCGCCGGCGACTATGTGTAAGGGCTGCCAACCAGTTTCGGCGCAAGCACTGCCACTAGTTTCTAGTGCGGTTAGAAATTCTCTGCGCAAAAATGGATATTCCAGCGTTGTTGGCCGCTCAGGGGGGGTAGATTGTGCTTTGGACATGTCTTTCTCTTAGCTGTATAGCGGGTGACAATAGTGGCTGCGGTGACGTTCGACTATGATAACCAAAGTCACCTCTGCTGAGTAGCGTCCCCATAGGTTCTGTGTACGTATTTTCGTCCATAGGTGATCAGTTGCAGGGGTAGTTTAACCCAATGGTGATTTTCCTCTTTCCCTCTTTCGCGCTTTCGGCAGGTGCCGCCATTGGGGTATCATGCCCCGCTAAAGTGGCTTTGTGGGCCAGCTAACAGTCCATGAAAAACTAGAATTTAGGGAGTATCACCGGATGATTATCAAACCTCGTGTGCGCGGTTTTATGTGTATTACCGCCCACCCGGCAGGCTGTGCCGCCAATGTTAAAGATCAAATAGACTATGTTCAGTCGCTGCCACCTATCGCCGGTCCAAAACGCGTATTGGTGATCGGTTCATCGACTGGCTACGGGCTCGCCGCGCGAATCACCGCGGCCTTTGGTGGCGGTGCCGCGACCTTGGGCGTGTTTTTTGAAAAGCCCGGCAGCGAGAAAAAAACCGCCACCGCTGGCTGGTATAACTCGGCCGCTTTTCACGCCAGCGCAAAAAGCGCTGGCGTGTATGCCAAAAGTATCAATGGCGACGCTTTTTCTGATGCGGTAAAGCAGCGCGCTATCGAGGCCATTCGAGCGGATTTGGGTCAAGTGGATTTGGTTATTTACAGCCTGGCTGCGCCGCGCCGCGAGCACCCCAAGAGTGGTGAAGTATTTCAGTCAACGTTGAAACCGATCGGTACATCTGTAGCAATGCGGGGATTGAATACCGACAAGGGGACTCTACAAAATTTTAGTCTTGAGGCGGCGAGTGAGAAAGAGATTAACGATACGGTCGAGGTCATGGGTGGAGAGGACTGGTTGATGTGGATTGAAGCCCTAAGTCAAGCCAAAGTACTCGCGCCAGGTGCCAAGTCAACGGCTTTCACCTACATTGGCGATAAAATTACCTGGGATCTTTATTGGCATGGCACCATTGGTCGCGCCAAGCAAGATTTGGATAAAAAAGTCCTAGAGATTCGACAAAAGCTCTCTGCTATCGATGGCGATGCACGGGTTTCGGTACTCAAGGCGGTGGTAACCCAAGCCAGTTCCGCGATCCCCATCATGCCGCTGTATCTTTCGTTATTGTTTCGAGAGATGAAAGCTCGCGATACGCACGAGGGCTGTATAGAGCAGATTTATCGGTTATTTAACGATGGACTCTATGGTGCCGATGCGAACTTTGATGACGACGGGCGCCTCAGGGTTGATGATCTTGAATTACTGCCGAGCGTACAAGCGGCAGTTGCTGATGCTTGGGCCCATATCAGTGATGCAAATTTGCTCGAGTATGCAGATGTTGAGGGTTATCAGGTTGAGTTTTTGAAGCTCTTTGGGTTTGGTCTCGATGGCGTTGATTATGATGCCGATATCGATATCGATATCGATATTCCTATATCGGAGTTGCTCTAGACGCCATGAATGGTTTGTACAACATTGTTGACTCGACGAGCCTTTTATAATGGGATCGGGCGCTGGCCGGTTTAGAGCTAAACTGCTGCATCCAAGACACTGGAGCAGTTGGTGTTTGTTTGCCGTTTGGTGGCTAATTTCAATGTTGCCATACGCATGGCTAATGCGCTTGGGACACGGCTTGGGCATGACACTTTTCGCCTTCAATAGTCGACGAAAAAGAATTGCACGGCGCAATATCGAGCTCTGTTTTCCGACGTTAGATGGTTCCCAGAGCGAGCAATTGTTGCGTGCCAATTTTAGCAGTATGGGCATGGCCGTCATGGAAGTAGGTATCGCTTGGTGGTGGCCGAAAAAGCGCTTTCAAAAATTACTCGATATTCGCGATATTCAGTATCTAGAGGATAGCAACGGTCGCGGTACGCTGCTGCTCGGTATTCACTACACGACCTTGGAGATTGGCACTGCCGCAGTGACCACCGTATACGACCGGGTCGATGGTATGTACCGAGCCCACGGTAATCCGGTGTATGATTTTTTGCAGGCTCGTGGTCGGGTCAATAAAAGCATCGGTGACACTCAGACCTATGAACGGCGTGATGTGCGCGGTAGTTTAACCGCATTAAGGCGAGGTCGAACGCTGTGGTTTGGTCCCGATCAGGATTATGGGTTAGGTAGTGGTTTGTTTGCGCCATTTTTCGGTATTGCCGCCGCCACCGTAGATACCACAGCTCGGTTCGCCAAGAGCGGTAATGCGCGCGTGGTGCCATTTACCCATATCCGTTTGCCGAAAAATAAAGGTTATCAAATTACTTTTTATCCGCCGTTGGAAAACTTTCCAACCGGCGATGTTCTAGCCGATGCGACAACGATCAATGGGTTAATCGAACAGCATATTTTATTGCAACCGGAACAGTATCTCTGGGCGCATAGGCGCTTTAAAAATCGCCCGGCGGGTGAAGCCGATCTTTACAATTTGGATCAACCGGAGCCAAAGTAAGATTAACGCTGGGTAGTTCGGTTTAACTTGTGTCGATCTATCGGTATCAGTAGTATTGCAATCCTTAAGGAACTACTAAATGATTTCTGGAAGTCTGGTCGCTCTGGCGACGCCATTGCACACTAAATCACTCGATATTGATTGGGCCGCGCTCGCGACGCTGGTGGACTGGCACGTCGATGAAGGTACCAATGGCATTGTTGTCGTGGGTACAACCGGTGAGTCTGCCACCCTCAATGTAGAAGAGCACGAGGCCGTCATTCGCTGTGTTGTCGAGCGCGCTGCTGGACGAATTCCGGTGATTGCAGGCACTGGAGCCAACTGCACGCGCGAGGCGCTGGCGCTTACTAAAGCGGCAAAACAGGCCGGCGCGGATGCCTGCCTGTTGGTCACGCCATACTACAATAAGCCGACGCAGGAAGGTCTCTACCAGCACTATCGAACGATAGCGGAGGGCGTCGACATACAGCAAATCCTCTACAATGTTCCAGGTCGAACTGCGTGTGATATGGAGTTGGAGACGGTACTGCGGCTAACGGAATGTGAGAACATTATTGGCATCAAAGATGCTACTGGTGACTTGCGTAGGGGTGAGGGAATCATCAAGCAAAGTTGCGATGGCTTCGCGGTTTATTCTGGCGATGATGCGACGGCGCGTGAGCTCATGCTGCTCGGCGGCAATGGCAACATCTCGGTGACCGCGAACGTTGCCCCAGCATTGATGACGACCATGTGCGCTGCGGCGTTGCGCGGAGATGCGCTTCAAGCTGAGCGCGTCGATGCGGCTCTGCAAGCGTTGCACTCGGGATTGTTTGTCGAGTCAAACCCGATACCGGTAAAATGGGCACTGTCGCAGATGGGCCTGATGGATGATGCTTTGCGCCTCCCACTGACTCCATTAGCGGCGGCCAACCATGCAGTGGTTCGCAGCGCGATGCGGCAGGCTAAAATCCAACTTAAAAACAATCTTTAGACGGACCCTCACAGAGGTATATTCTGACCATGAGTATTTTAACGCGATTGTTGCTAGCTTTAGTTTTATGCAGCCAAATTGGCTGCGGTTGGCTGGGGCTGCGCGACCGCTCTAACGACTACCTGTTATCCGAGGAAATTGCACCTACTGAGGTTCCCGAGGGACTTCAGGGCAACAGTCTTGGTCAGGTCTATCCAATCCCGGAGATTATCTCAACAACGGCACTCGAGCCCGATTACGAAGTGCCTCGACCGCAACCGGCATCGGTCAATACGTTCGAGCAATTAGTCAAAATACAGAGTTATGAAGAGCGCAGTTGGGTGTTGATTAACGTTCCGCCTAGCGAGGTTTGGCCGCGCGTGCGCAGTATCTTGGGCCGCAATGGAATTCCTACGTCGCGTACCGACGGTGTGACTGGCATGGTTGAGACCGTGTGGATTAAATTCAAGTCCGATGAACTTCAATCTCACCGTTTTCGTTTTGCAATCGCACCGGGCGTGCAACTTGATAGCACTGAGATATCGGCGCTCCATAATCAAGCCCCCATTGGCCAAGAGGAGTCTAGCGATTGGCATGATTCGTCCGATAGCGATCAACGAGAGCAAGACATGCTCTCGTTACTGGCCAACGAACTAGCCACTGCATCTAACTATTCGCAGGTGTCACTTTTAGCGCAAAACATTGGTGGTGATGCAAAGGTAAATATCGTCGCAGATGATCCGCAGGATCCATACATTTTAATTGCACTGAACTTTGATCGATGCTGGGCGTCGGTGAGTTATTCGGCGTCCCGTGGTGGCTTTACGGTGATTGATAAAAATCGTAGTGAAGGAGTTTTACTGGTGAATTTCAGCGCGCCTTCAACCGAAGAACCTGGGTTTTTCCAACGCTGGTTTGGCGGCGGCAAGGATGACGAAATACTCGAGTACAATCACCAAATCAGGCTAAACACCGTCGGTGGAAAAGTTCAAGTTAGGGTGCTCGACCGCGAGGGTGTGGCGATAAGCGCTAGCGATGCACTGCGCTTGCTGGCTACTATACGCAGTAATCTCTCTTAGCCCTGCACGGCACGTATGAAATTCGTTTCCTTGGGCAGCGGGAGCAAGGGCAATGCGACCCTAGTCACCTCGGGTGATACGTCCGTTTTGGTAGACTGTGGGTTTACGCTTCGTCAAACTGAAAAAAGGCTCGCAAGAGTCGGTGCTTCTGCAACCGACCTAAATGCGCTGCTGGTTACCCATGAGCATAGCGATCATTGGGCCGGCGTAGAAGCCTTGGCGGTTAAATATCAGACGCCAATCTACTTGACGGCCGGTTCGGCGCGAGCAGGCAATGGCACCGCGTCAGAATTGATGCACATCATCGATAGCCACGCGGACTTTATTATCGGCGACTTAGCCATCACACCAGTGCCTGTTCCGCACGATTCTCGCGAACCAGTGCAATTTATTATTGCTGCAGCCGGTTTTCGGCTGGGCTTACTCACCGATTTAGGGTATTTGACGCCCCATGTTGTGGCGCTGTACAAGTCTTGCGATGGTTTGTTGTTGGAAGCTAACCACGATCCCGAAATACTGGCTAAGGGCTCGTATCCAGCTTTTTTAAAAAGTCGGGTGAGCGGTGACTGGGGACATTTGAGTAACCAGCAAGCGGTCGACTTTCTGTCGTTGATAGATCAGCAGCGGATACAGCACATTCTTTTAGGCCACATTAGCCAGCAGAATAATTGTTTAAATCGTTTGCAGGATCTATTGACTGAGGTATTGTCTGATGCCACTAAGGTACATTATGCGACGCAGTCAGAGGGATCCGATTGGTTGGCGTTTGAGTCGTAGCTTGCAGGACAGTTTATCTGAAAATTAGCAAACTGTTGACTACTGCTTGATAACACGTAAAAAACGCTTTTGCAATTACTATTTATTAATGCTTAAGTATTATTTACATATCCGTATAGTTTTTTTCCACAGATAGTCGATTGTTCTTACAGAACTGTAACAAAATAGCTATAAGTTATTGATTGTTGCCAGAGATTAGCTTAAATCATTGATATTTATCAATAAAATAATGTGATCAATAAATGATCAATCTAACTCAGACGGTTGATTTGTATAGGCTGGCCTAGGTTTGCAAGACGATTATCCACAAAGTTATCCACAGCTAATGTGAGTAACTCGGGTCGGCATAAGTAGTCACCGGGCAATGCTCAAAGTGGCCTATTTAGGTAAATTGAATCATGTTCAAGCTAGATCTATACAAGGTCAGCGAAAACCTTCTGACGAGTAGCTTAATAGCTTGAATATGCCTATGCTAAGCAGCGATTTGTAGCGAGTAAGTGCCGTGTTTAATATTTTCTGTAAAGCTAGGTTCAGTCGGATCGTTGCCGGTATTTGGCAGCGGATGACTCTATGCCACTAAGCCATATCCGCTGTGACTCTGTCGAACTCAAGCCGATGGCCCAACGATTGGCGGATCGGCTCAGCGTGCCACTCTTACGTGCTCCCGGAGCGACTCAATCGTCGATCCTGCCTTGCCCCTCGACTACGGCAGACTATTTTTTAGAACTCGTCGATGAGGGCCTGCGGTTAATGCCGTTGATTGGCACACTGCACGGGGCCATACGTTGTGATTTTGAGGGAACTGTTGCCACCCATCGGCGTAAATATGGTGGCGGTAACGGCCAAGATATTGCCAAGGCAGTCGGTATTTCTGGCAAGTGCAAACCGCATGTCCTGGATCTTACCGCAGGATTGGGACGCGACGCATTCGTACTCGCCACGCTCGGTTGCCAGGTGACACTGGTCGAGCGGAATCCAGTGGTACAAGAACTGTTGAAGGATGGATTAGCGCGTGCATTAAGCATCACAGATAACCGCGAGTTGGCGACTATCTTAGCGCGTATGGATTTGGTGGCGCTAGAGGCGCAATGTTATCTCAATGGGAATCCAAACATACCGCAGCCCGACGTCATCTATCTAGACCCAATGTACCCTGAGAGTCGAAAGTCAGCCAAGGTCAAGAAAGAAATGCAGGCTTTTAAGACGCTTGTTGGCGACGATCATGACGCCGACCACCTTCTCGATTTAGCGCTCGGTGCAGCACGCTTTCGCGTGGTGGTAAAACGACCGCGAAAAGCACCCCAACTCGGTAACGCCATGCCGCATTTTTCTCTCTCGGGAAAATCGACTCGCTATGACATTTACGCGTTACAAAAATTACCACTGGAGCTCTAGAGCGAGTGCCGCCGGGACTTACTTTGTCCGCAACAGTTTGTCGATCACCGCATGGTAAATCTCAGTCAGTACATCGAGGTCGGTTATTCGAACGTGTTCGTCGACTTGGTGGATACTGGCATTGATGGGTCCCAGTTCTACCACTTCAGTCCCCATCGGGGCGATAAAACGGCCATCGGAAGTTCCCCCCGCGGTAGATAATTTAGGTATTTGGCCGGTGATACTGACGATACTATCCGTGGCAGCCGCGATAAGCTTACCGTGGTTGGTTAAAAAGGGCAGGCCGCTAGTCCGCCAGTCGGCGTCATAATCAAAGGCATAACGATCGAATATCGCTTCAGTTCGATCGATGATCTGCTGCGCTGTGAGTTCGGTGGAAAACCGAATGTTAAAGCTTGCCTCGAGGCTCCCGGGAATGACATTGTTCGCTCCTGTTCCCGAATGTAGGTTGGAGATTTGTAAAGTGGTAGGGGGGAATGCTTCATTACCCTCGTCCCATGTTTCATCGACCAGTTCAGCCAGAGCTGACATGGCCCTGTGTATAGGATTATCGGCTAACTGAGGGTAGGCCACATGGCCTTGCTTGCCATGCACAACGAGCTTACAACCGAGCGAACCCCGGCGACCAATTTTGAGCGTATCAGCGCATCGCTGGCTACTCGAAGGCTCGCCCACCAGGCACCAATCGGGTATCAGTTGTTGATTGTCCAACCACTCGACGACTTTAGCAGTGCCGTTGATTGCGTCGCCCTCTTCATCACTGGTGATCAGAAAAGCGAGTCTGCCGGGATGCTCGGGGTACGCCGTGACAAAGCGTTCTGCCGCTACTACCATCGCTGCCAATGAACCCTTCATGTCCGCGGCTCCACGGCCATAGAGCAACCCATCGCGCACCTCGGGTTGGAACGGCGGAGATTGCCACTGCGCAGCCTCTCCGCTGGGCACGACATCGGTATGCCCAGCGAAGCAAAACATCGGCCCATCGCTGCCATGTACGGCCCAGAAGTTGGTTACATCGGCAAAAGTTAACGCTTCGACGGCAAACCCGACGCGCCGTAATCGCTCGATCATCAGCGCCTGACAGCCTTCGTCTTTGGGGGTTACAGAGGGCCGTGAAATCAGGTTTTTGGCAAGCGCTATGGTATCTGAATGTGCTGACATTCCATTCGACCTATAAAAAATTGAGTATTGTAAAGAGCTATTGCCGCCAATACCACTAGCGAATGATTCGACCACGCTGCTTTGATTCATAGGACTTTTCTATTTGATCGGTCACGGTTGATAGGATTTCACCACGACCAGCGTGCGGTGAGCTTACGGCTGGCG
>DDJS01000019.1 GCA_002339165.1 Cellvibrionales bacterium UBA2618 | reverse complement strand
CAATTTGCCACATTCCATGCATTCCCCGAGTTTGATATCGTTGGTTCAATTTATTAGGAAAGGAAGCCCTTCGTGTCGTCGCGTATGTCTATTTTAACCCTCAGTTGCCTACTATGTAGTGGTATTCATCTCGCGGCTCACGCCGAACGCGATGGTCTCGAAGAAGTGGTTGTAATTGCCGACCAGATATTCAACGAAACTGGCGTAGTCAGCCCGACCAGTACCCTAACAGCGGCGGAACTTGCTTTGACCAACATGACATCCACCGAGGATGCGGTCGCTTTTGCACCCAGTTTGATCGTTCGTAAGCGATTCATCGGTGATGCCAACGGGGTGGTCGGTATTCGCGGCTCAAATATGTTTCAAACGACGCGGTCGATGGTGTTCGTCGATGGTATGCCGTTGCATTATCACCTTCAGACGCGCTACCGAGGAGCGCCGCGCTGGTCATTGGTATCGCCCAGTGAGATAAATCAAGTGGAGGTGGTTTACGGCCCATTCTCAGCCGAGTACAGCGGCAATGCGATGGGCGGCGTAATCAATATTCAAACCGCCAACCCGAGAGAAAGCCGCGGTGTCGTTGAAATCGGCTATTTTTCCCAGCCGCATCGATACGGCGACAATAATGACACCCTTGATGGCTACCGCACGTTTGCGTCCTACGAAGATAGGATTGGCGACTTAGGCGTATTTTTATCCTACAACCGGCTAGATAATAGCGGCCAACCACAGAGCCATTTTTTTTCTCGGAACACCACCGATAAGCCGACCACGGAAGCGAGTTTAGGGTGGCTCGATGGCTCCGATGAAATAGGCAATTCGGGCGTCTATTTTGGTGATTCGGGAGCGGAGTCTACGGTTTCTGAGCTCTACAAGGGCAAGTTTTTTTATCCGCGTGGGCGCCTCCAATGGCGCGGTTCTATGGCCTATGAGACACGTCGACGGAGTGAGCGTGAGCAAAATAGTTTTATTCGCGACGCTGATGGCACGCCAATTTTTGATCGCCGAGTGGCATTGGCCGGCAGCGGAAGGGCTTATGATACCTATGCATTTGGCCGCAGTCGTTTCCAACAGCGCGAGCAACAGCGCGACAGCTTTTTGGTCGGGCTCGGTGTGAGTATAGAGGCGAATGACGATTGGCTTGGTGATGCCTTTTATAGTAATTTCAGGGTGCTTGATGATGTGGAAGTGCGTTCTGGAAATCACCCAATGGCACCTACCTACATTGCCGATAACCAAAAATATCACGCACGCGTCACCGAGTATGATGATACCGGTTGGCAGATCTTTGATGTCAAATTTTCTAATGATCGCTGGCTCAACGACGATCGGCAGCAATTGGCATTGGGACTTCACTATGATGACTATCGTTTGAATTATATCGTCGACGATTACAACAGTATCGCGAGACTGCGCGATAGCGACGAAACCGACGGGGATGTATCAACCGGACGGGCCGACAGTGGTGGACAGGCCAACACCTCGGCCATTTTTGCTCTCTACGGATTGGAGATCACGCCATCGTGGATGCTGAATCTTGGCTTGAGATATGAACAATGGCGCGCCGATGAAGGCTATTTGGGCGCACAACGAATTTCACCGCGCTCGGTAAGCGGTTACTCGCCAAAATTCTCGCTCGCGTGGTACGTGAACGAAGGCGTGGATGTGCGTTATTCGGTGGCGCGCGCGTTGCGTTTTCCTGTGGTTGAGGAACTGTATGTCAACGATAGTAAAGGCGCGGGAGCAGCGGCTATTGGCGATCCAACGCTGGCACCAGAAGCTGGCGTTTTTCACAACCTTGGCTTTAGCAAGTTGTTAGGCGATGGGGAGTTGCGAATCAACCTATTTTACGAACAGGTTGACGATGTTATTTTTAATCAGCGCGCGACTAATGGTACATCGACGTTTTTGCCGGTCGGCGCGGTCACTACCCAGGGCACAGAATTTATTTGGCAGCAAAAAAAATTGTGGTCACTGCCATTGGATGTGCGGTTTAACCTGACCTACAGCGACGCCAAAATCACCGAAAATGTGTTTAACAGCGACTTTGTTGGCAAGCAGTTTCCGCGTTCACCACGCTTTCGTAGCAACCTAATGCTCAGTTATAGATATTCGCCAAAATGGGCCATGGGGGCGACGGTTCGCTACGCCAGCGACAGCTATGGGGCACTCGATAACAGTGATAAGGTCGATCGGGTGTTTGGTGCCCACGACAGTTTCCTATTTGTCGCGACCACGCTGAATTGGAAGATTTCGCCGCAGCTAAAGTTGACCGCTGGCATCGACAATTTGTTTGATCAGCAGGCCTACGTATTCCATCCTTGGCCGGGTCGGACATATCATTTTCAAGCTCGCTATCAGATAGGCCGCTAGGATGGAATTGCGCTCGACCATGCTTCGACAGCGCTTGTGGCGTTGGCATTTTCTGGCGGGTTTGATGGTGTGTCCGTTCGCCATTTTTCTGTCTTTGACCGGCGCCATTTATCTTTTTAAGCCTCAGATCGAACAGTATCAAGAGGCCGCCATCAATGCCACCGCCGTCCACGCGGGGGCGGTTACAACGCGCCTGCCGATGAGTCATCAGGTCGAAGCGCTCTTAGCGCAACACCCAGAGGCAACGCTTAAAAAGCTTATATTAGCTCCGCCTGGCGATCGCTCGATAGAAATTGAACTGCGCGACCCCGATGGTCGTGCTAGCGTTTATTGGCTGGATAAATTTTCTGGTAGGGTGCTGGCCAGTGAGTTCAGCGATGAACGCTTTTTGCAGCAGGTAAAAAAACTTCATAGCGAATTGCTGTT